>CAVXPR010000043.1:0-24042 GCA_963763585.1 uncultured Acidobacteriaceae bacterium | reverse complement strand
AAGCCTAGCCGTGTGCGGCTCTACTGCGAGAGCTGAGTACTCAAAAGTATTGAAGTCGTCCTCGATCTCCTGGATGCTGCCCTTGGGCTTGACGTGGAGGGGCGGCAGCGGCGCAGGCAGGGGAATTCTCGAACCCTGGCGCTCTTTCATCGTCATCATTCGCTCCACATCTTCCGGCTCCGCGGCGCGAATTCTGTCGCCCTCAGCCGTCTCAAACAGAATTCGCGCATCGATGAGCGAAATGGGGCGATCGCCAAGATTTGTCACAATGAGCCGAATCGGCATCACGTCGTGATCCAGGTAATCAACGCGAAAAAGGGACTCCTTTTCCTTGGTGTCGTAGGGCTCGGCCGCGATGGCTACGTGCTCATCGGGATGCACTTCGACAGCCGGAAATGAAGTTGCCGCTTGCACCGGCGGAGGCTTGCGGTCGCTCGCCGTCACTGGCAAGGCAAACCAAAGCAATAGCAACGGGATTCCCCGCAAAGGTTTCATCGCGCTCAACTGTATCATTCCAAGAACAGAGGCTCTACGATTAGACCTGCGGAAGACTGGTTCGTTTAAGCATGTTTCTTTTTTTCTATAACTTTGCGTTGTTGGTGGCCCTGATCGTCGGCGCGCCATGGTGGCTGTGGCGCATGGCCTTCACGCGCAGGTACCGCGAAGGGCTCATGGAGCGGCTGGGCCGGGTTCCGCTCCGGCTCGTCGAGGCCGGCTCTTCAAGTCTGGACCGTCCGCTTGTCTGGCTTCATGCCGTCTCAGTCGGCGAAGTTCTCGCCGTCACGGGCATGGTCAAGGCGCTTGAATCTGCGCTGCCCGGCTACTCGATTGTCATATCCACCACAACCCGCACCGGCCAGGCGCTGGCCCGCGAGCGCTTCGCATCGAATCAAGTCTTTTACTGCCCGCTTGACCTGCCGTGGGCCGTCAGCGCCTATCTCAACGCGCTCCAGCCGCGCCTGCTCATCCTTGTTGAAACGGAGTTCTGGCCTAATCTCCTTCATGGTTGCTTTCACCGCGAAATTCCCGTTGCCGTAGTTAACGCCCGCGTCTCCAATCGCTCATGGCCGCGCTACCGCAAGCTGCGCTTGTTCTGGCGTCCGCTGCTTTCACGTCTCAGTCGCGTGCTTGCGCAGAGCCAAGTTGACTCCGACCGCCTGCTCACGCTCGGCTGTCTTTCCGATTGCGTCTCCGTCGCCGGCAATCTCAAATTCGATGTGCGCGCCGCCGAGGAGTCTGAAGCCACGCGCTACTTGCGGTCAATTTCCGTCGGCCTGCGGTTTATCGTCGCCGGCAGCACGCTCGAAGGCGAGGAATCCGAGCTCGTTGAATCGTGGCCGCGCCTGCTCGCCGAAGATCCGCAACTCGTCCTCGTCCTCGCCCCGCGGCATCCTGAGCGATTCGGCTCCGTCGCAGCCCTTCTGCAGAAATCCGGCGTTTTATGGAGCAAGCGTTCCGACTGGACATCTGAGGCATCGGCAACGCCGCTCGCGCGTCGCATGCTCCGTCCCGGCGAGATTGTTCTGCTCGACACAATCGGCGAGCTGGCCTCTGTTTATTCGCTGGCTTCGGTCGCGTTCGTCGGCGGCAGCCTCGTTCCCGCAGGCGGCCACAACCCGCTTGAGCCGGCCCAATTCGCCGTACCCATCGTCATGGGCCCGCATTACGCCAACTTCGCCGCCATCGTCGACGGCCTGCGCAGGTCACGACGCGCTGCGCATCGCCCCAAAAGAAGAACTGGGCTCGACCCTCATCGAACTCCTTGGCGATCGCACCGCCGCCAAGGCCATGGGCGCGCGGGCAAAAGAGGTCTTCGATCGCGAAGCCGGCGCTACCGATCGCTGCGTAAAGGCATTAAGGGATATCTTGGGCGAGCCGGAACAACAATCTCGAGAAATGATTCCAAGTGACCTCGCAATTTCGAGCGAAGTGCGCCGCTTGAATGAGCAGGGCAAAGGAATCGATACCATCCTGGCTTTCCTTCGGACCAAGGCAAAAAGTCCAGCCGAATCCCTTGTCATACTGTGTTCGGATCTGGGAATAGGTTCTGTAGAAGCGAAGACGGCGATCTACGAGAGCGAAGCCTGGCGCGATGCGCGCGAAGCAATGAATGCCGAAATTGAGCAGTTGACGGAAGGCCTCCTTCACGAGAACGATCGCCCAGTTGGCGAAAATAGTGGCGAGAGCAAAGGATGAAGTTTTTGCTATGAGACCGCATATCCCCGCCGCACGTCCGCTGCTTTTGCCTCTCGTGCCGATCTACGGTCTCGCGGTCGCGTTGCGCGGGTTGCAGTTGCGCATGGGCCTCAAGAAAATCCGTCGTCTCCGCTGGCCAGTCGTAAGCATCGGCAATCTTTCCGCGGGCGGGGCAGGGAAGACGCCGCTCACGATCGCGCTCGCCAAAGCTCTTACCGCACGCGGCCTGCAAATCGACGTGCTTTCGCGCGGCTACGGCCGGCGTTCCACGCTCCCACTTTTGGTTGACCCCGCCGGAAAATCAGAAGATTTCGGCGACGAGCCGCTCCTGATTGCGCGCGAGGCAAATGTTCCAGTTTATGTCGCAGCAGAACGCTATCAAGCAGGGCTGTTGGCCGAGCGCTCCGCGCAGGTGCAGCCGAATGCGCAGCCAAAAGCACCGCAAGACGCGCCACCAAAAGCGCCGCAAGGTGCAAATAAAAGCCTCGGGCCCAAAGCACATATCCTCGACGACGGCTTTCAACATCGCCAGCTCGCGCGCGACGTTGACATTCTGCTGCTCAGTCGCCGTGACCTTGCCGACCATCTGCTTCCCGCAGGCAATTTGCGCGAGTCGTTGCATGCAGCGGAGCGCGCGCAAGTGATCGCCATTCCCGCCGACGAACCCGATGTGGAAACTGAAATCAAAGCGCGCGGATGGAAGGCTCAGATCTGGCGTTTGCGCCGCCGAATGGAAATCCCCCAGCTTGACGGCCCCGTCGCCGCCTTCTGCGGCATTGCGCGGCCTGATCAGTTTTTTCAGGGACTCGAATCATCTGGCGCAAAGCTCGCCGCCCGAATCGCATTCGCCGACCACCACATCTACACCGCTGCCGATCTCGCCCGCATCGATTCCGCAGCGCGCGCCGCGGGAGCCACAGCGCTTCTCACTACGGAAAAAGATCGCGTCCGCATTGGCGCGCTCGCCGCGAATGTTTCGGCGTCGCTCCCGATTCAGACTGTGGCGTTGCGCATTGAAATAGAAGACGAGAATGCCGCCATCGACTGGCTCATCGACCGCTCAATCGGCCCGCTGTCAAAGAAAATCTAAGTCCGAAGAGGAAGCCATCGCCTGCGGCGTCGCTGTCTTGAAGCGCCAGAATCCAGCAGGCAGCCACGTTGCCGCTCTACAGCCGCTCGTCCACCGGAATCCACGGCGAGGGATACACCGGCCCGATGTAGTCCGCTCGTGGACGGATCAGCCGGTTGTCGTCCAACTGTTCGATCACGTGCGCGGCCCAGCCCGCAATGCGGCTCACCGCGAAGATCGGCGTATAAAGATCGATATCGATTCCCAACGTCGCGTAGGTTGAAGCCGAATAAAAATCCACGTTAGCGTTCAGCTTCTTCTCGTTGTTGATGTAGAGCTCGATCGCCCGCGACATTTCAAACCACTTCGGCTGGCCCGCATCCTTGCCCAGCTGCTCGCTCATCTTGCGCAGGTGCGTGGCACGCGGGTCCTCAGTTTTGTAAACGCGATGCCCGAAGCCAGAGATCTTTTGCTTCGCCGCCAGCATGTTCTTCACGTACTCCACCGGATCGGCGCCCTGCTTGTCGATGGTCAGCAGCAGCCGCATCACCGCTTCATTGGCTCCGCCGTGCAGCGGCCCCTTCAGCGCGCCAATGGCGCCGGTAATTGCGGAGTGAATGTCGGAGAGTGTTGCGGCGATGACGCGAGCGGCGAAGGTAGAAGCGTTCAGTTCGTGATCGGCATGAAGAATAAGAGCGATATCCAAAGTTCGGGTGGCCGTCTGCGAAGGCTTTTCCCCGTTCAGCATCCACAAGAAATTTGCCGGCGTGCGTGAGCGAGCGATCCGGCGGCACAATTTCCTTTCGCCTTGCGAATCCGATCGTAAATCGCCACAATCATCGCAATCTGCGCCGTCAGGTTGATACGCTTTCCGCACGTTCGCGTCGTGCGAGTTGTCCTTCTCGTCAGGGTCGTAAAAGCTCAGCGCCGAGACCGTCGTGCGCAGCACCTCCATCGGCGTGGCCGAAGTGGGAAAGCTGCGCATAAGGTCGATCACGCGCGGATCCAGCACCCTCGCCGCCGCCAATTGCGACTCGAACTCCCGAAGTGCCGTTTTGTTCGGCAGCGTTCCGTTCCAAAGCAGGTAGGTGCATTCTTCAAAGGTCGAGTGCTCGGCCAGCTCGTGAATGTCGATGCCGCGATAGGACAGGATGCCCGCATCTCCATCAATCCAGCAGATGCCGGAGTTGGCGGCGACAATTCCTTCCAGGCCTTTTCCTGCGACAGCAGTCGACATAGCCTTTGCTTCTCCTCTGATGTTTTGATGGCAGTTTGGCCGTTGCAACGGAGTTTCGGGCCGCTTCGATTAGCACCAGGCTCCGAAATAACCGGTAAACATGTTTATAACTTAGCCGTTCCGTCCTTGTCACGGAACCTGAGACGCCGCTGTCACGGAGAGTGGGACGGCGATCCGTCTTGACCACTTTCAGCCGTCCCGCTGAGCCGATCCACGGCAGACCAAGCCCTTTCCCCGGCCACTCGCTTTATCCTAAAGATTCGGCCCCCGATCAGAATGGCATTCCCGGCTTTTACCGGGGCGTCCTAGCCGGTAAGATTGTGAATCATGAGGATTTCCGGAACGACTGAGACAATTTCGCCTTTGTACAGCGTCTAACCGGACAGGATGTGCCATAACGCCGGGCATGGTTGGCTTTACGCCGCAAGTCCGTCAATGAAAGGTAACGCATGAGTGAAGAGATCGAAAACGCCCCCCGAACATACTCCGGCGCTCTGTTGGCGGCGATTGCCGTCGCGCTGCTGGCTGCTGTTGGCAGCTTGATTTGGTGCTTCACGCTAACCGGCAAGCTAACCACCGCGCAGACAGAATTGGCGGACGCCAGGCAGCAGGACACGCAACTTGCTGCCGATTTGCGCGAGACCAACGCCCGATTGAAAGTCGCCACGGATGAGCTTGGCAAGTCGGTCGGCCTCACGCAAAAAGAGCTCGACGAGCGAGCGCAAGCAATCGTCACGCGCGAAGAAGCTGATGAGACCGCGGAAAAGCAGACGGCGCAGCAGGTCAACGGAATTTCGACCGACCTCTCGAATGTGAAAACGGATGTGGGCGGCGTTAAGACCGATCTCACCAAGACGCAGGGCGACCTGGCCACCACCAACAGCGAGCTCGAGTCAGTAAAGGGCGACTTAAGCGGCACCAACAGCATCATCGCTCGCAACCACGATGAGCTGGTAACCCTTGAGCACAAGGGCGACCGCAACTTCTATGAGTTCACTCTTGAAAAAGGTCAAAAGAAGCCGGTAGGCACGGTCTCGTTGCAACTGAAAAGGGCTGACGGCAAGCGCAGCAAGTTCACCCTCGACGTCTTTGCCGACGACAAGGTGTACGAGAAGAAGGATCGCAATTTGAATGAGCCGTTGCAGTTCTATAGCGGCAAGGATCAGGCGCTCTACGAGATCGTCGTCAACAACATCAATTCAAGTAATGAGATCTCGGGCTATCTCTCCACGCCCAAGGGCGCACCCGTTCCGCCTACTGTTCAGTAATCGCAACCGTGGGCGCGACCTCGAGGCTGGGCTGATACCGGAAGTTGAAGGTATAGTCCAGCTTCTTGTTCGCGTCGAATTCTTCTTTGGTCATCTTGAACGCGGAAACAAAAGTCCCGTCCACTGTTTGTCCGGGGTTAATCGTCGTGTCCAGCGGCGATATGGGCGCGTTGTGCGGCACCGGAATATTCGGATAGGCGACAAAGATTCGGTCGTAATCGGCCGTGTTGGCCGCGTAGCTTGAGTGGATGCCGTCAGCGAGCGTTGCGTTAGTCAGCGCGTTTATCAGGTACAGCGGGTGATCGGTGTCGTTCACAAGCCGTACTTCGGTAAACACCATCACCTGGTCCACTTCTTCCTTCGGCATGGGCGCGCCACTGGCGTCAAATCCGGATGTCTCGGTATGCTGCGGATGCACCCACACAGCCACGATCTTCCCTGTTGCAGCCGGATCTTTTTGCCCAAAGAGCACGTAGGCGCCGATTGCGAGGCTCACCACAACGGTCGCGATGAGGAAAGCCACAACCACATGGCTCGTGCCTTTGGTCAGTTCTTCGCCCAGTGCGGCATCATCCAGTTCCGTCTCTTCTTGTTGTTGCAGTAAGCTCATGGGGGCCTCCAACCTCTTTGCGCCCTATCTTAGCCCCAATCGAACACAACAAGCCAAGCATTCCCCGGTTGCCCCACCATTCCTTCGTGCTCAAGGATGATGACTTCGTGCTCGCCAGTGGTGACCTTTGGGGGATGGGTCCAAAAGATTAGAAAAACCCCATCGCAGTCCTTCATGGCCTCTTCCGCAAGCCTGCCAGGAACCCCTTTGCATCCCGCGTGTTGAGCACGTCCTCGCTGGTAAGCCAGGCCCGGCGTAGCTGCTTCGCGCCGTAGACCATCCTCCCCAGGTTGCGGCTGTCGTGGGAGTCAGACGACATCACGATTTTGCATCCCAGCTCCTTAGCCAGCCGCAGATTGCGATCGTCCAGGTCGAGCCGCTCCGGCGCCGCGTTGTGTTCCATGGCCACGCCCAGCTTCGCCGCTCGCTTAAACACTGCCGCCAAATCCAATGCGAATGGCTCCCGGCGCAGCAGCAGCCGCCCGGTCGGATGCCCCAGAATTCGCACATTCGGATTCTCGATCGCCTTCAGCACTCGCTCCGTCATCTCCTCGCGGCTCTGCTCGAACCGCGTATGCACGCTGGCAATCACCACATCCAGCTGCGCAAGTACCTCATCATCAAGATCCAGCGCGCCATCGGCCAGAATGTCCACCTCGATACCTGTGAACACGCGGATCTTTCCCTCCATCTGCTTGTCCACGGCGCGCACTTGTTTAATCTGCTCGAGCGCGCGCTTCTCGTCCATTCCGCCCGTCATCGCAAGGTTTTTCGAGTGGTCGGTGATCGCGATGTACTTGTACCCGCAAGCCAGCGCCGCATCCGCCATCTCTCGGATCGAGTTGTGCCCGTCGCTTGCCGTCGTGTGCATGTGCACATCGCCGCGAATATCTTTAAGGTCCACAACGCGCGGCAAATCATGCGCGGCCCCCGCATCAATCTCGCCCAGGTTCTCGCGCATCTCCGGCGGCATCCAGTCCACGCCGAGCGCCGCGTAAATCTCCTCCTCGGTCTTGGCCGCCACAGTTGCGCCGTTATCAAGCCGCGCCAAAGCCCACTCGCTCAGCGTGTAGCCCATCTTCAGCGCCCGCTGCCGCAGCGTCACATTGTGTGCCTTAGAACCCGTGAAATATTGCAGCGCGGCGCCATAGCTCGCCTCTGGCAACAGCCGCACATCTACCTGCATGCCCTGCTCAGCATGAAAGCTCACTTTGTTTTCGCCCTTGGCGATGATGTCAGTGATGCCCGGATAAGCCGCCACATATTCGACCGCCGGCCCGGTCTTTTCAGTGGCGCACGCGGGTCCCGTCACCAGCAAATCCAGATCGCCGATTGTGTCTCGCCCGCGCCGCAGCGATCCCGCCGGCGTCACTTTCTTGATCCCTTTGAACTTCAGCAGATAGGCCGCAATCCGTCCCGCTTCCTCGTCGGCCACATCGATCCGGAACCGCCCCGCGCTCCGCCGGTAGTCCTCGATCCCCTTGTTTAGCTTCTGAATCTGCTTGTCGCCCATCCGCGGCAAGCCCTTCAGCCGCCCCGCCGCTATCGCTTCGGCAAGCTGGTCAACACTCCCGACCTTGGCTGCGTCCCAAAGCAGCGCTACCGTTTTTGGCCCCATGCCCGGCAGCTTCAGCAGTTCCAGCACGCTCGCTCCGTACTTGGCCAGCAGCTCCTCGCGCAGCGGCAGCTTTCCGGTCGCGGCAATGGTCTGCAGATGCGCCGCCATGCTCTTGCCGATCCCGTCGATTTCGAGCAGCCGCGCGGTGTCCTTCGCCGCTTCTACCAGGTCCACGGTCGTCTGTTCGGCGGCCTCAGCCGCGCGGCGGTAGCTTCTGATGCGAAAGCTATCTGCGCCGTCGATCTCCATCAGGTCGGCCGTCTCCGCCAAAAGGCGGGCCATCGTCTTGTTGTCCATTGCCTCGCGCTCCGCTTACAGTCCTTACAATCCCAGTCCCGATGCTTCCAGTCCCTCTGCCCGAGTATCGACCATCCGCGGCCTTTCAGGTCAACCGGGACGCGCAGATTTTGCGCAGACGAATTCTATCGAGCGTCCTGCGCTCGAGCAGGGAAGCTCCTCTAATCAAGGTTGGTAAATTTGATAGCAAGAGACCAGACACGCACGACTCACCTTAACCGCCGGGCGGCGGTCTTAAAGGCAAGACAGGGAGGCTCTGCTCGCGCTACGCGGCGGTGGGGGCGCTTGCAGTATCCCGATTGCGGATTACGGCGTCCGCCTGCGGGCCTTTTTGGCCTTCAACGATGTCGAACTCGACTTCGTCGCCTTCTTTGAGTGTCTTGTACCCGTCCAACTGAATCGCTGAGTAGTGAACGAATACATCCGGCCCGTCTTCGCGTCCGATGAATCCGTAGCCCTTGGCGTTGTTAAACCACTTAACCTTCCCCTTGTACTGAGCCACAGTTTCCTGCCTTCCTTCCGACATGGCTGTCCATCCTTGATACGGCGGTCCTTCGACGGAATCCGCGCCGTACACAGTAAGACGCCAAAAGGTTGTGAAAGGTTGATTTGGTAGCTCGAGTTTTTTGTAAGGGAAATGTAAACGAAACGTACGTGCTCACCGGCAAGCGCCCGCAAGCAGGCTTACGCCCGCAGAAAAACTATTCTATTGTTTCGCTATTTCTTGCCTATTGAACTATTTCTTGCTCTTGCGCCCTTTACCTTTAGTCCTGTCGTATAAAAGCACGCTGGTCAATGTTTTGCCGTCCAGAATCGCGCCCTTTTCAATCATCTTCAGTAGCTCCGAGAGCTTCACCAGCCGCAACTCAATATGCTCGTCTTCTTCCGGATGCGCCGCGCCCGGTTCAAGACCCTCGGCTACAAAAACTTTCATTGACTCGCCCAGAAAGCCCGGGCTTGCGTAGTACTCCACCAGCGGCCGCCACTTCTTCGCGTGGTACCCGGTCTCCTCGGCCAGTTCCCGCTTCGCCCCCGCCAGCGCTTCCTCGCCCGCTTCCAGCTTGCCCGCCGGCAGCTCCCACAAATACTGGTTCGCCGCGTGCCGGTATTGCCGCTCCATCACAATCCACGGATTCTTTTTGCTTTTTGAATCCTCAATCGCGAGAATCACAACGCTCCCGTTATGCCGGATCACGTCGCGCTCATTGGGCCGCCCGCCCGGCTCAACCAGCTTGTCGTGCAGAATGCGGAACAGCGGTCCCTGGTACACCACCTCGGAGCTGACGATCGTGGCCCGCTCAATCTTTGCGGCCGTCTTTGGCGCCTTGCCCTTCTTGATCTTCGTCGCCTTCACCTTCGTTTTCTTCGGCATTTGATCCCCTCTTTTTGATCCCTTGCTTTCGTGGGTTGCTCATCGCACTCAATTCATCACGAGTATACGCATCGCGTGTCTCTACCTTCACATTTCGTCCGATTCGGTCGTGCACTCCGGCCCATTCCTGCATCGCTCGGCTCCGCCGTGGCATCCTTATAGAGAACCAATTCAAGATTTCGCGCCGGCCCGCGACCCCCCCGTCAATCTCAACGAGAAAAGAGCGATCGACCCTTGAAAGCCGACTGTTATCCAGTAACCGCGATGCCGGGCCAGTCCCGTCTCTTTCTCGATTTTTGCGCTGGGGCACTCCGTGCCTTTCTGCCTCTGGACGAAATCTCGCAAGCACCGCCGCCGCGTCCTCCGCACTGGCCTGAACTCGTTCAACTTCTCGCCGCGCAGAACCCCTCGCCAGCCGCAAAACCTGCGCTGGCAGCTCTCACCGATGGCTCCGGAGCCATTCTCACCGGCCAGCAGGTCGGTCTCTTCGGTGGCCCGCTCTACACCCCGCTCAAAGCTGCAACAGCCATTGCTCGTGCTCGCAAGTCAACCGCCGCGGGCCATCCGCACGCTGCCATCTTCTGGCTCGCCAGCGAAGATCATGATTTCGCCGAAGTCGATCACGTCACATTTCCTGCCGGCCGCGAACTGACCACGCTGAACTACGGCAAAGCTCCCGAAACGGCGGTGCCTGCCGGTCGAATCGTATTCGACGAATCCATCACGCCGCTCGTCGAGCGAGCCGTTGAGCTTCTCGGGCCCTCTGAAACCACAGACGCGCTCGTCGCTGCTTACAAGCCCGGCCGCACCTTCGCGCAGGCCTTCGCTGATTTCTACTCGGCCATCTTCGCCGCGCAAGGCCTCCTCATCGTCGACGCCGCAGGCCGCGACTTCCATCGCCTCGGCGCGCCTGTTCTTCGCGCCGCCATCGAGCGTGCCGACGAGTTCCATGACGCGCTGGTCGAGCGCGGCCACGCTCTCGAAGCCGCCGGCTATCACGCTCAAGTCGCCGTCGCGCCGCAGTCGAGCCTCTTGTTCCTCATTGACGAAAAAACCGGCGCGCGCACCGCGCTTCGCCGCGTCGCGCCCACCGCAGCCGAGCCGAATGGCTTGTGGCACGCCGATCACCAGACTTACTCAACAGCCGATCTCGTCGGAATTCTCGCCGCCGAACCCGAGCGCATCTCGCCCGCCGCGCTTCTTCGCCCCGTCTTTCAGGATTTTCTGTTCTCGACGACAGCTCAGGTCGGCGGCCCTGCCGAGATCGCTTACCTCGCGCAGTCAACCGTTCTCTTCGAGCACATTCTCGGCCATCAAACCCCGCCCATCGCGCGCTTCTCCGCCACGCTCATTGAGCCTTCCATCGCCGAGCTGCTTCGCAAACACGATCTCAGCCCCGAACAGATATTCGCCGAAGAAGATGCCTCAGCGCTTGCTCTCCGCCTTGCCGCCCGTTCCATGCCCATCGAGACAAAACAAAAACTCGCCGCCGCCGGCAACGCCCTCGACGCCGAGCTCACCACGCTTGTCGAATGGCTGCAATCGCAGGACAAGGGCCTCGGCCAGTCAGCCGACACCGCGGCCGGCAAAATGCGTTACCAGATGAACCGCCTGCGCACGCTCGCCGCCAACTTTCAGCTCCAGCGCGAGACCACTCTCACCCGCCACGCCAACTCCATCTTCAACGCCCTCTATCCCGGCGGCGTTCTTCAGGAGCGCGTCCATGGCGGCGCGTACTACTTCGCCCGCTACGGCCTCGAGTTGGCCGAAACCCTCTGTGAGCAGGCTGCGAGCCTCTGCCCCGGCCACTCCGCCCTCTGGCTATAGCCTCTGACAACAAGAGCGCGCGGCGGATCGTATAATCCTCGCGAATCCGAACGAGGCTCCCATGAAGCGCTTCCTCACATTCCTCATCTCAGCCCTGATCGCGCCATCACTCACCGTCCCCGCCGCTCACGCGCAACTTGCCAACTGCGCCACGCCAGGCACGGACAACAATTTTCTCGGCATCCAAACCATCCGCCTCTGGCCAGGAACCCCGCCCGGAGACAAAACCCCCGGAATTGTGACATCGCCCCCCACCCCGAGCGAACCGTGCGCCGATGCACCCGCGCTCACCATCTTCAGTCCCCGGCAGGGAACCGGCAACGGATCAGCCGTCATCATCTTTCCCGGCGGCGCATATCTTCATCTCGCCGGCGACCTCGAAGGCCGCGAAGTGGCCGACTGGTTCACCGCGCGCGGCTTCCATGCCTTCATCCTCAGCTACCGCCTCAGTTCGAATGGCTACCTGCTGCCAGTTCCCTTGATGGACGCGCGCCGCGCCATCCAAACCGTCCGCGCCCGCGCAACGGATTACCACATCAATCCCAATCGCATCGTCGTCATAGGCTTCTCTGCCGGCGGCCATCTCGCCGCGCTCGCCGGAACCCAGTTCGTTGCGGGCAACTCCGACGCAGACGATCCGATCGACCGCGCCTCCAGCCGTCCCGACTATCTCGTCCTCGGCTATCCCTGGCTCGACGCGATCACCCAGGACACCACGTACCTGAGCTACTGCAAGATCCTCAACCTGATGGGCGACAAGCCGGGTGGCGAGTCGGGCGACAATATCGACCGGTGCGACTCCCTCCGCGCCAAATACGATCCGATTCTGTTTGTCACCAAAGACACGCCGCCGACATTCATCTATCAGACCTTTGCCGACAAGACGGTCTCTCCGGCGGCGACCAGTCGACTTTTATCAGGCGCTATTGAAGGCGGGCGTTCCGTCTGAGCTGCATGTGTTCGTGAACGGTGCCCACGGCAGCGGCCTCGGCAAAGGCGATCCCGCGCTCGACCAGTGGCCCAACCTGCTTGAGAACTGGCTGCGCGCTCAGGGCCTGCTGACGGCAGACAAATCCGTCCCCGGCGCAACGCCGTAGCAATTGCCAGGCGCGACACCGAGAAGGAGAGACTCCGAATGCTTTCCTCAAGCAAGAAGTTCGAGACAGCACGCACGCGGCAGTTTCGGGCCACACAGCTCAACGAACACGACGAACGCACTATCAGCCACATCGAAGAATTTGGCTGCTCCGCCGTCAGCGTGATGAAGAGCGCCCACGGTCTCGGGTGGTCCTACACAATTGGCGTCTATGACACCTCGGGTAAACCTGAAATCATCACCGTCGGACTATTCGAAAAGACAGCGCATTTTGCGCTGAATGAAGCAGCAAAGCGCTTGCGAAGCGGCATCGACCTCACGCAGGGTCGCCATCGCGATTTGGTCGGAGAGGTCGAGTGCGAGTTTCGCCCAGTCGATCCAAGATGGGTGAAACACCTGATGAACTGGGCGGTCTGGTATTACAGCGGCGATGAGTTTCCTGTGCTTCAGGCCGTTTACCCCGACCGCGAAAACCGATTCCCTGGCGAAGAGGGATTCGATAAAGACTTTGAGCAGCCACTGATGCAACCTGGCATATCGATGGGGCGGGTCGAACGGGACTTCTGGGCCTCAACAGATCCCCAAAGCAGTCTATTCAAATGGAAGTTCCCCGATTCCCCGCACACGCAGGCGTTCCTTTCGGAGACGGTTCACAAGCGCACGGAGCCGATCACATACGTCTCTCACGATGTTGATGATGGCGCTTGGCAGTTCCTCGGCGACAGCATGGACAACGGTGGTGGTCCAGTTCTCGTCTGCCTTCATCATCCGATTGACGTCGATCCGAGCCTTAGCGAACTTGCAGATTTACCATTGGGCTGGTATGCAGTACGAAGCAAACCGGGAGAACCGTGGACAAGGAAGCAACAGGAACTGGAAGGTCCAACCAACGATTCAGGAGAATTTCCGGCGAGCTGACCGAATCAGCCCCCAAAAATTAAGAAGCGGGCCACCGGCCTCGGGAGTGGAAGGATATCCCGAAACCGGCTACCCGCTGGACCCTGGACCGGGTCTAGGTAATACACCAAGTGTAGGCCCGTTCCAACTAATAGCAAGCTCTATTTTGTGTGAATTTCCCGCCACGTGACCCCTGTCACAAAGCGGCATTCCGGCCAGGGATTCCGGCGAAATGCTCCGCCTCGACTTGAGTCTCAGCCCGCGATACAAAAAGGGGTTCCGCATGAGAAAATCTTCAGTGAAGAGGCACGGCACTTCAGTATCTCCATGCAAGACATCCTTCAGGCAATCGAAAAGTATCTGATCGGCGCCATCCCCACGGCTGCGCTGTTCATCGTGCTGGTTATCGCCTATCAGTTCCTCATCCAGACGCCGCTCACGGCGGCGCTCGCGAAGCGCCGCGCCCTTACCGAAGGCGCCATGGAAGACGCCCGCAAAGCGATTGCCGAAGCTGAATCGAAGACTGCCGAATATGCCGAACGCCTCCGCCTGGCCCGCGCCGACGCCTACAAGCTCCGCGAGCAGCGCATGAAGCAGTGGACAGCCGAGCGCGACACCGCCCTCGACGCTGCGCGCAAAGCGGCGGCCGACAGAGTTCGCCTGGCCAAAGTCGAGTTCGATGTCGAAGCCGCCTCGGCCCGCGCGACGATTGAGGCCGCTTCCGCCGATCTGGCCGGCGTTGCTGTCCGCGCAGTACTGCCCGCCGCGGCCGGGGGTTCCCGTTGAAAAACTGTATCTGGGCAAATCTCCTTAAGAAAATCTTTATTCCCGCCACCGTCCTGACCGCGTTCCTCGTCGTCGCGCTGGCTGTTACGCCTCCGCATGCTGCCGCTCAGTCGCAAACTGCCGCGCCTGCCAGCTCAACCGCCGCGAGCGCACAGCCAGGGGACCCAGCCGGAACTCCGCCTCACAAAGAAGAGGCAGAGCAGGAACAGGAACTTCTGCATGCGCCCGTGGTGCAATCGCTCGCCCGCATGCTGCATCTCAACCTCGATACAACCATCTTTCTTTTGCTCGGCATTAACTTTGCCATCATCTTCTTCGGCGTCGCCATCCCGCTCGCCCGGCTCATGCCCAAGATCATTCGCAAGCGCTCCCAGACGCTGAGCCAGGACCTCGAAACCGCCCGCGCAGCCACTGCCGATGCGCAGTCCCGCTTGAGCGCTGTTGAGGCCAAGCTCGCAGGCCTCGGCGAGGAGATGCAGAAATTCCGCAATCAG
Source organism: uncultured Acidobacteriaceae bacterium (assembly GCA_963763585.1). Lineage (GTDB taxonomy): Bacteria > Acidobacteriota > Terriglobia > Terriglobales > Acidobacteriaceae > Telmatobacter. The sequence goes on along the minus strand of CAVXPR010000043.1, from coordinate 9,275 downwards.
GTGGAGCAGGACAGCATCGAGGATGAAAAGCGCATCAAGGCTGCCCTCAGCGATGAAAGCGCACGCATCGTCGCAGCCGCCGAGCAGGAAATCGGCGTAGCAGCCGCCCAAATCCGCCGCGGACTGCGCGACTTCGCCGCCGACCTCGCCATCGATCAGGCCTCACGGCAACTGAATCTCACGCCTGAGACCGATCGCGCCCTCATCGCCGAATTCGTCGCCGGCGTCTCCGCTGATGCACCCGGTAAAGGAGGCCGCAACTAGATGGCCGCCTTTGTTTCCCGCTACGCCAACGCCTTTGCCGAGGTCGTCACCGATGCCAAACTCGACACGGCCGCGATCGACCGTCAGTTCTCCGATTTTCTTGCCACATGGGAAGGCAGCGCCGAGTTGCGCACGCTCTTTGAGAACCCCGCCGTTTCCGCAGTGCAGAAGGTCGAAATCCTCGACAAGCTCAACGCCAAACTCGGCATGCTGAAAGAGCTGCGCAATCTCATCGCCGTTCTCATCACCAACGATCGCATCGGCCAGGTCGTCGAAGTGGCGGCCGCGTATCGCAGCATTCTGCAGGCGCAGTTGGGCATTCGCCCCGCTGAAATCGTAACCGCTCGCGAACTGAGCGCGGACGAGCGTAGTTCGCTGGTCGCCGATTTGACTAAACTGGCCGGCGCAAAAATCGATCCGAGCTTCAAGCTCGACTCAACCATTCTTGGCGGCGCTGTGGTGCGCATCGGCTCCACGGTTTACGACGGCAGCGTACGCGGCCGCCTGGACCGCCTGAAAGAAGTGTTAACCGCCGGCTGAAACCGGAACCTCGCGGCTTTGCAACTGTGAACTGAGAACTACGAACTGCAATCTACGAACTGAGAACTGCAAGGAACCTGCACAATGGCACAGATTAAAGCAGACGAAATCACGCAACTCCTTCGCGCCCAGATCGCGAACTACGACTCCAAGGTCCAGGTCGACGAAGTCGGCACCATCACCTCACTCGGTGACGGCATCGCCCGCATCCACGGCCTCGACAAAGTCATGGCTGGCGAGTTGCTCAGCTTCCCGCACGGCATTGCCGGCCTCGCTCTCTCGCTTGAAGAGGATCAGGTTGGCTCCGTCATTCTCGGCGACTACACCGAGCTCAAGGAAGGCCAAGAGGTCAAGCGTACCGGCAAAATTCTCTCCGTCCCTGTCGGCCCTGCCATGATCGGCCGCGTCGTCAACGCGCTTGGTTTGCCCATTGACGACAAGGGACCCATCGCCACCACTGAAACGCTGCCCATCGAGCGCCTGGCGCCCGGCATCATCGATCGCCAGCCCGTGCGCGAGCCTATGGCCACCGGCCTCAAGGCCATTGACGCCATGATCCCCATCGGCCGCGGCCAGCGCGAGCTGATTATTGGCGACCGCCAGACCGGCAAAACCGCTGTCCTGCTTGACACCATCATCAACAACGCCAAGAACGACCTTATCTGTATCTACTGCGCCATCGGGCAAAAGCGCTCCTCCATCGCGCAGGTGGTGCAGACGCTCACTGAAGCCGGCGCCATGGGACACACCATCATCGTCGCCGCCTCGGCCTCTGAGCCGGCGCCGCTACTCTATCTCGCGCCCTACGCCGCTACCGCCATGGGCGAGTACTTCCGCGACAGCGGCAAGCACGCCCTCGTCATGTACGACGATCTTTCCAAGCACGCCATGGCCTATCGCGAAATTTCGCTTCTGCTGCGCCGGCCGCCGGGCCGCGAAGCCTACCCTGGCGACGTTTTCTATCTCCACTCCCGCCTTCTCGAGCGCTCCTCCAAAATGAGCAAAGAGCGCGGCGGCGGTTCGCTTACCGCTTTGCCCGTCATTGAAACGCAGGCAGGCGACGTCTCGGCCTACATTCCGACCAACGTCATCTCCATCACCGACGGCCAGATCTTTTTGGAAACCGATTTGTTCAACTCCGGCATCCGTCCCGCCGTCAACGTCGGCCTCTCCGTCTCGCGCGTCGGCTTCTCTGCCGCCGTCAAAGCCGTCAAGCAGGTTGGATCAACTTTGAAGCTGGACCTCGCGCAATATCGCGAGCTTGCCGCCTTCGCGCAATTCGGCTCCGACCTCGATCCACTGACACAAAAGCAGCTCGCCCGCGGCGTTCGTCTTACCGAGCTCCTCAAGCAGCCGCAGTTCCAACCGCTCACATGGCAGCAGCAGATGATCATTCTCTTCGCCGGCACGCAAGGCTATCTCGACGAGTTCCAGGTCTCTGACATTCGCGCTTATGAGGACGGGCTTTACAAGTTCTTCGATGACTCGCAGAAGGCGCTGGTCGCCGACATCACCGAAAAGAAATCGCTCGACGACGACCTCCGCAGCCGCCTGCACGCTGCGCTCAAGGAGTACTCGGCAAACTTCAAAGCTGACTTAGCCGCGGCAAAAGCGTAAGAACAGCCTCTAGCTTCTAGCTGCTAGCTAAAGCCCTGGGGCAGAATATTTGAAAGGAATTTGAAAGCTCAGCGTGAACAGCTAGAGGCTAGAAGCTAGTAGCTAGGAGCTAACGAACAAAAGCATGGCAAATGTGCTGGACTTACGGCGTCGCATCCGCAGCGTGAAAAACACGCGGCAGATCACCAAGGCCATGAAGATGGTCTCGGCAGCCAAGCTGCGCCGCGCGCAGGAGCGCGCCCTCGCCGCCCGGCCTTACGCGCGCATGATCGTCAGCGTGCTTGAGTCGCTCCGCCGCCGCGTCGGTCTTTACGACGACAAATCCGGCAACATTTGTAACCCGCTGTTTGTAACCAGGCCCGAAAAGCGCGTTCTCCTCATCGTCGTCTCGGGCGACAAAGGCTTCGCCGGCGCATTCAACGCCAACATTCTCAAGACCGCCTACCAATTCATCGCCGGCAACACTGACAAGGAAATCGACATTGAAGCCGTCGGCCGCAAGGGACGCGATCAAATGCGCCGCCGCTATCCGACTGCCGTCTACACTGACCAGACCGACGAAAACGGCGTCACGCACAAAGTCCGCGGCCCGCGTAAAGGCTCTGTCGAAGTTACCGGCGACCATCCCGGCCTGTTGATCAAGCTTGAAACTTCACGCGTCCTCGATCTTGCGCACAACATCATCTCCCGCTACACCCACGAGGAGATCGACGCCGCCTACATTGTCTACAACGAGTTCAAGTCAGTCATCGCGCAGCGCCTTGTCGTCGAACGCCTTCTCCCGCTCATTGATTTTGAGCGCCCGCAGATTACCGGCGTCGTCGAGCCTTCACTCGCGGAAAAAGAACGCGTCGCCGAGGCCGCTCTCTCCGCCGGCATTGAGCTTGAGCCTGCCGACACTGCCGAGGCCGACGAAGAAGCCAAAAAGTTCGCCACCGCAAACGTCGACTACATCTACGAGCAGCCCGCCGAGGAGCTCTTCGCCGGCCTGCTCCCGCAGTACATTTTTTCCGTCCTCTTCCACGCCATGACCGAGTCGGTTGCCGCCGAACACGCGGCCCGCATGACGGCGATGGATTCGGCAACCAACAACGCCTCCGACATGATCGACGCCCTCACGCTGCACATGAACCGCGTGCGCCAGGCCGCCATCACCAAGGAGATCATCGAAATCGTTTCGGGCGCAGCTGCGCTCTAAGAAAGCAAAGTCAGGGAAAGCAAAGTTATGGCAGAAAACATCGGCAAAGTAATCCAGGTCTCCGGCCCCGCCGTAGACGTTCAATTTGAAGAAGCCACCATGCCGCCCATCTATCAGGCGCTGCGCGTCGTCAGCGACGGCTTCACCGTTCCCACGCCCATCAACGTCATCCTCGAAGTGCAGCAGCACCTCGGCGAGGGCCGCGTGCGCACCGTCGCCATGGAAGCCACCGACGGCATGGTCCGCGGCATGAATGCCATCGACCTCGGCGGCCCTATCCGCATGCCCGTGGGCAAAGAGACGCTGGGCCGCGTGCTCAACGTCATCGGCGAGCCGGTCGACAACCTCGGCCCCATCGGCGAAAAAATGCGCATGCCCATCCATCGCCCCGCGCCGCTCTTTGACGAGCAGGCAACGAGCGAAGTGATGTTCGAAACCGGCATCAAGGTCATCGATCTCATTCAGCCCTTTTTGAAGGGCGGCAAAATCGGCCTCTTCGGCGGCGCAGGCGTCGGCAAAACCGTCGTCATCATGGAGCTCATCAACAACGTCGCCAAAAATCACGGCGGCTTCTCCGTCTTCGCCGGCGTGGGCGAGCGCACCCGCGAGGGCAACGACCTCTGGCTTGAAATGACCGAGTCCGGCGTCATCAAGCCCGGCGACTGGGCCCACTCCAAAGTGCGCCCTGGTCTACGGCCAGATGACCGAGCCGCCCGGAGCACGCCTCCGCGTCGCACTCAGCGCTCTCACCGTCGCCGAGTACTTCCGCGACGTTGAAGGGTCAGACACGCTGCTCTTCATCGACAACATCTTCCGCTTCACGCAGGCCGGGTCTGAAGTCTCGACGCTCCTCGGCCGCATGCCTTCTGCCGTCGGCTACCAGCCCAACCTCGCCACGGAAATGGGCGAGCTACAGGAGCGCATCACCTCCACCAGCAAAGGTTCGGTCACCAGCGTCCAGGCCGTCTACGTTCCCGCCGACGATCTCACCGATCCCGCGCCGGCCACCACCTTCGCTCACCTTGACGCGACCACCGTGCTCAGCCGTCCGTTGTCGGAGCTGGGCATCTACCCCGCCGTCGATCCACTCGCATCAACCTCGCGCATTCTCACCGCGCGCGTCGTCGGCCAGGAACACTACGACGTGGCGCAGGGCGTCAAGCGCATCCTGCAGCGCTACAAGGATCTTCAGGACATCATCGCCATTCTTGGCATCGACGAGCTTTCTGAAGAAGACAAGCTCACCGTGGCTCGCGCTCGCAAAGTGCAAAAATTCCTTTCGCAGCCGTTCCACGTGGCCGAGCAGTTCACAGGAATCCCCGGCGCTTACGTCAAAATCGCCGACACGGTCCGCGCCTTCAAGGAGATCATCGACGGCAAGCACGACGATGTTCCCGAGCAGGCGTTTTACATGAAGGGCGGCATCGAGGAAGTTCTTGAAACCGCCGAGAAACTGAAAGCAACGGTGTAAAAGCAGCCATGAGCCACGAACCATCAGCCGCGAGTTGCTAGAGCGTGTTTCAAGAATCGGCTTTGTAACAAGGGCACGGCTTTAGCCGGGCCGAAAAAGGCAGCAAGAATATGGGGTTTTAACCCCTGAGGGATGACAATCAAGTTTTATTCATCCATTTTTGGATTACGCTTCTAGCCTTTTCTACGCGAAGTTGACGCCCTCAACCCTCGCACAATGAGCTAGAGGCTAGGAGCTAGAAGCTAGTAGCTGGAGTCTGAAAGACATTTATGGCTGACGAATCCAACCATCTCCGCGTCCGGCTCGTCACTCCCGAGCGCACCCTCTTTGAGGCTGATGCCACGGCCGTGGAGCTGCCGTCGACAACCGGCGATCTTGAAGTGCTCTACGGCCACGCGCCTCTGATGGCCGAGCTCGGCGCAGGCGACGTGCGCATTCACACAGGAGCGGGCATCGAATCCACCAGCCCTGAAACAGCCCGCTACAACGTCAGTTGGGGATTTGTTGAAGTCCTGCCCAGTCGCGTCACCATCCTTGCCTCTGACGCGCTCAAGCCCGAGGAGATCGACGTGCCCCGCGCCCAGCAGCAGCTCGAGCACGGCCAGCAGATGTGGAAAGAAGCCGGCGAAAGCGAAGACGCCTACACCGAGGCCCTCCGCGTCATCTCCGAAGCCGAAGCCAAAATCGCCTCCGCCGCCGAGAAATCTTGATCTTCGCTTCGCAATATTCGCGCTCCTGAAAAAACATCCCCGGAAAAGCGACTCGCGGAAAAGCGCAGAAAAGTGCTATGCTATACATGTATAGCGAAGGTTCATTGTGCTTGCCATTCGGCTCCCTGCAACCATCGAAAAACGCCTTGACCGGCTCGCCAAACGCACCGGCCGCACCAAGACCTACTACGCCCGCGAGGCCATCCTGAAGCACCTCGAAGACCTCGAGGACATCCATATTGCCGAAAAGCGGCTCGAGGATCTTCGCGCAGGCCGCAGCCACACCGTTCCTCTCGAAGAAGTGATGAGGAAGCATGGCAACCTGGAAGGTTGAGTTTGATAAGGCCGCAGAGCGCGATCTGGACAAACTCGATCCTCAAGTTGCTCGGCGCATCGAGCGATTTCTCTACGATCGCGTGGCCTCGCTTGATAACCCACGCCTAATCGGCGAGGCGTTACACGGCCCCAAGTTCGGTGAGTTCTGGAAATATCGTGTCGGCGACTACCGCATCATCTGCAAGTTGGAAGACAATATTCTGCAGGTGCTGGTGGTGAGGATCGGCCACCGCCGCGAAGTCTATGAGCGCTGATCTCTTGCGTCAGTCCCCTCCAACCCGCTAAAGTTTCACCCGAGGCTTATCTCGCTTTAAGCGCCGCCCCCAAACGCCCGCGGCACCTATCCAACCGCTTTTCTAAAGGAATTCTGAATGTCTTCGACGCCTGCTTCCGTCGCCAATCGCGATATCGACTCCACGCTGCGTGAAAATCGCGTCTTTCCCCCTCCGCCGGAGTTCAGCGCTAAGGCCCACGTCAAGAGCCTCGCCGAATACGAAGCCCTCTACAAGCAATCCATCGACGATCCCGAAACATTCTGGGCTGAAGCGGCCAAGGAACTTCACTGGTTCAAGCCATGGGACAAAGTTCTTGAGTGGAACCTGCCCTGGGCCAAGTGGTTCGTCGGCGGCAAAATCAACCTCAGCTACAACTGTGTCGACCGCCACGCACTCGGCGAACGCGCCAACAAAACCGCGATTATCTGGGAGGGCGAGCCCGGCGAAGTTCGCCGCCTCACTTTTGCCGAGCTTCACGCCGAAGTGCAGAAATTCGCCAGCGCCCTCAAATCTCTCGGCATCAAGAAAGGCGATCGCGTCGCCGTATACATGGGCATGACGCCCGAGCTCGCCATCGCTCTGCTTGCCTGTGCGCGCATCGGCGCAGTCCACTCCGTCATCTTCGGCGGATTCGCCGCCAACGCCATCGCCGACCGCGTTGCCGATTCCGGTTGCATCGCCATCCTCACGCAGGACACGAGCTACCGCCGCGGCAACGAAATCAAACTCAAGGCCACCGTCGACGAAGCCATGCCCGCCTGCCCCACGGTCCAACACGTCGTCGTCTACCGCCGCACCGGCTCGCCGGTCAACATGGTCGAAGGCCGCGATCACTGGTGGCACGATCTTGTCGCAAAAGTCGATCCCATCTGCCCCGCCGAGCACATGGACTCGGAAGATCCGCTCTACATCCTCTACACTTCCGGATCGACGGGAAAACCCAAAGGCCTTCTCCACACCACGGGCGGATACGCCGTCCAAACTTATCTCACGTCGAAATACGTCTTCGACCTCCGCGACGACGACATCTACTGGTGCACGGCCGACATCGGCTGGGTCACCGGCCATTCCTATGTTGTCTACGGCCCGCTGCAAAACGGTGCAACCGTCCTCATGTATGAGGGCGCTCCCAACTTTCCCGATTTTTCGCGTTTCTGGAAAATCGTCGACGACCATCGCGTCACCATTTTCTACACCGCGCCCACTGCCATTCGCGCCTTCATCAAATGGGGCAGCGAATTCGTCGACAAATTTAAACTCGACTCACTCCGTCTCCTCGGCACTGTCGGAGAGCCCATCAATCCTGAAGCCTGGATGTGGTATCGCGAGAAGATCGGCCGCAACCGTTGCCCCATCGTCGACACCTGGTGGCAGACTGAGACCGGCGCAATCATGATCGCGCCCATCCCCGGCGCTGTCCCCACCAAGCCCGGCTCCGCCACGCGCCCCTTCTTCGGCATTCAGCCTGAAGTCGTCACAAAGCCCGACGCCAATGGCCATTTCGAAACCGTCCCCGCCGGCTCGGGCGGCCTGCTTGTCGTCCGCAAGCCCTGGCCGTCGATGGCCCGCACCATCTACGGCGACGATGAGCGCTTCCAGAAGACCTACTGGTCCGACGTTCCCGGCTGCTACTTCACCGGCGACGGCGCGCGGCAAGACGCCGACGGCTACTTCTGGCTCATGGGCCGCGTTGACGACGTGATCAACGTGAGCGGCCATCGCCTCGGCACCATGGAGGTCGAATCCGCGCTCGTCGCGCATCCCAAAGTTGCCGAAGCCGCAGTAGTGGGCCGGCCGGACGATTTGAAGGGTCAGGCCATCGCCGCCTTCGTCACGCTCGAATCCGGCAACCAGCCCTCTGACGCTCTCAAAGACGAGCTGCGCAAATGGGTCACAAAAGAAATTGGCGCGCTGGCCCGCCCAGACGACATCCGCTTTACTGAAGCATTGCCCAAAACCCGCAGCGGCAAAATCATGCGCCGCCTTCTGCGCGACCTCGCCACCCACGGCGAAATCAAAGGCGACGTCACCACGCTTGAAGACTTCACCGTCATCGCCAAACTCCGCGAAGCGGAAGAAGGCTGAGCCAATCAGCCCGTCGGCAGCGTGCAGCATGGGCGAGACGACGATAAACTAGCCGCCGGCTGCTAGAATCGGAAGCCGAAGCAACATTGTCAATAAAGCATCACTTTGACCCGAAATCGCGGACGATAGCTCGATCCACGCCTGCCATGTTCGCCCCACAAATTTAAGCGGAGTGCTCCAATGAAATGCCTCAACTGCGGTTCCGAGATGACCACGAATGAGGTCGTCACCAAGAAGGACAGCATCTCCTATGACGTGTGCGATAAATGCGGCAGCCTCTGGCTGGACTCCGGCGAGCTGGACAAGATGGCCTACAAGACCATCGGCAGTATCGAATACTGCGAACAGATTGGGACCGACGAACCCGAAAAGACGCCGAAGAAGTGTCCTCGCTGCGATGACTTCAATCTGAGCAAGGTGAAATTTCTGGAGTCTGACGACATTGATGTTCACCTTTGTCGGAACTGCGGCGGCTTCTGGCTCGATGGCGGCGAGTTGAATCAGATCGACAAAGTGCTCGCCGACGATGGATCGGCCCAGGGTCACGGCTTCTCTGACTTCGTCAACAATGTCCATGTTCCTTACTGGAACAAGCGAGTCAGCAAGCCAAGCTCCGAGACCGATTTCACCGTCGACGTGCCTCCGATCAAGGATGCAGTCCAAAAGGAGAAGACCGACGATATTTGCCCTGTCGACGGCCAAAATCTGTTTGTGTATTCCATCTTTTCCATGGACTTTGAAGGCTGCGCGAAGTGCAAGGGAATCTTTTTGATCAAAGA
>CAVXPR010000042.1:0-121623 GCA_963763585.1 uncultured Acidobacteriaceae bacterium | reverse complement strand
TCGGCATTTGTTTCCCTCCGGCGCTCGACTGCGTCATCCTCGGCCAAACCTCCATCCTCATGCTCTTCGGACTGGCCCTCTTTCTTCGCCTCCACAAATCGCGCCCCTTCGCCGCGGGAGCAGCGCTCTGGCTCTGCTCGCTCAAGCCTCATCTCTTTCTTCCCTTCGCACTTGTCCTTCTCATCTGGATCGTCATTTCGCGCAGCTATCGCATCCTCGCCGGCTGCGCAACCGCTTTCGCTCTCGGCGCGCTCGTCACCACGCTCATCGATCCCGCTGCATGGAGCCAGTATTCCTACTACATGCGCACCTCCGTCATCACGCGCGAATTCACTCCGTGCCTCGGCGATCTCCTGCGCGACCGCATCAATCCCTCCGCCGAGTGGATCGCCTTCATCCCAGCCATCCTCGGCTGCATCTGGGCCTTAACCTACTTCTGGCCGCGCCGCCACTTCTGGGACTGGCTCGAGAACGGCAGCCCGCTCATGCTCGTCTCACTGGTCGTCGCACCCTTCGGCTGGATCTTCGATCAGTCGCTCGCCCTCTCTGCAATCCTCTACGCCGTCTCGCGCAACGCGTCGCAAACCATGCTCTCCGTGCTCGCGCTCATCTACATGCTCATCGAGATTCAAATCATCTCGCCCTTCGGCCTGCACTCAGCTCTCTATATATGGGTCGCGCCGGCATGGCTGGTCTGGTATCTCTTTGCGCGCGCCTCCGCCCGCACCGCCCCGGTCCAGGCGGTCACGCAGCCTACCTGACGCTTACATCACGGAGAGCAAAATGCGCATCGTCCAAATCTTGTTGAGTCCGCCGGTCTTGGGCATCCTCGCCGTCTTCCTGTCGGCCATCTGGATGCTCCGCGACCCCAAAGACAAAACCCGCCCCTTGCTCGTCTTTGCTCTCGTTCTCAATCTCTTCTACGGATTCCTTCTCACCACGTTCATGGGCCGCGAAGGCGGGCTCTTTCCCTGGAAGTTCGACCACATTCTCTTCCGTGTCGACCAGTCGCTCGGCCTCGAAGCCGCCGCCATTGCGCGTCCTTTGCAGGGCTTTATGCGTGTTCCTCTCTGGATCGTCTACCAGTCGATGGTCCCAATGATGATCGTCTGGTTCCTCGTCACCAGCTACCGCAAGCTGCGCGCATCCATCGTGCTCGCTTACGTAGCCGAGCTCGTCGCCGGCCCGCTCCTTTACTCTCTGTTACCCGCCTGCGGACCCATCTACGCCTTCGGCCATCAATGGCTTCACCCACCCGTCACCCAGCCGGATGTCATTCGTCTCGCCGGCCTGCCCAACGCATTTCCTTCTCTCCACATCGGCACTGCATTCCTGTTTCTCCTCTTCGCTCCCGGCAAATTCTGGAAGGCCGTCGCCTTCGTGTTTCTCTCGCTCACCTGCCTTGCCACGCTTTCGACAGGCGAGCACTACATCATCGACCTCATCCCCGGCCTCGCCTTCGGCGCCTTCGCCGCGGCCGTCGGCGCAGATCGCCGCAAGCAGGCTCTGCTCTTTCTCTCCACCGTCCTCGCCTGGTCGCTGGTCATGCGCTTCGCTTCCTTCAATCCTCATTGCGCTATCCCTTCATCACGCGCTCCTTCGCCGCCATCACCATCGCGCTCGCCATCTTTGCATTGAACAAGCAATGGCGCGCCCAAGTCTCGCCGGCACACGAACCCTTGGCGGAACAACAGCCCGCCTCTGCTGGCGAAATCGGATAGCCCCGGGCGCAAGCCTGGGGTCTCGAATCGTGGCGACATATCAGCCCGCTTCAGCGGGCGAAAGAACCTCTCGCCGCACGGGAGTGTCGAAAGCCTGCCCTGAGCGAAGATCGCGTTAGCGATCGAAGTTGAATGGGGCCGCGCGAAGCGCGGCCCACCCACCCCGCGTGTCATCCCGAGCGAAGCGCACTTCAGCGGAGCCGAGGGACCTGCTTTTGTTTTTCGTAACCTCCACCCTCCCACAAAACTAGGGTGCCCCCCGGTCCCGATGTTGGGACCGGGGATAGCACGAACCAAACCGCAGCGGTCTTGTGTCAGGGCACGAGTTTACTCGCGCCCTAAAGTTTTCTTCGATTGCATTTCGACGCCGCCCTCCCACAAACTCATCCGCGACGCACGAAGTGTCAGGGCACGAGTTTACTCGTGCCGCAAATTGCACCAAATGAATCGGGGCTTCAGCCCCCGCTCAAACAAACGGAATTATTCCGGCGGCCGATCTTCGGCCCCGACCGCCGCCCTATTGCACCCGTCCCTACGCTACCCGCTCTATTGAACGGCTCGATCTTCGGCTGCTTCCTCTTGGAGGCTTGCCACAGGTCGTAGTCGGTCTGCAACTCATACCAGATCTCTGCGTGCGTGCCAAACGCAGCGGATAGACGCAGCGACATATCGGCCGAGATACCGGCTTTGCCATTCAGGATGCGCGAAAGCGTAGCCCGCGAAACCTTTAAATGTTTGGCTGCGGCCGTTACGTCCACGTCGCCCAAAAACTCCCTGAGCACTTTGCCGGGGTGTGGCGGATTGTGCATGCGCATTTCGATTCTCCTAGTGGTAATCCTGATAGTCGACGAGGATCGCATTCTGGCCTTCAAAAGCGAATGTCAAACGCCAATTTCCGTTCACTCTCACCGACCAATGGCCCTTGAGACCGCCGCGCAGAGAGTGTAATCCCCATCCGGGAGCATTCATGTCGTCCGAACTCCGGGCCCGGTTCAGCTGAAAAAGCTGAAGTGAAAGCTTGGCCGCATGGGAAGGTTGAATTCCTGCCTTGCTTCCGGTAGCGAAGAACCTCTCGATCCCGCTATGCCGGAAGCTCTTGATCATCTGTATAGTGTAGCGCTCCACGTCTCACTTGTCGAGCACCGGCGCGCGAGTGCCACGAATCACGCTCTCACCAGTGGCCGCCCTCTGATCCCGGCTCACTGTTATTCTCATGTCAACCCTCCCGAAGTTCCCTACATCTCTAACCCCCTGAAAACACTCCGTAAATTCCTCCCACCAACTTTGCCGATAATTTCCCTCTTTAAGCGCATACTCATTCCATAAGCATCCAACCAGGCCTTCATTGCGGCGGACTTGTCTCCGCCGCATGCGCGTCTCTGCGTCCGGAAAATCGGCGCAATCCGCGCGAAAAGGTATGGGAGGTATGAAAGGTATGGACGAGGTATGGAAAAGGTATGAGGCCCTCCCTTAAACCCTTCGCAATCAAATACCGAGGTATGCCATACCGGGGGGGGTGGGGGGTGCGACGCGACAAACGGGAAAAGTAGGCGTAGCACAACCGAAAAGTAGACGGGAGCAAAGGAGAAGTTATGGCTTCGAAATGTCGGCACATCATGCCAAACGGCCACCAGTGCAACGCATACGCCCTCCAGGGCAAGGACCTTTGCTATTTCCATACTCGGCGGCGCCATGTACCTGGCAAACCTGCGGACTTTGTCGAAATCCCGCTCCTCGAAGACCGCTGCGCTATCCAGGTCACCATTACTCAGATCCTCCGAGCCGTCGTCAACAAGACCATCGAGCGAGCCCAGGCACAGTTGCTCATCTACGGACTGCAACTGGCTTTGCAAAGCGTCGATCGCCAGGGAGCTCCCATGGCCTACAAAACCGTCAAGGCTTTCTCTGAGTCTAGCGACGGCGAAGACCTCGCCGTCGATCCCGACGAATATGAGGACGACGAGGACGATGACGACGAAGAGGAAGACTCAGTCGACTCTGACGACTCTGACGACTCTGACGACGATTCAGACTCAGACAATTCCGATGAAGAGAACGGCGACTCCGAAGATGATTCGGACAGCGATGATGACGACGGCGATGATCCCGACGACGAAACCTCCGACGAAAACCAAACCGACGCCGAACTCGTCGCAGACGCGAAATACCTTCAGTCCATCAGCAACGCTCTGGACAAAGGCGATATGCGCGCCGCCGCCCGCCTGCTCAAGGAATGAAGGCCGATGACGAAAGAACTGAGGGCTTTATAGGCGGCGGAATAACTGTGTCGAATGAGCACGAAGCGTCAGGGCATGACTTCAGTCGTGCCGAAAACCGCTCATTAAAACGATGGGGCTTCAGCCCCGGAGGGAAAGATCCCAAACTGACTCGCCGGCTCGCTAGCTCCGCTGCTCTCCGGCTTCTGCAATCTCCACCGTGTCTCCCCGCTCCGTCTGTGTCTCGCGGATCGTGCCTGCGGGCAGCTCCAGAATGCTGTGCGCTGAAAAGCACGCCGACAGCCGCCACGGTCCAACCGCGTTCCGCGTCTTCTTGATCCGATGCTCGCGGTCCAGATAAACCAGGTCGATGGGGAATCGCATGAAGAACGTGTGCACGGATTCGCAGGGCGAGATCCACAATCCTTCGCCGGCCGCAAGGCCATCCCTGCCCAGCAAGCCTTTTCTGCGTGTAGGTCCGGTGTGTGCGGCTTCAAGTCGCGTGGCCAGCACCGTTCCGCGCGTCAGGTTTGTCACTTTGAGCGGTCCCTGGGGCGCGGCCTGCGCGGGCGGCGAAAAAAACTCTCCCACCGCCTTGGCAATCCTTTGCAAGGGATTCATCCGCTTGCCTCAGAGTTCTTGTAGCATCCGCACGCGGCAATCTCTATTGCTGCGGCGTTGCTGCTGTCGCACCGTTTGCAGTGCCGGTGTTGATCGTCGCTCCGCCCTGGCCAAATCCACCCGTTCCGCTCTCAATCACCAGCGGCGGCTCAGGCTTCAGGCTCTGGATAAGCGTCTCCACCGGTACCGATGTTGGAGCCGGCGCTGGAGTGTTCTCCGGAGTCTTCCCGTCCGGCTGATGCATGGGGATATTCGAATTCGGCGGCAGGAACGCCACTGGAAAATGCGGCGTCGGCAGAGCTGTGCCCGCCGCGAACGGCGAAACAATCTCCGGCGTCACAATCACAATCAGCTCGGAATCGTTCTTCGTCCTGATCTCGGATTGGAACAGTTTGCCAAGGATCGGAATGTCGCCTATGAAGGGAATTTTCTGGAATGTGTCGTTCGTGGTCTTGTCCAGAAGGCCGCCAATCATGAAGCTCTCGCCGTCGGCCAATTCCACTTCGGTATTCACTCTGCGCTCCGTGATGCCCGGCACTGTAAATCCCGAGATGGTCGCTTCATTGGTGTAGTCCAGCGCGCTCACTTCCGGCGCCACCTGTAGATGGATCGTTCCCCGCGGCGTGATCGTCGGGATAAAGTTGATCCGGATTCCATACTCCTTGAACTGGATCGTCACCGCCGCCGAACCGCCTCCCGTGCCCTGTACCACGGGATAGGGAAACTCTCCGCCCGCCACGAAGCTTGCTTCTTTGCCGTTCGTCGCCAACACGTTCGGCTCTGCCAGCACCTGCACCACGCCCTTTGACTCGAGCGCCGAAATGTCTGCGCCTGCGCCTAGCCCCGGGAAAAATGCAAGCAGGTTCAGCTCATTTGAAAACGACGCTGTCCCGCCGGGTCCCGCGACCGATCCACCGCCGCTACCGCCGCTCGAGGCGGTCCCGCCCGAGATCGACGGCGGCGAAAACTGGCCAGTCGTCACTCCGCCAATTGCATTTCCTAGTCCCAAATCAAATAAATTGACTCCCAGCTGCCGCGCTTTGTTACGATCCACGCTCGCAAAACGCACCTTGATCAGAATCTGCGGTTCTGCCTTCGGCACATTCACGTCCAGCAGGTTCACCACTTTCCCCGCTGCCGTTGCAATCTGCACCGCGCGCGATGAGCTCACCAAATTGTCCACCGTGCCGCGCAAATAGATACTGCCGTTGCTGAAGGTCACGCGTATTGTCTGCCCAGGCAGCTCCGCCCTCAGCTCGCGCCGGACGGCGTCCAGGCTGTCTCCCGTCACCGCTGGCTGAGCCCTCACGGTTACGTTGAAGAACTGGCGTCCGCCATGAATGTCCCAGATGATCAGGCTCGTTTCGCCTGCGGCGATGCCGTCGACCATGATTTCCGTAGGGCTGATTGCCGTGGCTTCCGCAATGTCGCCAACTCCGACCGCGACACGCTGTATGGGTTGCGCGCAATCTACCAGCACGGATTTTCCCACCGTCACTGAGAGCTCGTTTGTTGAGTCCTCATACGTGGTTTCTGCTGCTGCTGGCGCCTGCGCTGCTGGCGCGCTCTGAGCCCGCATCGCTGGACCGGCAAGCAATGCCAAGGCCAGCACGCTGAAAGATACGATGGTTACCCCTGCCTTCGTTCTCAATGCTGCCCCTCAGTTGTAGCGAATTTCTCGTCGCTGGTTTTTTTGCCGTTCATCACGGTTATCTGGTACGGTTTCGCAGCCGGTTTCGCCGGAGCCCTCGCGACATGTTCTTTGGGCGGCGGAGTCTGGCTCCCAAATAGGTTGCTCATACTCGTCGTCGGAACCTTGGTCATCTGCGTATCCAGCGGATTACGAAGCACTAGCTGAATCTTCAGCGAATTCGCCGCCAGACTCAGCAGTTCGGCCTGCTCCGGCGTCACCAGCAGGTTCACCACCTGTACCTGTAGCGGCTTGCCTTCCTGGTCCCTCTGAATGTCGGTGCCCGCTGAGAGAACCTGGATGTTCTGCAGAATCGTCTCCGTGACCACGCCTTCGTTGGCGCCTTCGCCCGGAGGATTGCCAGAGGCGAGCACGTCAACGCGCATCCCAGGTGTCACGAAGCCCGCCACTCCCACAACTTCATCCACGCGCACGGCACACGCCCGCATGCCCTGCGGAATCGTTGGCGCCAATCCGCCGCCCGAGCCAAGACTTGCCAGCTGGCTGTCGAGAATCGGCTCGCCTTGCGGGATATTGGTGATCGCGCCGCGGCCGACTGCGTCTTCCTGTTTCACAATCGCGCCCTTGGGTGGCGTGCCCGTCAGCGTCATCGTAGTCAGGTCCGCTGTCGTCAGCACCGCGCCCAGCGGAATGTCCTTCGACGCCGCAACAACCTGCGTCGTCGACAAGGGCTTCGCTGTCGACATCTTTACATTCACAATCCGATAGACCAGCCAGCAGCACGCGCTGGCGATCACGATTGCGACGAGGAAGATCGTTATAAGCCTTCGATTCATCCCTACCCCGCCGGAGCCGGCTTTCGCCAACTCCGCCTTTCTATACCTGCCTTACCCGCTGCGCCTTCGAAATCCGCATCGAGTATCCTCGGCCCGGCCGCGCTGGGAATCTCTTCAGGAATCGCATCCGGAATTAATCCGGAATTAATTCGCTCCGTGTCACCCATCCTCAAAATCCTGGCCGCGTCGTCGAGAATGGTTTCAAAAAAACTCTTGCCGGTTCTCAAAATGCCGTGCACATCTGGCCCACTTCATTCATACTTATCGACTTTGTGAGCGCATTGCGGTTTCAGTGTAGTCCCTGAAAGCCCCCCCAACCGCACCAGAATCTCTCAGATCTTCCGATGGGGTATCAAAAGTGCTATGGGGGATTGCATCGCAATAAGCGATCCTGAATTGGGCAATAATAAACTCCCGGAACGGAACCATCCGGCTTCGTGCGACACTCGTTATGAAGGGGCCGTTCTTCGATCAGTTTACCGTGAATTCACTCTTCATTCAGAGGTCGCGCTTGCATCTTCCGTGTTATAGCCGCGCCACATTTCGTGTGCCAATGTGGGATTTTCCCCAAAAGAAATCTCTCGGCCGCGCGGGCCTAAATTCGTTCCCTCGTCGCAGAATCCCAATGGGGGGTCCACGCTTCTAATGGCGCCTTCTTACACGATTTCGCTCTTCGATCAGCGGCCCGATCAGGGCCCTCGGCCCACTCCGATTGCGGCCTCCTTCGTCTTTCATACCTTGGTCATCGCTGCGGTGTGGTTCGCCGTCACCTACAGGCCGCCATTCACCAGAGTCGCTACTGATCACCTTCCCGTTCGTGAGCTGGATCTGAACATTCCCGACGAGATGCGTACACCTCCACGGATCCACGCTCCCGCAGCCAGCGCCGGCGCCCACGCCCCGGCCTCCCAGGGAAAGCCATCGCCGAGCGAGCCGGCTCTCCGCGAGGTGGCGCAGGCCCAGCCGGGTCCGCAAACGCTCATCCAGCCCGACGTTGAGCACCCCGTCACGCTCCCCGAGCAAATCCCGGTGCCTCAGGTCGCCATCTGGCAGCCGAGCAAAGTCCCGGTCAAGAAGATCGTCCCCGCATTGCCGCAGAAGCCCGCTCCTTCTGAAGTCAAGCCGTCGGTCGAAAGTCCCAACCAGGAGCTGACCCTGGCCGATGTCAAGATCTCTTCCACTTTTCATCCAACGCCCAAGCCCATCGTCGCGGCAAGCACCACATCTCCCGTCACCGTCCACGCTCCACCGCAACCGCCGGTGCCGCTGTCCACGACTTCGCTAACTGCGAAGCCACCCACGCCGGCCGCGCTGCTGTCTCTGTCAAACCTGCGGATGAAGGAAGGCGTCGCCATCCTGCCTCCTGTGAATGAGAGTGTGGTGGTCAAATCTCCGGGATCGTTGACGGGGCAATCGAAGGACGCCGCGTCTGCCGGTAAGGACAACGCATCCCTCAAGCCAGGACAGGGCGGACCAAGCCCTGGACCGGCCGGCAATCCCAACGCCGACAGCCATAACACCACCCCGGGCCCAGGTCTGGCGTTCAAGATCAGTGGACCAGGATTAGGACCTTCCAACAGCAAATCGGATGCGCCTGAGCCTCAGGCCGGCGCGGGACCTGCCGAAATTGATAGTAATCAGCTTTCGACTACCGTCGTTAATGCCGCCAAAGATGGCCGCTTCAGCTCCATCATCTTCGGCAACTCGCTTCAGGACCAATACCCAGAGATTGGCGGAGTTTGGAATGGAAGGGTGGTCTACACTGTCTACCTGCACGTCGGCCTGGCGCGCAGCTGGGTGTTGCAATACTCGCTTGCGCGCGCTCCAGAGCAAGCCCAGAGCGGGCCCGCCACCGCGATTGAAGCCCCCTGGCCCTTCAGCATTGTGCGGCCCAATCTCGATCCCGGCTCCATCGACGCCGACGCCCTCATGATTCATGGCTTCGTAAATCAATCAGGCCACTTCGAAGCCCTCAGCATGGTTTTCCCGCAAGCCTTTCCTCAGGCCCAATTCGTCATCGCTGCGCTGGAAAAATGGCAGTTCCGGCCCGCCATGCAGGGCGGCCAATCCACCAAGGTTGAAGTGCTCTTGATTATTCCCGAACAATCTGAATAATCCAGCCCCAGCGGCCTGGCTCATGCGATGGCCAGTCCGCTGCCCAGGTCAATGACTGGTTAAGGTTTAGTCCCCAGCAGTCCGTAGGTCTCGCCCGCCGACAGTGGCGTCACCACCGGCACGGCCGCGCCCACAAACTCCGTCAATGGGCCGACGTTGTCGTCGCTTGCCACCCACACGTTGCCGGATCCATCGACCGCGATAGCGTACGGCGCGAACATCCCAAGATTTACGTATCCGTTGGCGCCGCTGACCGGGGTTCCAGCCGAACTGATCTCACTAATACTGTCTGCGTCGCCGCCGTTATTCGCGGCCCAAACGTTGCCCCCGCCGTCGATTGCGATCCCATAGGGAAAGTTCAGCCCTCCGCCCTTCCATCCGCTCGTGCTGGATACCGCCCCTCCGGTGGAAGTCAGTTCGCTGAGGCTGCCGCTGCCGCCCCGGTTTGTCGCCCACACATTGCCCTGTCCATCAATAGCCACAGCGAAGGGCGAATTCAGTCCCGCGCCGGTGTAAAGAGTCACCGTAGCCGGCTGGCCGGGCAGGGCACTCGGCACTGCTTCGGCAAGGCTGGCGTGGGCGGCGCCATAGTTCGCGACCCAAACGTCACCGTTACCATCAGCGGCAATGCCCGCTGGCTCGGCCAGGACCTGGCCGCCAAACCCACCACTGCCAGAAAGGGCCAAACCGCCTGATGCATTCGATTCGAATTCGCTCACGCTGTTCCCGCCGAAGTTCGCCGCCCATGCATTTCCAACATTGTCGATGGCGATTCCGTAGGGCTCGTTCAGGCCGCCGCCGGTGAATCCGGGAGGACCGGATATCTTCTGTCCCTGCGAATTGAATTCGCTGATGTCATTTCCGTTATAGTTTGCGACCCATGCGCTCCCGTAGGTGTCAATCGCCACGCTGGTCGGATTGTCCAGCCCTGCCGCTGGGAACGGCGAGCCGGTTTTTGGCACGCCGTTGGAATTAAGTTCGCTCAAGGTGGTGGCGCTGAAGTTCGGCACCCACACGTCGCCTGAGGCATCGATGGCAACTCCCAACGGCGCGACTCCTGTGCCGTCCAGACCGCCTCCCGTGTACGTGATCGCGAGCGTGAAGTCGTTGGGTGCGACTTCTCCGGTCGGCTGGAATGGCCGATCCGAAGGCAGAAGCCCGAAGATCGTCGCCACATTCGCTCCGGGGTTGTGCGCTATGTTGATTGCCGCGGTCGCCGTCTCCGCCGGTTGTGAATTCCCGTTCTTCGCGTTGCTGAACAACGTGCTGCATGGCGTCGACGATGGACCGGCCGAGTTCACGCATGCTGCAAGAACATCTGCCAGTATGTCGATCTCGTTCTGCGGCACGACTCCATTTCCGTTGGGCGTCGTGGCCAGTGCTACGCCTCGTCCCAAAGATTCAAGATTGGTCACCGTCGCAAAGGCGTTGGGCACATCCGTCGCCGTCGCCAGCGTATTGCTCGAGCTCGACACATGCGTTGCATCGGTCGCAAAGCCGGCGATCGAGTACGCTGTCGCGATCGTCGAAATCTCGTTGATCACCACATATGGAGCCGAAGAGAGTGATCCGCAGGTGCCAAGGGCCGCCATCAGGCCAATGGCCCCATTCGTCCCATCGCCCAATCCGGGATCGCCCCCAACCGCATACAGGTACACCTGCGATCCCGCGTTGGGGCAAGTGAAATCGCCGGTGATGCTGAAAGTGCCGCCCGATTGCGTCGGATAATAGTAGTTGCCGCTGCCATCAGCCATGGTGCCGCCGGCGCTCTGCAACAGCGACACCGCCGCATTGCCGTATCCCGTAGTGTTGGCCGCATAGAGGTAGACTTTCGCCCCTACAATCGGCTGCTGCCCGCCGTGAACCATACCTTGCAGCGCAGCTCCAGGTACAGAGCCTGCCGTTGTCTGAATCGGCGTTGGTCCCGGCATTCCTGAGCAGCCGGAAAGGAAGACAACACACGTTAACACCACAATCGTCCAGGAAATGCGCACGGGGGAACTCCCTTCGGGTCGTGTTGCTTTGTTACCCGGTTTTCTAGGACGTTGTTACCGGATTCTCAGGGTAAAGTCAAGCCCACCTTCTATGTAGTGCCGTTGGGAATCAGCCGCGGCGAGCTCATGTTGTCCGTAATCGCCCTGAAAATCGCCGTCAGTTTCGTGATGTTCTGGTTGGACGGTGCGGTCGCCTCGCAACCATCCCCATCGTCGGAATAGAAGTTCACCTGCGCCGAGGCCATCGCTGCGATCGCCTGGCACGGATGGTTCCCCGGCGCCCAGCCTCCACCATCGGTCGACACGGTTGCGCTATACGTCGCGTCGGTCAGGCAACCTCCTGACGCTTCAGCGCCGTAACCAATCGTGTACACCGTCGTCCCCGCATTCGCCGCGGCCTGTGCCGCCAACACTGCCTGTCCGCACTCGCCCAGCGCCGATGGGTAGGCAAAAGATTGATAGCCCGCGGAGTTGCTGGTCTTCGTTCCCGTCCCATTTAGAGTGCCTTCGGTGGCCAGCAGTTGAGACTTTGAATTGCATGCGCCAGCCGCTGTGTTCGCGTTTGATGCGCACGCCGTCGCATCGCCGTCGGTCAGCAGGATGATGGCGTTTTGCGACCCCGGATTGGCCGCCTGTTGCGCCAGCAGTGCCGCCTGCGCAGCGTAAATTACCTGCGCGTAATAGGTTCCCTCGCCGCCCGGCGCCTTGATGCCTGTGCAGTTGCTCTGTCCTGAATCTCCAGCCGCGATCACGATGCCCGCTGCCTGGTTCAGGCTCGTCGCAGCGTCGCTCGTCTTGTAGGTATTCGAAAATCCGGCCACCTGGTACGTGTCCCCAGAAGGCAAGGTCGTACTGGAAGGCGGGTCAAGAAATGTGTACGCCACGCTCGATGGATTGGTGGTCGGGCAGGTGGAATCGTCCTTCGCCGTCGCTCCGGTCACCGCTGGGAAAACGAACAGGCTCACGCTATCCACATAGGTCGTGCTGCCGGCGCAGGTCTGCCCCACCCCGCAGGGATACAAATCGTTCAAGAGCGACTGCACACCCAGCAAAGAGCAGGTCATTTGCGTTCCGTTGCATTGGTTGCCGCCGTCCGAATTATTCATCGACGACGTCGTATCCACAATGACCGCAATGTTCCAGGGCGAGTTCTGCCCGCCCCGCATCGCCGCGGTCGCCGTGTACACCACGTCCATCTTCTTCATTTGGAACAATCCGGCAAACCACAGCGGGATCGTCGCCGTCTGCGTCACCGATAGCGCGTTATAGCCCCCTGAGCCCCCGCTGGCCGTCTGGCACGCCACGCTTAGGCTGCTCGACACTGTGTTCAGGCAAAGATAGTTTGGTGTCGCTGTCACATTCAGCAGCATCTTGCTTGAGTTCATGCCATTCGACTGCGAGCTGTAAGCCGTCACCATCTGCGCCGCATCGGTTATGTTCGGCATCTCCGCAGCGCCGGCAAGGGCCGCCGAATTCGTTGACGCAATCAGTTGCTCGTATGCGTAATACACATGGCCGATCTCAACCGAAACTGCCGCCAGACCCATCATTGCAGTCGCAGTGATCATCAATACCACTGCCGTCTGGCCGCTCTGATTCCTCATGAACCTCCGCATTAACGCGGTTCGGAAGCTTTTCATAGGACAAATTCCTCTTTTCATGCAGTCTCGACCGCGAATCCTTTGGCGATCGGCCGCTTTACGCCTAACTGCTCTATATGTTGAAACCGGAAATCGAGCGCCCGGAACTTGAGTTGCCCCGAGGCTCTTCCTACCAACCGCATCGGCGAAGCCACAACAAACTTGAAGGTTGTCGGGGATTGCGGTGACTTTAGTCATGCGTCCAGATCGCACATATCGCGGCGATGACCAAGAGTCGCGCGGCACAAAAAAGGGTACGAAGCTTTCGCTCCGTACCCTTTATAGCCTTGCGTAGATTTGAAGGTCCCTGTTGCGTTTCGCTTTTGTTCTTACCTGATTTATGTCGTCCCTTGGGGAATCAGTCGCGGCGAGCTCATATTGTCTACAATCGCGCGGAAGATCGCCGTCAGCTTCGTAAGATTCTGGTTGGACGGTGCCGTCGCCTCGCAACCCTGGGCGTCATCGGAGTAGAAGTTTACCGCGGCCGAGGCCATAGCCGCGATCGCCTGGCAAGGCTGTTTGCCCGGAGCCCAGACGCCCCCGTTTGTCGAGACGGACGCACTGTAGGTCGCGTCGGTCAGGCATCCTCCCGACGTCGGCGACCCGTAGCCGATCGTGTATACCGTGGTCCCGGCATTTGCAGCTGCCTGCGCCGCCAGCACTGCCTGGCCACACTCGCCCAGCGCCGATGGGTAGGTTGGCGATATATAGCCCGAAGGATTGCTGGTCTTCGTTCCCGTTCCGTTTAATGTGCCCTGGGACGCCAGCAGCTGAGACTTGGTATTGCAAGCGCCAGCCGATGTGTTCGCGTTCGACGCGCACGCCGTGGCGTCACCGTCGGTCAGGAGAATGATCGCGTTTTGCGACCCGGGATTAGCCGCCTGCTGAACCAGCAGCGCAGCCTGCGCAGCATAAAGTACCTGCGCGTAGTAGGTCCCTTCGCCGCCCGGAGCCTGTATTCCAGTGCAGTTGCTTTTCCCCGAATCTCCGGCCGCGATCACGATGCCCGCCGCCTGGTTAAGGCTCGTCGCGGAATCGGTCGTCTTGTAATTGTTCGCAAAACTGACCACTTGGTACGTATCTGCCGTTGGCAGAGTCGTATTTGAGGGCGGATCAGGGAATGTGTATGCCACGATCGTCGGGTTGGTGGTCGGGCAAGTGGAATCGTCCTTCGCCGTTGCTCCGGTCACTGCGGGGAACACGAAAAGGCTTACGCTATCCACGTACGTCGTGCTGGTTGTGCAGGTCTGGCCCAGTCCGCACGGATACAAATCGTTCAACAGCGCTTGTATGCCTTGCAGCGAACATGTGATTTGGGTTCCATTGCATTGGTCGCCACTGTCCGAGTCATTCATTGACGACGTGGTGTCCTGAATGATGGCAATATTCCACGGTGCGTTTGACCCGCCCGCCATTGCCGCTTCTGCGGTGTAAGCCAGGGTCATCTTCTTCATTCCGACCAACCCGCCAAACCAAAGCGGGATCTGCGACGTCTGCTTCACAGACAACGCGTTATAGCCGCCGGTGCCGCCCGAGGCGGTCGTGCACGGAACGTTCAGCGTGCTCGCCACGGTGCTCAGGCAAAGGTAAGATGGCGTCGCCACCGCACCCGGCAACATCGCGCTCGCATTATAGCCACCCGATGCCGAGCTGTATTTGGTCACGTTGATTCCGGCTTGAGTCGTGTTGGGCATTGCTGCCGCGCCGGCTAATACTGCCGCATTCGTTGACGCCACCAGGCGCTGGTATGCGTAATAAATATGACCGGTCTCAACTGAAGCGGCCGCAAGCGCCATCATCGTCGATGCTGTGACGACCACGATCACCGCCGCCTGGCCCCGCTGGCTCTTCAGGAATCTGCGCTTCAAAGAATTTCCAAATCGTCTCAAATTCATAAATCGAATCCCTCCTCTATCGCGGTGACCGCTTTAATCCAAATTGCCAACCGGCCCCAATGTCTTCTTCCGGTACAGATAACGATCACTTTGCAACCCGGACCCCATGGACTCGACTGCGTCCTTCCCAGTTGCTGGGGATCACATTTCATGATCGTCCAGAGAGGGTAATCGGAATATTGCACTTTCGTGCTATTGGGTGGTGACCAGGGTACTCAGATGATTCTTACGGCTCTCGAGGCGAATGAACGGGGAATCCGGGACGGCTCGCCATCAAGGCCTTGCTTCGCAGGCCAATTTATCCCCGCGGGCGGCCGGAACAGAAAGCGACCGGCGCAGAAAGCAGAAAAGGGTACGGGCTATACGCCCGTACCCTTCAAAATCTTCTGCCGCCTTTTTTCCTTTGGGGTTATGCCCTATGGCGTTCCGTTGGGGATCAGTCGCGGCGACGTGAGGCCAGTCGTAATCGCATCGAAGATGTTGACCAGGCTCGTGAAGTCTTGGTTGGCAATGGTAAGCGCCGGGCACCCACCCGAATTGTCCGAGTAAAAGGTGTTTTTGTTTGAAGCCATGGCCCCAATCGCATTACAGGGCGTCCCCGAATAGCTTCCGCTTGGCCACGCCTCTGCGCCGTCTGTGGAACCGGCAGATATGGTATACGATTTATCCGATGCGCAACCCGATGTCTCGGACCCGAAACCTATCGTATAGACTGTGGTTCCCGCCGCGGTTGCCAGTTGCGCCGCCTGAACAGCCTGCCCGCATTCGCCCAGCGCCGACGGGTAGGTGGGACAGTTGTAGCCAGTACAAGCTCCGTTGGCGGTTCCAGCCGGATTCGTGGTACTCGTCCCGGTTCCATTCAGGCAACTGCCGCCCGTCTTGGCGCAAGTCGGATTATTCTCCGCAACAATGTTGGTCCCCGTACAGCCTCCAGCCGCCGTGTTCGCGCCGGAAGCGCAGGCCGTTGCGTCACCGTCACTCAGGATGATCATCACGTTCTTTGAGGTTGGATTGTTGGCCTGCTGTGCAACAAGCGCCGCCTGCGCAGTGTAGATCACTTGCGCATAGTAGGTCGCCTGTCCGCCCGGAGCCGAAAGGCCGTTGCAGCCGGAACCTTTGAGTCCAACCGCCTGGGACAGAGCCGACGAAATCGACAGTCCCTGCGAATCGTTCGTTTTGTAGGTATCGTTGAAGGGTATGATCTCGTACACGCCCGCATCCGTATTTGGGCTGGATGTCGTCGTTTCCATGTTCAGGCCGTCTTGCGCACCTGTTTTCGGATCGGTCCAACCCGGCGTCACATTGACAAAGTTGTACGGCACGCTTTTTGCAGTGGAACCGCAGTAATCGGAGCTATAGCTGTTTGCGCTATAGTTCGTGCTGATCGCGGGGAACACAAATAACGCCACGTCGTCCACATAGGGCGTGCCTGACGTGCAAGTCGTGTTCAGTTGGCAGGGATCCATTGCATTCAGCATTGACTCGAGCCCTGCAACTGCGCATGAAATCTGCGTTGTAGTGCAATTCTTATCGCCCTTCACGACGGAGGCCATCGAACCCGTTGTATCCATGATGACGGCCAGATTGTACGGGGTGTTCGATGCGCCCTTCATTGCGGCTGTCGCGGTGGCCACCAGGTTCATCGACTTCATGCCTACCAGGCCACCGAACCACAGATTCACCACCGCCGTCTGGGTGACCTTGATCGCGTTGTAGCCCGTGCTGCTGCCTGGGGGCAGCTGGCACTCCACGTTAAACGGCGATGCCGCCATCGTGGACGAGCAAAACTCAGACTCCGTTACAATCGAATCGTTCGCCAGGTAGCTGATGGCGTTCAGTTGTCCTGACACAGAGCTGTATTGCTTCACTGCTGCGTTCACCGCCAATGTGTAAGCCCCGCTTGAAGCAGTGGTGGTTAGCGCAGTGGACATGGCTTGCGCTCCCGCCAGGGCGGCTTGGTTCGTCGACTCCACCAGCTTTTGATAGGCGTAGTAGACGTGGCCGACCTCAACCGAGGTGGCCGCAACAGCAGTAATGGCTGTAATGGTCACTGCCACCACCACTGCGGATTGGCCCAGCTGTTCTCTTAGAAATCTACGCAAAAATCGGGATATAAATCGGCTCATATTTTATTCTCTCTTTCTCACTCCTCCAACGCTGTCTCCGAGGAGCTCAAACCGCTGGATGGGCTGAAATTCAATATAGGAAGCCAGGAATACGCGTAGCTCACCGTCACCGTGACCGGCTCGTTCGGCGCCATGTTGGCCGCGTTCGATTTGCAGGTGAACCCGCTCCCTGTCGTCGGCCCCGACGTGTGCTGTGTTCCCGCTGAATCCGTTATCGATACTGTGTAAGTAATCTTTGCTGGCGTTAGATTAGGCAACGAACTGGTCACTGAAGTGACCACCGTAGCGCATGGATCGGTGATCAACCCCTGCTCCGCGCCCAGCAACTGCGCGGCGGTCGACGTGGCATTCCCGATCTGCTGCAGAAGGTACAGGGCCAGCGAAAATGAAGCTGTTCCCGTCAGCACTGTCATTAATAGCGGCAGCGTTATAGCAAACTCCAGCAGTGCCGCGCCCTCTTCGCCCCGCCGGCCAAAGGCTCGCCTCGAGCGACGGGCAAATAGATTACCGATCTTTCGTAAGCCATTTCCCATTTTCATCGTTTCACCTCTCGGCTCAGCCGGCTTTCACATCGTGTTTCGGCTGCGCCTGCATTCGAACTTCTCTTACGCTCCACAGAGCCTTACTCTTCAAACTTCAGCTGTGCCAGGAAGAGTTCAAGTTCTTCCCTCGTGGCCGCATCCAGTATTGCAGTCTTTCCGGTGCGCAGATCATGATCGTCGGTGAGTACAAATTGTAACCCAACCCCGTCCGGACCCCACCGAACCGCCCGGGATTGTACGGCAATCGAACGTTCCGCCAGTTCCTCGCCTTGATTGGTCTTCTGCAACGTCATCAGGACCAGGGTTCCCGGATACCAACGCTCCTCGGTCACCACATAGAGTCCCGACGAGCTGATATCGCGAATTCCGTGCGCCATCGGAGCCGCGCCATTCCAGTAATACGCGGCCAAACCCGGCTCTTTCACCCGTGGAGCTTTGCGCGGGTCCGGAGACCACCACCGCTCAATCCACGTCCTCAGTTGGCTCTTCGTCTTTGCGCTCGGAGGTGTCAGATCCATACTGTGGGTCCTCTGCGTATCCGGCTTTTCTTGCCCGTTGCGGTCTTCCAACTCCAGCAATCCCGGGCCGCCGCTCCAAAGCGGCTTCTCGCGCAGCATTGCCGCGCCCGCAATCATTGTCCCGGTTGCCGGCAGATCGCGCGCGCCCGACAATCTTTCCAGCTGCCGCTCCATCTCCTCGGCAACGCACAAAACAAGCTGATCGCCCGACTGCGTTTGCGACGAATAAATCGAGTGTGCCGGCAGCGCCAGCACGCTCTCCGGCCGCGGACTCGACGAGCTCACTTGAAAAGTGGGAAAAGACTCCGCCATATCGATCACCCGGCACTCATCGTCCAGATAGATCAGATCCAGCGGCGCCGGCATTGCCGTTGCAGCAATTCCCCGGAAAGGCTTCATCCACACGCCTTCGCCCGACTTAAGCGGCTTCTCCAGCATCAATTCCGCAACGTGGGTTGAAGGCAGGTCACCGACCTTGACGTTCAAGCCTAAGAAACATTCCCGCGTCTGGTTATAGGCGCAATACGTTTGCGTTTCCATCGTTGCTTGGGTCCCCGTCGGCGCAGCCACGGCCTCTAATTTCCCCGGCGTTCCCTTCGCCAATTCGGCTCGATCCATCAATTTCATATGCGGCTCCGACCTCTCTCTTCGCCCGCCATCTGGCATGCAAAGGGAACACTTCACCTGTCTCCGCTGCCTGGGCCGCCCAATCGGGCATTTGCCGTCTTCGCGGCATGCCACCCAGACAACGGAATTTTTCCTGCTCAGCCGTGGCTTCCACTGCAATTTTCTGCCGCCACGGCCACTAGCGCTCCGGCTCTTACTTCACCCGCGTCCGGCGGCGCTGAATCAGAATAATCAGAATCACGACCGCCAAAGCTCCGGCAACCCATCTGATAATCGTTGTTTGATCCATGCTGTTTTCCTCCCCCTGCCTCAATTATTTGGTTAGTGACTGGAACGACTCCGCCATCACGATCGCGGCTGGACCCAGTGTAACCAGAAATAGCGCAGGAAAAATGAACAGCACCAGCGGAAACACTAGCTTGACTGAGGTTTTCCCGGCCATCTCCTCGACCAGTTGAACGCGCTGCACGCGCAGCGTGTCCGAATGAACGCGGAGCATTTTGGCAATACTTGTTCCAAACTGTTCGGTCTGCACCAGCATCGAAACCAGGTTGCGCAGACTGTCTACACCGGTGCGATCCGCCATGTTCTTCCAGGCCTCTGAACGGGGCCGTCCGGCGCGCTGCTCCAGCACCACCAAACTCAGCTCATCGCAAATCTCCGGCTGCGAATCCCTCAACTCTTCCGCGCAGCGCGACGTCGCCTGGTCCAGGCTCAGTCCGGCCTCCATACAAATCACCAGAAGGTCCAGAACGTCAGGCAAGCCGCGCGTCAGCTTCTTTTGCCGCTTTTTGATCTGCTTGCCAAGCCAGAAGTCCGGGGCCAGAAATCCCCCGCCCAGCGCCACCAGGTACACGAAAAACGGTCCCAGGTTCGCCAGTCCGGTCACCATGGCTACGGCCGCCAGAAAAAGTGGCAGCAGCACCTTGGAGCCGTAGAAAATCTTGATCGCGTTCTCGTTGCGATACCCTGCCAGCATCAAACGCTTCTTGATGACCGAGACTTCGTTCTCGCTCTTCGGCATCAGATTTTCGAAACGCTTGACCACATTGCCGATCGACGATCCGGTATTCTGAAACGTCTCCGTCAGCGTTTTCTGCTTGCGCTGCGGGTTGATCACCTGGCTGATGCGGTCGAGCGCCGCCTCGCGATAGAACATAAGCACGAGGACGCTCCCGACCAGCACGAACACCGCCACGAATGCCAGAATTGCAAAAAACATGGTTCTCCCCTACACGTCGATGTCGACAATCTTGTGAATCACAAATCCGCCGATCGCGATCAGTCCCGCCGCGGCCCACATCATTTCAATGCCAACCTTGCGGTGCCACAGAATGCTGATCATTCCCGGATCGATAAAATAGATGCCCACGCCAAGCACCACCGGCAACAGCGTCAGAATCAAGCCCGTTAGACGCCCCGACGCGGTGTGCACCATAATCTGGCGCTTCAACCGGAAACGTTCCCGGATTACGTACGCCGTCTTGTCCAGCACCTCGGCCAGGTTGCCGCCGCTTTCCTTCTGAATCAGGATTGCAGTGGTGGTGATCTTAAGGTCCTGCAACGGCACCCGCGTTACCAGGTTCTCCAAAGCGACCTTCATTTCGAGGCCGTAGTTCTGTTCCTCAAAGCAGATTTTGAACTCGCTGTTCACCGGCGCTGGGCACTCGCGCGCCACCAGGGCCATCGCCGCCAGCAGGCTATGCCCGGCACGCAGTCCGCTCACCATCAGATCCAGCGCCTCGGGCAAGTTCTTCTCAAACGCCCCGAAGCGTCTGTGGCGCTTGAACACCACATAGGCAAACGGCAGTGCTCCCAGAATTACGCCGGCCACCAACGCCAGCAAAGGCTGGTCGGTCAGTTCCAGAAGCACATAGCCCGGGATCACAAAACCAGCCGCGCAGAACAACAGCAGACGTCCCGCGCTCCAATTCAGATCGGCCTGGCTCATCATTCTGCGCAGATAGGGCGTCAGTTCGAATTCCAGCAGCTTCTTGTTCAGCCAGGGAATGCTGCTTAGCAATTCGTTTTTGCGCACGTTCAACTTCTGCGGAAGCAATTCCCGCCGGTCGACCTTGATCGCGGAATCCAATGTGGCCAGGGCTTGCTTGGCGCTATTGGAGGATCCCATGGCCGCCAACGGCAGCGCGATCAGCGTGAATACGCCAACAAAGACCAGACCTATGATCAATCCCATCTCTCTGTCCCTCCTTTCCTCTTACCGTCCCTCTTAGTTAACCTCTGTCTCCCGCTCGAACAGGCTGGGCGGCAGGATGACACCCGACACGCGCAGCCTTTCCAGAAACCGGGGACGAATGCGCGTGGGCTTGAAGACCCCAATCACGCGGCCATCCTGGCCAATGCCTTTTCTTTCAAACGTAAAGATCTCCTGCATGCTGATCACGTTCTCTTCCATGCCGGTGATCTCGGAAATGTTGGTGATCTTGCGCGTGCCATCGCTCATGCGGGTAGCCTGCACCACGATCGTGAGCGCCGAAGCACATCTGCTGCCGCACGGATTTCTCGGGCAGGTTCATGTTCGTCATGGCCACCATTGACTCAAGCCTCGACAGCGCGTCGCGCGGCGTGTTCGCGTGAATGGTGGTCATCGAGCCTTCGTGGCCTGTATTCATGGCCTGCAACATGTCGAACGCTTCCTCGCCGCGAACCTCGCCGATGATGATGCGGTCGGGCCGCATACGCAGGGCATTGATCAGCAGTTGCCTTTGCCGGATCGCGCCCTGTCCCTCGATGTTCGGCGGCCGTGTCTCCAGGCGCACGATGTTCTCCTGGGCCAACCTCAATTCGGCGGCGTCCTCAATGGTCACCATCCGCTCGTTGTTGGGGATGTACTGCGAAAGAATGTTCATGAACGTCGTCTTGCCGGCGCCCGTGCCTCCCGAAACGATCAGGCTGATGCGCGCCCGCACCGCCGACGAAAGCACTTCCATCATCTCTGGCGAAATACTCTTCAGCTGCACCAGTTGGTTCGCCGCGAGCGGGCCGGTGCCGAAACGCCGGATCGACATCGATGGCCCGTCCAGCGCCAGCGGCGGAATAATCGCGTTGACGCGCGAGCCGTCAGGCAGGCGGGCGTCCACCATCGGCGATGATTCATCCACTCTGCGGCCGACGCGAGAAACAATGCGATCGATGATCTGCATCAGATGCCGGTCGTCGCGGAAAGTCGTGTCCACTCTCTGCAGCAGTCCGCCCTTTTCCACGAACACGTGGTCCTTGTCGTTCACCAGAATGTCCGAAATCTTCGGATCCCTCAGCAGCGGCTCCAGCGGCCCCAGCCCGAAAACCTCATCCAGCAATTCGGCGTGAATTTTTTCCTGCTCGTCGAAGTTCAGCGGCACGCGCTGGTCCGACATGATTTCCTTCACCAGGCCTGAGACCGCCTGCCGCGCCTGGCTGGAGTTCACGCGCGACAACTTCTCCAGATCCAGCTTTGAGATCAGCGTCCGGTGAATCTCCGCTTTGTACGATTCCAGATTCAGAATTTCCACGTTTTACCTTCGCTCCCGTTAGGGAATTCCGTTCGTTGTGAGTTCATCCGAAGAGACTGAATCCCTTCTTCTTTTTCTTGGCTGCGGAGTCGCTCTTGCCGGTCACCGCGCTCACCATCTCCCGCACCTGCCGCGCGATCGGCGAATCCGAGAGCACCAGAGGCTTGGCGCTGATTTGCATGTTCCGCACCGCCTCATAGTCGTTGGGAATCTTCCACTGTGCCGCCCTGGTAAGCGCCTTTGTGATGTGCTCCTCCGACACTCCCAGCACGCGCGATTCAAAACGATTGATCACCACTTCCAGCTTGGGCAGCGATGCCGAAAAGAACTGCGTGATCAGACGGTTCGAGTTGCGCAACTCGGGAATGCTCGCCTGCGTGACCAGGTAAACCGTGGTCGCTTCCTTGTAGGCAGTCGTTCCCATCAGCTCCAGCCTTGACCCCAGATCCACAACCACGTTTTCGAACTCGTGCCGGGCAACATGCAAAAGCCGGTTGATGCCTTCGCTGTCGGCCTGGAACTGAACAAACCGTCCCGGCGCCGCCAGCACCCAGAGCCCCGAGCTGTGCTTTACCAGCAGTTGATTCAGAAACTTCGCGTCCAGTCGATCCACCTGCTGTAACGCATCGATAGCCGAGAACTCAGCCGTAATTCCCATATTCAGCGCGGCATCGCCCAGCGGCAGATCGAGATCGATCAGCAAAGTCTTCTCGCCCGACTCCTTGGCCAGCGCTACGGCAAAATTGGTGGCCAGCATGGTCGTACCGGCCCCGCCCTTCGAGCCCATGAACGCATAGAGCTTCCCATTGGTTCTTTTTCCCGGCCGCGACTCCGGACGCCGCGACGCCGCCCGCACCAAGGCCTCTGCCACCACGTCCGCGGAAAACGGCACCGGCAGAAACTCGCGCGCTCCGGCGCGCATGCAGCGCACCAGCAGTTCCGGGTCCGAGCTCTCCGAATACACCATCACCGTTGCCGCGCTGTTGGCGCCGATGTTCTCCACCAAATCCAGCGCGATCTCCGCCTCGCCGTCCAGGTCGATGACGATGACGTCGTAATCCTCATCCAATGTCTGCGGTAGATCGCCCATTCCAGGCGTATAGCTCGAAAATTCGCTGACATAGGTGCCCGCGCACCCGTTCATGGCGTGAACTGCCTCCTGCCGTCGCACTTCGCTGGGGCTGATCACAGCGATAGACAGATCCTCAACGCCAATCGGATTGGGGTATGGGTTGGCCGAATACGGGGAAGGACTCGTGGACACGTCGTTTTTGCTCCTTTAGCTGTGCGATATCTTCGCGGCCTGGTTGGCACAGACTCCCATTCCGCGGGAAGTTCATAACCTGGCTTGCCCTGGACCCGGTGCTGCCTTGCTCTACTTTGACATGCTTCTTAACGCGCGAAAAACGAAATCAATGTCCCAATCGCAATTGCCGGTGCGTACGGCATCTTGCGCCGCTGGGGATTGCTCAAAACTGCTTCTCCACGACTCTCCGCGCTGAAAACCAAATCGCCCGTGTGCTGAAACAACTCCTTCAGGAATCCGCCCCAGGCCGCCATCCCCAGCGCCATCACTCCGCCCACCACGCCGGTCATTACCAGCGCAAGAATCAGCTGGTATGGGCCAATCCATGCTCCGATCGCAGCGCATAGCTTCACATCGCCCGCGCCCATTCCGCCCATCCAGAATAGAAACCCGTAAATCAGCAGCCCAAGCCCCGCTCCGTAAAGACTCTGTTCCGCGCCTTGCCAGCCGTGCAGCCACACCGAAACCGCGAGCCCGATGCCGAAAAAAGGAAACACCAGCCAATTCGGAATCCTCCGGCTGCGAAGATCGGTGAAAGTCGCGACACCGAGAACAAGTACGGTGGGCCACCACGCAAACGAATGCATTACCCCTGCTCCCTGCCCCCTGAGGCCTTTTAGAACTACCCTGCATAGAGCAATTTCCACGCCAAACTCAAAATGCCATGAACCCTTGTCGATTCAGATAGATAAATACAAATTGCCTCATCGATTGTGTACGACTGTTTACACCCAGCCCCCACCTCGGACTTGGTTGTTTACACCTCGGCCTTCCTGGTCACCCGTTGGCATAACTCATGTAACCTCTTACTAAATCAAAAGATTACGAGATGTGTTACAAAAGTAATTTTGCCCGGGTTGCGACAGCGCTGGCCGACAATTCAGATTACCGGTTGGGAAACTCTCAGCGATCAGTCTTGGCATTGAGTAATCAGCAGCACTTCGGTGCCCTTATTAGAGAGTGCTGTCTTAAACGCGTTTGGTAGTGTATTATAGGCATTCCCCCGGAATTTCAAAGTTTCATTTCAACGGCACTGATACTCTTCGGCTCTCCTTCAGCCACAGCCATGCCCTTGTCCCGAACGTCGACTGTGAAGGAAGTGCTTAAATATCTATGACTTATCCAACCACCACGAGGCTTGGTCCTTCGCCGTCTCAAGGCCGGTTTTCCCGCCGCGAATTCAGGATTAAGCAACTGTCAACCGATTCCGATTCATCGTCATTACCAAGGTCCCCTCTTTCTAGCACGAAAGAGGAATGTTGCCTTCCTTCACCTTTGCCGATGATGAAGTCACATCGCCCAGGCCTCTTTGAATGGCGTCGTACAACCGGCGAGATGGTGGATCGCCCTAAAATGACTAGAATTGGACTTTATTCGGAAGACCGCTCTCTGCACCCGCTTCTATCTTCAGCCCTTGGTAAGGACTTTGAAGTCCTGCTCCAGCCGGATGGAGACGAGACGGATGTCCTCGCGTCCACTGCCGGCTGCGATGTCATGATCCTCGATCTCTACTCGTCCCCAGACACACTCCAGGCTCGCCTCGAATTTACCCGGCGCTTGATCGCCTCCAATGTCCCAGCCATCTTGATGGCCGACGACAGCCTGCGTTCCACCGCCTTCGAACTCGTTCGTTCGGGCGCGTTTGGCTACTGTCGCCGCCCGCCATCGATTCGCGACCTCAAGACCATGCTTGTCCGGGCTTGCGAAACCTCGGCCCTGAAGCAGCAATTGCACAGCGTCCAGCAGCGTATTGAAGAGCCCGGCAATTGCGATCGCATCATCGGTTCCAGTCCCAGCATGCAGCGCGTCTACCAGTTGGTGCGCAGCGTGACCAATCTCAACGCCGCCGTTCTGATCACCGGCGACAGCGGAACCGGCAAGGAACTCATCGCCCGCGCCGTTCACAATCTTGGCAGTCGCGTTAACAAGCCCTTTGTGGCTGTCTCTTGCGGAGCCATCCCGGAGACCCTCATCGAAGCCGAGTTATTCGGCCATGAAAAAGGCGCATTCACCGGCACCGTAGGCTCCCGCGAAGGCTACTTCGAGCAAGCCGGCGACGGCACCCTCTTCCTTGATGAAATCGGCGATCTAAGCGTATTCACGCAGGTAAAGCTCCTCCGCGTTCTGCAGCAGATGGAATTCAGCCGTCTCGGCTCGAATAAGCTCATCCCCTTGCGCGCGCGCCTCATCTTCGCCACTCACCAGGACTTGGGCAAGCTCGTTGCGGAAGGCAAATTCCGTCAGGATCTTTTCTACCGCATCAACGTGATGTGCATTGATTCGCCGCAGCTTCAGGAGCGGTCGGAAGACATTCCTCTGATTGCGGGCCATTTCCTCCGTCACTATTCAAATGTCTTCCAAAAGCCAATGGACTCGATCGAGCCTGCGGCCATGGAGATGCTCCAGAACTACAATTGGCCCGGTAACGTGCGCGAGCTTGAAAATGTTATGCAGCGCGCCATCATTTTGGCTCCCGGCAGCGTCGTCCGCGCCGATGACCTGAACATCAAGACGAACGAGCAGGAAGACGATTCGGCCGAGTTCGACCAGATCGTTGACATCGCCGATTACCAGTCGTCCGGCTCATTTGAACGCCAGCTTCGTGACTACAAAATCCGGCTTGCCGTCGCCGCAGTTCGCGAAAACAACGGCAACAAGACCCTGGCCGCGCGCAGCCTCTCCATCTCGCGCGCCTATCTGCATCGCCTCTTGCGGCTTGCTGAGAACGAAGCTCTCCCCGAATCCGATCCGCTCTTTGTGGACCATAAACTCCCCAAGTCCGTCACCGCCTGAGCCTGCGCTCATCCTGTCGCGTTCATTCTGTCGCATTCACTCTGCGTCGCGCATGCGCTCTTCCCTTGCCTATCAACTCTCCTGGCGAGAGCGATCGATTTTCCGCACTATCCCAACTTCGCCGGCAGAGCGTAAAATTGCCGCGTCTGCCAGCCAATAAGGAAATTCGCCTTCATGAAAGCTTCTGTGCTTGCCCTCCTTGCGCTCTCTGCCGTTGCCGCCACCGCCCAATCCTCAACCTCGATGCAGATGAACGGGGCGTCTGCGCCCGACGAGCGCCTGGGCACCGTTTCCTTTGCCGTCTCCTGCGGAGAGCAAACTCAGGCGCCGTTCGATCGCGGTGTCGCCCTGCTGCACGATTTCTGGTACGCGGAGGCACGGCCGCAATTTGAGCGCATCGCAAAAGCCGATCCAGGCTGCGCGATGGCGCACTGGGGGATTGCAATGAGCGTCTTCCATCAGATATGGGATCGGCCGGACACAAAAACCATGAAGTTAGGTTGGGCTGAGATCCGGAAGGCGAAATCAGCCGGCGCGCCAACCGATCGCGAACGCGATTACATCGCCGCATTGGCTGTTTTCTACAAGCCAGGCAAACAGGACTTCATGACCCGCGTCACTGCATACTCGAAGGCCATGGGCGCGCTCTACAAGCGCAATCCCGACGACGTGGATGGCGGCGCATTCTATGCACTGTCTCTGCTCGCCTCTGAAGCGCCGACTGACACTAGCCTGTCTCACGAGCACCAGGCGATGTCAGTTCTCGCGCCGCTTTTCGCCCGTTATCCCGATAATCCCGGAGTAGTGCATTACATCATTCACTCTTGCGACAACCCTGCAATGGCCAAAGATGGTTTGGCAGCGGCTGAGCACTATGGCGAAATTGCTCCTTCCGGGGCCCACGCCGCTCACATGCCGGGACACATCTTCGCGCGCCTCGGCATGTGGCAGCAAGACATCGACGCCCAGCTTGCTTCCATCCAGGCATCTGAAGCCGCCATGTCGCACCAGGAAGACGGCCTCATGGACGAGCCCCACTCCAACGACTTCCTCATGTACGCCTATCTGCAGAGTGGCCAGGACGCCAACGCAAAGGCCGTGCTCGACAAGAGCCCTGTGCTGATGGGGAAGATCGGTTCAATGCAGGGCATGCACTGGATGAGCGGATCCTATCTGACCAAATTTCCCGTTTTCTACGCTCTCGAGATGCGCGACTGGCAGGCTGCGGCGGCGCTCGAGCCGGTGGCCGGCGCGGCGCCGGAGGTTGCAATGATGACATGGTGGGCACGCGCGATCGCCGATGGTCATCTGCACCATGCTGATGCGGCCGCGCACGATTTGGAACAGTACGAAGCCATGATCGCTCAGGTGAAGAAAGGCCCCGACGCTTTCGATGCCGATTCGACCGGTACGCAGGTCGCGCGCAG
Organism: uncultured Acidobacteriaceae bacterium; assembly: GCA_963763585.1. Classification (GTDB taxonomy): domain Bacteria; phylum Acidobacteriota; class Terriglobia; order Terriglobales; family Acidobacteriaceae; genus Telmatobacter. The sequence continues at coordinate 94,083 of CAVXPR010000042.1, read as the reverse complement.
TGAGGTCGTGGCATGGGATGACTTTGCGGCAGACCGGCACGACGAGGCTCTGAAGCACATGCGCGAAGCCGCCGACCTGCAGGACAAAGTGGGACAGGGCGAGGTGGATATTCCCGCGCGCGAAATGCTCGGCGACATGCTTCTCGAAATTCATCAACCGCAGCTGGCTCTTGCGGAATACCGCGTGGCGCTCACGCTCAGCCCAAATCGTTTCAACGGTCTTTACAACGCCGGCGTTGCTGCTGAACAAGCGGGCGACAAAATCGCCGCCGCTGGTTACTTTGCTGCACTTCTAAAATCGACCGGCAACGGTGCGCAGTCTTCTCGACCAGAGTTGGCGCACGCCAGAAGCTTCCTCTCCTCTGACCGGCTTGCAGCAGCCCAGGTCCGGGAACCGTAACACACAGGGAACGCCCGGCAAGATGACGATGAAAAGTCAAAATTCAAGTCAATCGCTCCGCCCGCCTTCGCCAAGCTTGCGAATGTTACGATAAGTTCCATCCGCATCGGAGGTTCCTTGCAATGATTGAATCTTCAGCGCCAGCCGAGCTAACCGCTGAGCAGATTTCCGCCATCACCCGCCAGAACAACTACGGCACCTGGCGCTTCCAGAAGACCTGGAAACCGCTCTATATCGCCGACGCTGAAGGCTGCTGGTTCATTGACGGCACGGGCAAGCGTTACCTCGACTTCAGTGCCCAGCTCATGTGCGTCAATCTGGGCCATAAAAATCCACGCGTGGTCGAAGCTATCGCCGAGCAGGCCCGTGAACTTTGCTATGTTGCTCCCGGCTATGCAACGGACGCGCGCGCGCGCCTCAGCGCCAAGCTTCTTGAAGTTCTCCCTGAGGGCCTCGATAAATTCTTCTTCGCCACCAGCGGTACCGAGGCTAATGAAGCGGCCTTCAAAATCGCCCGAATGTACACGGGCAAAACGAAAATTATCTCGCGCTACCGCTCCTACCACGGCTCAACCATGGGCTCTATCGCCGCCACTGGCGATCCGCGCCGCTGGGCCATGGAGCCGGCTGGCAAAGGCGCTGGCGTCGCCTTCGCGCCTGAAACCAATTGCTACGATTGCCCCATCAAGCACACCTACCCTACCTGCAACATCGCCTGCGCCGACTACATCGAGCACATGATTCGCAATGAGAGCGACGTCGCCGCAATCATCTTTGAGCCGGTCGTCGGAACCAATGGAGTATTGGTCCCGCCGCCAGAGTACTTCCCGCGTCTGCGCGAAATCTGCGATCGTCACGGCGTGCTCATGATCGCCGACGAAGTCATGGCCGGCTGGGGCCGCACCGGCAAATGGTTTTCCCTCGACAACTGGAACGTCAAGCCCGACATCCTCGTCACTGCCAAAGGCATCACATCGGCCTATGTCCCGCTTGGCCTCTGCGCTACCACCACCAAAATCGCCGACTACTTCGAAGACCACTACTTCTCACATGGGCATACTTACGAGGCGCACCCGCTCACCCTCGGCCCTGCCGTCACGACCATCGAGGAGATGCAGCGCCTCAAGCTCGTCGAGCGCGCCAAAGAGCTTGAGCCTTACGTGCGCCAGAAGCTCGAAGCGATCAAGGCAAAACACGTTTCCGTCGGCGACGTGCGCGGCCTCGGTCTTTTCTTTGCCGTCGAGATTGTGAAGAATCGCAAAACCAAGCAGCTTTTCAACACCATGCGCGACAAGGTGGAAGGCAAACCGCTCGTCGTCGATCAGATCGCCGCCAAAATGATGGCGCAGGGCGTGTCGATTCAAGCCTGGGTCAGCCATTTCGTCATTGCCCCGCCGCTCATCGTCACCAAAGAAGAGCTCGACCTCGGCATCGCCGCCCTCGACGAACACCTCTCCATCGCCGACGCGCTGGTCGACGCATAGCTGCGGTCTGCCAAACGTTTGGAGTGGTATGAACTCTGGGAACTATGAACTACGAACTGTGAACTGCTCCTACGCCACTTCTTCCGCGCTCTCCGCAACTCCCGCCGGCGCCGCCAGCTTCATCATCGCTACATACGACGCGCCCGCCAAAAAGAATCCCACGAACCACGCGTAGTCGTAGAGAAAGTGCAACGGCTTCACGAACACGCCGATGAGCGCGACTCCAACTCCGAGTCCCAGCGCAATCAACGCCCGCGGATTCACGCCCTTGCTGTAGTAATAAATCCCCTCGCGATGATAAAGCGAGTTCACATCCAGCTTCGTCCCGCGAATGAAGAAGTAATCGCACACCATGATTCCGGCCACCGGCCCCAGCAGCCCCGAATAGCCCACCAGCCATCCAAAAATATATGCGTCCGGCGTGGCCAGCAGTTTCCACGGGCACATCGCGATTCCCAGAAATCCCGTGATCAGCCCTCCCGTGCGAAAACTGATCACCCGCGGCCACAGGTTTGAAAAATCATTTGACGGGGACACTACATTGGCCCCAATGTTCACATTCAGCGTTGCAACCAGCACCGCAATCAGCGCCACAAACGCGACCACCGGCTGATGGAACATTCCAATCAATTGCACCGGGTCCCAGATCGGCTTGCCAAACAGCACCACCGAAGCCGACGTCACCGCAATCCCCAGAAACGTATACATCACCATCGCCACCGGCAGCCCGAACGCCTGTCCCCACGACTGAGCGCTCTGCGATTTGGAATAGCGCGTGAAGTCTGGAATGTTCAAGGCGAGCGTCGCCCAGTAACCAACCATCGCCGTCAGCGACGGAAAAAACACCGCCAGAAACTCACTGCGTGTGTGGAACGCGCTTGGCGTCGAAAGCATCGCGCCAAAACTGCCCGCTTTCGTCCGCACCCAAACCAGCAGTGCCACTGCCATCACAAACATGAACGGTGCGCCAAACGCCTGAAGCCGCCGAATCGACTCCACGCCCCGCCACACCACCACCATGTTCAGCAGCCAGAAGCCGAGGAAGCACGCCCACAGTATGCCGCTGTTTCCTTCGGCGCTCGGCCAAATCACGATCAGCATCGCGTCAATCGCGCTGCCGCCGATCCACGATTGAATCCCGAACCATCCGCACGCCACCACCGCTCGCAGCAGCGCCGCCAGATTCGCTCCGCGCACTCCAAACGAAGCGCGCAGAAAAACCGGAAAAGGAATCCCGTACTTCGCGCCCGCGTGCGCGTTCAGCAGCATAGGAACCAACACAATCAGATTTCCCAGCAGCACTGTTCCGATCGCCTGCTTCCAGTCCATCCCCTTGGCGATCAGCCCCGATGCCAACCGGTACGTCGTGATCTCCATGCACATCGAAAACCACAGCGCCGTGTAGTTGTAGAAACCCCACGTGCGCTGCGCCGGAGTCGTCGGCGTCAGGTCGCGATTCGAAAGCGATGGATCGACAGTGCTCACCGATCTCCTCTGTGGGTTTGAAAATGTATTTACTTAAGGTAAGTCACTTGGGTGCCCCAGGTCGCGTACCTGGAACCCAGGATCGCACGAGCTTCCACCACGCAAGAAGAAGCTGGAGGCTAGAAGCTAGCTGCTAGCAGCTGCCTTATCTCCACGCCCCGCCACGTGCCTCGCGCCGCAGGTACTTCCCCCGCCCCGGCTTCCCAATAAACTTCCCGCCGCTCACAATCAGTTCGCCGCGCGAATACACGTCACGCGCGTTCCCACGCACTCTGAACCCCTCGAACATCGAGTAATCCACGCGCATGTGATGCGTCTTCGCGCTGATCGTATAGTCCTCCAACGGATCCCACAGCACCAGGTCTGCATCGCTGCCCGCGGCCAGCACGCCCTTCTTCGGATACATCCCAAAGATCCGCGCCGGCGCAGTCGAAACCAACTCCACAAATCTGTTAATGGAAAAATTTCCCTGCCCCACTCCGTGATGATGCAGCAGTTGCAGCCGGTTCTCAATCCCCGGCCCACCATTGGGAATCTTCGTGAAATCGTCTTTACCCAGCGCCTTCTGGTCCTCGAAGCAAAACGGGCAATGATCTGTCGACACCACCTGTAAGTTGTCCTTCCGCAAACCCTCCCACAGCTTCGGCTGGTTCTTGCGCTCGCGTAGCGGAGGCGTAAACACATACTTCGCACCGTCCCACCCCTTGCCCTCCATGTTGTCTTCAATCGAGAGCAGCAGATACTGCGGGCACGTCTCGGCAAACGCCGGCAACCCGCGATCGCGCGCCTCGCGTACCTGGTTCAGCGCATCTTCGCTCGAAAGATGCACGATATAAATTGGGACACCGGCAATCTCCGCCATCGCAATCGCGCGATGCACCGCCTCGGCCTCGGCCTTCGTCGGCCGCGTCAATGCGTGATAAATTGGCGCGGTCTTTCCCTCGGCCAGCGCCTGCTGCACGATCACATCGATCACCGACCCGTTCTCCGCATGCATGCAGATCAGCGCGCCATTCTTTGCCGTCTGCTGCAGCGCCTTGAAGATCGTAGCGTCATCGACCATCAGCACATTGGGATACGCCATGAACAACTTGAAGCTGGCCACGCCCTCGCGCACCATGTCGTCCATGTCTTCAAGGCCCGCGTCTCCAAGGTCGGTGACGATCATGTGCAACCCATAATCGATACACGCTTTTCCTTCGGCCTTATTCCACCATGTATCCAGCGCCGTGCGCATCTTGGTCCCGCGCGCCTGGATCGCAAAATCCACAATCGTCGTCGTTCCGCCAATCGCCGCGGCCCGCGTGCCCGTCTCAAAATCGTCGGCAGACTTCGACCCTCCAAACGGCATGTCGAGATGCGTGTGCGCGTCAATCCCGCCGGGCAGCACTAGCAGCCCCGTCGCATCTACAACCTTGTCCGCCGCGCTCGCCGGAATCCCCGCGCGCATTTCCTTGATCGTCGCGCCATCGATCAGCAGATCCGCCTTCACGCTCGCGTCGGCGTTCACAATCGTTCCGTTTTGAATGAGTACAGTAGACATACCGTTCACTCCGACGGATCTTCAAAGCTCGAGTGCCCCAGGCTCGGATTTTCGGACCTGGGATACCGCAGACCTCAGCGCACCCGAAACAATTGTCTCCGCTATGGCTGCTGCGCTTGCGTCACGCACGCCGCACCTTTCGTCCGCTCGTCCCACGTCTCCGGCTCCAGTCCCGTATCTACCTCAACCATGGTGATGCATCCATCCACCGGGCAAACCAGCGAGCACAAATTGCACCCCACGCATTCCGTCTCATCCACGCGCGGAATCCGCTCCAGCGGCGTCGGATACGGCCCCTGCGCAAATGCCGCTGCGCGCTCCTTACGCGTCACCGGAGTCTCGGCAATCGACGCACGGCTCTCCATTTCCTCTTCCGCTGGCGTCCGGTGCAGCTCCACGTGCCCGTCCACCGGACCCGTCACGCGATCCAGATGAATGCACTGGTGCGCGCCATCCCAGCACGCGATGTGGCACAGATCGCAGCCAATGCACTTCTGCTCGTCGATGCGCGCGACGATCTTGTAATTCAAATTCAGGTGCTTCCACTCGGTCACGCGATTCAATGACAATCCCGCGAAAATCATCGAGCGTCTTGAATCCTTTCTCCCGCATCCAGTTGTCCAGCCCCTCGGCCATGTCTTCGACAATCCGGTAGCCGTAGTGCATCACCGCCGTGCACACCTGCAGCGTGCCGCAACCCAGCAACAAAAACTCCGCCGCATCGCGCCATGAGCCGATTCCGCCAATCCCTGAAAGCGGCAATGCCGACTCCGCATCGGCGAGAATCTGTTGCACCATATTCAGCGCGATCGGCTTCACCGCGGGCCCGCAATACCCGCCGTGCGAGCTCTTCCCATCCACATTCGGCCGCGGCACAAATGTGTCCAGATCGATTCCGGTAATTGAATTAATGGTGTTGATCGCCGATAGCCCGTCCGCTCCGCCGCGCTTCGCCGCCCTCGCCACCGTGCGAATATCCGAAATGTTTGGCGTCAGCTTCACCAGCACCGGCGTCCGCGCCTTCTCCTTCACCCAAGCCGTAATCATCTCCGCGTACTCCGGCACCTGCCCCACCGCCGAACCCATCCCGCGCTCGCTCATGCCGTGCGGACAGCCAAAATTCAGCTCCAGCCCATCCGCTCCTGCATCCTCGGCGCGCGTCACAATCTCATGCCACGCCTCGCGGGTCGACGCAACCATCAGCGACGCAATCACCGCATTTTTCGGATAGCGCTTTTTCACCTCCGCCATCTCGCTCAGATTCTGTTCGACCGTCCGGTCGCTGATCAGCTCTATATTGTTCAGACCCGCGACGCGTTGGCCGTTCAAGTCCATGGCCGAGTAGCGCGAGCTTACATTGGTAATCGGCTCGCCGATCGTCTTCCACACCGCGCCACCCCACCCCGCGTCAAACGCGCGCATGATCATCTCGCCTGTATTCGTCGGCGGCGCAGACGCCAGCCAGAACGGATTCGGCGAGTTGATGCTGCCCGCAAAATTACGCACGCTAATATCAGGCAAGGGCCACCTCCGCAGTCTTCAACATCGCAATCGCTGCGCGCTTCCCCCCGGCCACCGCATCCACCACTTCGCGCCCGCCGTTCACGCAGTCGCCACCCGCAAAGTATCGCGAATTCCCAGTCTGCCCCGTCACGCGATCGGCCACAATCTTCCCATCGCGCACTTCAACTCCGCGCATCTCCTGCAAAAGTTGCGTCAGCGGCGACTGCCCGATTGCCGGCACCACAAGGTCGCACTCCATCGCCGACTGCGAGCCGGAAATCACTTCGAGCGTTCCACCTGTCTCGCGCACCTGCACCGTTTCCAGCAGCATACGTCCATGCTCGCCTCGCCTGATCGCCACCAGCTTTCTGCGCCACAAAAACTGCACCCCTTCCTGCTTGGCGTGCTCATACTCGAACTCGAATGCCGACATCTCGCTCTCGCTTCGCCTATACAACATATAGACCGTCTCAGCGCCCAGCCGCCGCGCGGCATTTGCCGCATCAATCGCCGTATTCCCCGCGCCCACCACCACGACCGTCCCGTGCAGCTCGCGCAGGTGCCCCGTCTTGTATGCGGCAATCAGCTCCAGCGCGTTCATCACGCCCTTCGCATCTTCGCCCGCAACGTTGAGCCGCTGCATCGCGCCCAATCCCAGCCCCAAAAATACAAAATCGAACTCCGCCTCCAAGGCTTCCAGCGCAGCCGCCGAATCCACTTCCACTCCGCATCTAAACTCCACGCCCAGCCGCCGGATCATCTCCACTTCCCGCACGCTATCGGCGGAACGAAGCTTGTACTCCGCTACGCCGTAGGTATTCAATCCACCTGGCAGTTCGCGTCGCTCAATCACCGTGGCCTTCGCCCCTTGGCGGCACAGCTCCGCCGCGCAAGCCAGCGAAGCTGGCCCGCCCCCAATGCACGCCACGCGCAATTTGCTTGTTCCAGGCGCCTTTGCGGGAACGGCCTCGCCTGACGCCCAGAACGCATCCATCGCACGCCGCTGCAATTGTCCAATTTGAATTGGCTTCCGATTCTGCCGGACCATCACGCAGGCGCCCTCGCACAGCACATCCACGGGGCAAACCTTTGCGCAGCTCGCGCCCAGAATATTCGCATCGAGAATCCGCATCGCCGACCCGCGTAAATTGCCCGATGCAATGCGTTTGATAAATCCCGGCACATCGATATGCGTGGGACATGCCGCCGTGCACGGCGCGTCAAAGCAATTCAGGCAGCGATCCGCCTCAATCACTGCGGCCTGCGTCGCAAGCGCAGGCTTCAGCTCGCCAAACCGCGCTCTCAGATTTTCGTCGTGCGGTAGTGCCGAGGTGCTCATGCGAACCCCATGAAAGTCAGGACACAATTCGAATTTTGCCGCGACTCAAATCTCGAAACCTCGAAGCTTCGACCCCGGACAAATCGCCTTACGATGCCACAAGCGGACCATACGAATCCGGCCTGCGGTCGCGATAAAACTGCCACGTCCGCCGAACCTCGGCAATCTCATCCAAATTCAGATCCGCGGTCAACACCTCATCCTTGTCGCGCGCCGCTTCCGCAATAATCTTCCCGCGGGGATTGCAAAAATAGCTCGTCCCGTAAAACTCGCCTATATTCCACGGCGCCTCGGTCCCCACGCGATTGATCGCCCCGATAAAATATCCATTCGCCGCTGCGTGTGCCGGCTGTTCCAGCTTCCACAAGTACTCGCTCAAGCCCGCAACAGTCGCCGACGGATTGAACACAATCTCCGCGCCATTCAATCCCAGGCACCTCGCGCCCTCGGGAAAGTGCCGGTCATAACATATATAGATACCCACCTTGGCAAAACCGAGATCGAACACCGGGTACCCCAGGTTTCCTGGCCTGAAATAAAACTTCTCCCAGAACCCCGGCGCCACATGAGGAATATGCATCTTGCGATACTTGCCCAGATAAGCCCCGTCGCTCGCGATCATCGCCGCTGTGTTGTAAAAAACTCCCTCCTGTTCCACTTCATATACGGGCACAACCAGCGCAATGTGCAGTTCCTTCGCCAAATCGCGCATCAGTTTCACGGTCGGCCCGTCAGGAACTGCCTCGGTCATTTCGTACCATTTCGTTTCCTGCTCGGCGCAAAAATACGGCCCGTTGAATATCTCCTGCAGGCACACGATCTGCGCTCCCTGCTTTGCCGCCTGGCGAATTAGCCCCACATGCTTCTCTACCATGGCCTTCTTTTGCGCCGGCAGCGCTTCCGTCGCGGGCACTGCATTTGAAGCCTGAATAATGGAACATCGAACAATCCGGGGCATCGCTTGTTACCTCCAGGCGAAAAAGGTGTGAGTCTTAGAAATTAGCTCAATCGAGCCCATTCGGCAATAGCATTCTCGCGGCTTCGCAGCAAAGGAACGGGCCGCGAAGAACGTGTCCTGATACTCAACCCATACCTGGTCCCCGATTGACTTACTTCTCATGCAATCCAATAATCAACGCAGATGAATATCTACGAGGAGATCGTGAAGCTGCAACGTGAGGGCCGCAGTGGCGCTGTCGCCACCATCGTGAACTCGCGCGGCTCCATTCCCTCCTTTCAAAGCGCCAAAATGCTCATCCGCGACGATGGCTCCATTGCAGGCACCATCGGCGGAGGCTGCGTCGAGGCAGAAGTCTGGCAGGCCGCGCGCGAGGTGATCGCAAGCGAAAAGCCGCGCACTCTCTCTTTCGATCTCAATCAGGATCCCAAGTACGACACCGGCCTGGTTTGTGGCGGCACGCTCGAAATCTTTATTGAGCCGGTACTGCCCGTGCCGTTGCTCCACATCTTCGGCGCCGGCCACGTCGCCATAGAGCTTTTCAAGGCCGCCCGTAACGCTTGCTTCGACTGCATCGTTATCGACGACCGCGAATCCTACGCCAACGCCGAACGGTTTCCCAGCGCTCAACAAATCATCGCTAAAGACTTCGACGAAGCGCTCAAGGAGCTCATGCCCACCGAGTCTTCCTACATCGTCATCGCCACCCGCGGTCACCGCGATGACATGCGCGTTCTGCGCTGGGCAGTGCAATCGCCCGCGCGCTACGTTGGCATGGTCGGCTCCAAACGCAAGGCCATCACCGTCTTTCGCGAGCTAACCCGCGAAGGCCTCAAGCCAGACATGTTTGACCGCGTACATTCTCCCGTCGGCATCGACATCGGCGCTGTCACACCCGCGGAGATCGCCGTCTCCATCGTCGCGGAAATAATCGCCGCGCGCCGCCGCGCGGAGCGGACGTTGCCCCACATGAGCTGGTTCCATAGCGGCCGGCACACCACAGCCGCCACCGAATCCGCCACTCCAGCAGAACCTCTTTCCGCTACTACGCCAAAGTAACCCCCGTCCCATTCGCGCGCTGCTATCTCTTCTGTCTACCTTCTTTTCTCCCTGTTATCTTTTCTTAATATGTCCGGCGCGCCCAATCTCTGCGGTCTCATCCTTGCAGCCGGCGAGTCTTCGCGCATGGGGACTGACAAGGCAATGCTTCCCTGGCCTCCGCTCCCTGCCGGCGTTACCACCCAGCCCGGCCCGACGCTTCTCTCCGCGGCCATTCTTGCGTTTGAACCCTTCACGCGCCTGGTCCTTGTCGTCGCGGGTAACAATGCTGGAGCCGTCGGAGTGACCGCTAACGCCTGCGGCGCATATATGGTTCGCAATCCTAGCCCGGAACGAGGCCAATTCAGCTCTCTGCAGGTCGGCTTGAAAGAAGCTCTGTCTCGCGGCTGCGATTCTGCAATGATCACGCCGGTCGATTGCCCGCCGTTAAGCGCCGGCTCGCTCGAGCGCCTTCGCGACTCGTTCCAACGTGCGCTCCCGCAAGGCATTTGGGCCGTCGCTCCAGAGAACGACGGCAAGCATGGGCACCCGCTTCTGGTCAGCCGTGAATTGATCGCACATTTTCTCGATGCGCCTGACACGGGCAACGCGCGCGAGGTCTTGCACGCGCACGCCCAGCGCATCGCCTATGTATCCGTTCCCGATTCGCTTGAAAAGGCCGGCCTGAACACGCCGGAAGACTACAAGGCACTCGCCGAAAAACCCTCGGTGCAGGCGAGCTGAGCCTAGGCGGGAATTTTTCCCAGCACCGCCGCCAGCGCATCCATCGCCAGGTGGCCTGCGTGCGTTGAAGCCGCGGGCAGACCGCCAACCGCGCTCACCAGCTCATCTCTATTCAACTTCTTCACCTCATCCACTGTTCGCCCGCTCGCAAGCTCCGTCACCGCAGATCCGCAGGCCATCGCGGCCACGCAACCCTTTGCGCGAAAGCGAATCTCCGCAATCCGTCCGCTCGCGATCTTCACCGTAAGTTCCAGAACGTCGCCACACGCTGGATTCTCGATTCGTGCGGTCGCGTCAGCATTCGCGACCGTTCCTGCGTTACGCGGGTGCTCAAAATGATCGAGAACTTGCGAAGAATACATATGTTTTCCCGTGCCTTCAGCGCGATTCCTTACTTCTCTTCGCGGACCTCGCGCAACCAGAACGCTTGCCGCCATCTTAATGCGGCAGCCTTTCCATCAGCGGAATCTCCGCACCCGCCCTATCCATATACTCATCAGCTTCGCAAAAACGCCTTCATTCTCGTCTGCTGCTCTTTGGACTAAACTAAATTCGTTATGGCAATCTGCTGGCTTCTCCCCCATCATCCGGCCCACCATCCCGCCTCGCTCGCCGCAAGGCGCGTTCTCGAACGAGCCGTTCACTGACTTCAGCGATCCTGAAAATGCGCGCGCCATGCGCACCGCACTCGACAAGGTCGCCTCCCATCTCGGCGCGGAATACAGCCTGATCATCGGCGGCGAGCGTCTACAGACTCCGGACAAAATTCGCTCCATCAATCCCGCGCGCCCGGCGCAAATCGTCGGCGTCCACCAGAAAGCCGGCGCCGAGCAGGTCGAACCAGCCATGACCGCCGCACTCCGCGCCTACGAATTCTGGAGCCGCACCTCAACCGATGAGCGCGTCTCGCTGCTCCTCGGCGCTGCCGCCATCATCCGTGAGCGCAAGTTCGAATTCATGGCCTGGCTCACCTATGAAGTTGGCAAGAACTGGGCCGAAGCCGACGCCGATGTCGGCGAGACCATCGACTTTCTCGAGTTCTACGCCCGCGAGGCGCTGCGCCTGGCCGCCGCTACGACTCCCATTCAGTATCCCGGTGAGCGCAACGAATTGCTCTACATCCCGCTCGGCGTCGGCGCTGTCATCTCGCCCTGGAACTTTCCCTTCGCCATCATGGCCGGCATGACCGCCGCCGCCATCGTCACTGGCAACACCGTCGATTCTGAAACCCTCGACCGATTCTCCAACCATCGCCGCCAAGTATGTTGAGGTTCTTGAAGAAGCCGGTCTCCCCGATGGCGTGGTCAACTTCTGTCCCGGCTCCGGCGCTTCATTCGGCAACGCAATCGTCGAACATCCCAAGACCCGCTTCATCGCCTTCACCGGCTCCAAAGCCGTTGGCCTTGAAATTCATGAGCGCGCCGCCCATCCGCAACCCGGCCAGATCTGGATCAAGCGCACCATCCTCGAAATGGGTGGCAAGGATTCCATTCTTGTCTGTGAAGATGCCGATCTCGACGCCGCCGTTGACGGAGTGCTCGCCGCGGCCTTCGGCTTCAGCGGGCAAAAGTGTTCCGCCTGCTCCCGCGCCATTATTCAGGCTCCTATTTATGATGTCTTCGTCGAGCGCCTGCGCGAACGCGTCGCTACGCTCACCTTGGGAGATCCTGTGACCAATCCCAACATGGGCCCGGTCATCAATAAGGCGTCGCTCGATTCCATGTTGCGCTCCATCGAGACCGGCAAGAAAGAAGGCACGCTGATCGCTGGCGGCAACGCCCCAGCCTTACCCGATGGCGGCTTTTATCTTCAACCGACAATCTTCTCCGACGTTCCGCCCGACGCAGTCATTGCGCAAGAGGAAATATTCGGCCCAGTGCTGGCCGTCATCAAAGTTGAAAGCTTTGAAGAAGGCCTGCGCGTCGCCAACAATACCGAATACGGCCTCACCGGCTCCATTTACACCAGCGATCCCGCAAATAAGGCCGCCGCGCGCAGCGCCTTCCATGTCGGCAATCTCTACCTCAATCGCAAGTGCACCGGCGCAATGGTCGGAGCGCACCCCTTCGGCGGTTTCAATATGAGCGGCACCGACTCCAAGGCCGGCGGTCCCGATTATCTCTACCTCTTCACCCAGGCCAAGAGCGTCGCCGAAAAATTGTAGTCCGGGCCGACGTCGCAACAGCCAGCGTCCGCACCACTCTGCAAATGGAGACCCGATGACAGCGTTCGACTTTACCGGAGCGGTCTGGATCCTCTCATTTCTCGCGGGCTTCCTCGGCGCGCTTACCGGCCTCGGCGGCGGAGTGGTCGTCGTCCCCGCACTCACTCTCGCGCTTGGCGTCAACATCAAATATGCAATCGGCGCATCGCTGGTCTCTGTCATCGCCACTTCATCCGGAGCGGCTGCAGCCTACGTCCGCGAGGGCTACTCCAACATTCGCATCGGCATGTTTCTTGAAATCGCCACCACTCTGGGCGCGATTCTCGGCGCATTTCTTGCCGGCCGCGTCGGCACGCACGCTCTCGCTATCATCTTCGGCCTCGTTCTCATTCAGGCTGCAATTCAATCGTTCATGGCGAATAAAGCAAGCGACCAGCCCGTCGCCTCCGACGCGCTCGCCAATCGCTTGCGCCTCGGCAGCTCTTATCCCGTCGATGGCAAGCTCCAGGAGTACGGCGTCCGCAACGTCCCTGCCGGATTCGGATTCATGTTCGGCGCAGGCGCGCTATCCGGCCTTCTTGGCATCGGTTCCGGCGCAGTCAAAGTCATCGCGATGGACCGCGTCATGCGCATCCCCTTCAAAGTCTCCACCACCACCAGCAACTTCATGATCGGCGTTACCGCAGCCGCCAGCGCGGGAATCTACCTCAGCCGCGGATTCATCGATCCCCGCGTGGCCATGCCGGTAATGCTCGGCGTTCTCGCCGGCGCGCTCCTCGGCGCAAAAGTCCTGGTGCATGCCCGCGTCCGCACGCTACGGGCCGTCTTTTCCATCGTGATTCTTGCCCTCGCCATCGAAATGATCGTCAACGGCATTACGGGGAAGGTGTAGCCCGCATGAATGTATCCCGCGTGACACCCCGAATGCCACCGCGCATGAATGACCGCCGCCTTGAGACCATCATTGGCCGCCTTCTGCAAACCGGCGTTCTCGCGGCTGCCGCGACCGTCCTCGCGGGCGGCGTTCTCTACCTTATACAAAGTCACTCCGGTCGCGTTGACTATCGAAACTTCGCGCCTGAAAACCCAGATCTCCTCGCCCTCTCCGGCATCGTCCGCTCCGCAATCCACTTTGACAGCCTTGGTCTCATTCAATTCGGCCTGCTGCTTCTCATTGCCACACCCGTCGCCCGTGTAGCCCTGGCCGCCTTAGGCTTCGCGCTCGAGCGTGACCGCCTCTACACCGTCGTCAGCCTGATCGTCCTGTTGATTCTCGCCTTCAGCCTGATCCGCGCAACCTGACGCACGAATGCCCGCACCGGCCTATCGCCTGCGAGCTTCTCTCAAAATTTTTGGGGTGATCCGCGCCTTGCAGTTCTCGCCAGATTTACGCCACAGCGCCCGAAGCCGATTGGCTCGCCGCCTGGTTTGCCGCCTGCGTCTCGGCTTCCAGTTTGTTCCCCACCTCGGCGGCCGCCTTCGCCAGCACCCGGTGATGAATCGTAAACAGCGCCAGCTCCAGCCGGTCGCCTACGCCGGTTTTGTCGTAAATCGACCGCAGATAATTCTTGATCACTTGTTCCGTCGTCTTCAGCCGAGTGGCGATCTCGCGGTTCTTGCAGCCCTGCACGATCAGGGCCACAATGCGCATTTCTTTCGGCGTCAGCCGATCGCGCACGCGCGCCCCCACCAGGTCCTCTTCAATCGCCTCCGGCGGCGCTGACTGCGTGGGTAGCCACGAATCTCCGGCTGCGACGCGGCGCACGCACTCTACTAGCGCAGGTCCCGTCACGCTGCGGAACACTACCCCGCGAAAACCCTGCTGCATATATGCCGCCGCATTTTCGTTGTTCTCGGCAATCACAATGCCGCGGCTGTTGGTCGTTTCAAGCAGCATGCCCAGCCGCGTGAAATCCGGCTGCAATGAAGCCGCAAACAGAACAATGGAATTGGGAAATGTAGTAACAGCGTGATACATCCGCTCAAGATCGGTGCATTGCGCGATGATGCGCAAGTCCTCGTCCATGGCCAGGACCTTGGCTGTACCGGCCCGGAAGATCGCCTGCGAATCGGCCAGGATGATCTTGTTCATTATGTTTCCCGCCTACCCCTTCTCCTGCTTAGGAGAACCCTGGCTTTTCCCTCTGAACTTTACCAAGTCCAGCGCGCGGAACCCCGCTGCGCCTGTCACCCTACCCCATTCGTTCTATCGGTAGATTGACTATAGTCTTGGCAATGTCGGGTCAGTGTCGGGTATTGCTACATTCTGTCCCTTGCCGGTCCGTTTCGCAACTTCCCGGCCCAATTTGAGATCTGTGGGCCACCGCTGCGGTTATTGGTATAGCCTCATGCAGGGCTATGCGCGCCGCGATCGCCCCAACCAAGTCTGAGAGTACAGCCTGCTGGTCAAAATAGGGTACCAAAAACCTTAAGGTGGGGCCGGGTAGACCATTAACTAAATTGGGACCTTCAGGCACTACACTCTTTTTATGGCGAGACCTATCCTGCTGGCAGTTGACGACGATGTAAGCGTCCTTGAGGCCGTCGTCCAGGATCTGCGCCGCAAATACGGCGAAACCTACAGAATCATGCGAGCTGCCAGTGGCCCTGCTGCGCTCGACACGTTGGCCCAGCTCAAAACGCGCGAAGAGCCAGTCGCCTTGATCATCAGCGACCAGCGTATGCCCGGAATGACTGGCGTCGAAATGCTCGAGCGTGCCCGTGATATCTATCCCGACGCGCGCCGCATCCTCCTCACCGCGTATGCCGACACTGAGGCCGCCATCCGCGCCATCAACACCGCTCGCATCCACTACTACCTCAACAAGCCCTGGGACCCGCCCGAAGAGAAACTCTACCCAGTCGTCAACGACCTGCTCGACGATTGGCAAGCTGGCTTCCTGCCGCCCTTCGAGGGGCTGCGCGTCATCGGCCACCGCTGGTCGCTCAACGATCACCGCCTGCGCAACTTCCTCTCGCGCAATCACGTTCCCTATCGCTGGATCGACGTTTCAACCGGCGATGAAGGGCTCAACCTCCTCAAAGAGCGCGAGCTCGATCCTGAAAAGGTTCCCGTCGTCCTCTTATCCGATGGCTCCGTCCTCGTCGATCCCGATCTCGAAACTCTCGCCGGCAGCGTCGGGCTCCGCGTTCAGGCCGCCCAGGATTTCTATGACATCGTCGTCGTCGGCGCTGGTCCCGCCGGTCTGGCCGCCGCCGTTTACGGCGCCAGTGAGGGCCTCCGCACCGTCGTCATCGAGCCTGAAGCGCCCGGCGGGCAGGCCGGCTCCAGCTCCCGAATCGAGAATTATCTCGGCTTTCCCTCCGGCGTCACCGGAGCCGACCTTGGCCGCCGCGCCTACGCTCAGGCGGCCCGTTTCGGCGCGGAGTTTGTCACCCAGCGCGCCACCGGCATGCGCATCGACGGCCAGTATCGCTTCCTCCAGCTCGCCGACGGCCGCGAAATCTCCAGCCACTGCGTACTTCTTGCCCCCGGAGTCCAGTACCGCAAGCTCGATATTCCCGGCGCCGACCGCCTCACCGGCCGCGGCATCTACTACGGCGCGGCCCTCGTCGAGGCGCTGGGCTGCCAGGGCGAAGAGGTCTTTATGGTTGGCGGCGCTAACTCAGCCGGCCAGGCCGCCCTTCATTTCGCCAGATATGCCACAAAAGTAACTATGCTGGTCCGGGGAATGGGCCTTTCTGCCACTATGTCGAAATACTTGATCGATGAGATCGCTCGAACATCCAATATTGTGGTGGATGCCAGCACCCAGGTCCTTGAAGCTATGGGCGACGAGCACCTCGCCGAGCTCCGGCTCCGTAACCCGTCAGGCGAAGTTGAGGTGCCGGCCTCCATGCTGTTCGTTTTTATCGGCGCTGCGCCCGTCACCGCGTGGCTGCCGCCAAGCATTATGCGTGACGAGAAGGGATTTATCTTGGCCGGACCCGATCTGCGCAAAGACGGTAAGCTGCCAGAAGTCTGGACCGAGAAGCGCGAGCCGTTCCTGCTTGAGACCAGCGTTCCCGGCGTCTTTGTCGCCGGCGACGTGCGTGCCGGCTCGGTCAAGCGCGTTGCTTCCGCGGTGGGTGAGGGCTCCATCGCCGTGCAGTTTATGCATCAGTATCTGGCTGGTTTCTAGTGCCAGACGGATGGGCCGGATGTTGTGGGACCAATGCTGTTTTGACAAGGCAGGACTTTCCTGCCGCAGCGGTGGAGTGACCGGTCTGAAGGAGCACGAAGTATAAGGGCACGACTTTTCGGGTAACGCACGAAGTGTCAGGGCACGACTTTAGTCGTGCCGTAGAAAGCACTAAGAGTTCGGGGCTTTAGCCCCTGCGGCAAATGGGACAAGATGAGCGAGAACACACAAGCGATCCACGCCGAACCGATCCATCTTAAGGATCTTGCCGCCGCCCTGCCGCAGACACGCATCTTCGCCTCCACTCCCTTTGAAGCCATCGCCGGCCCCGGTCGAACGAGCATCGACAATCTCGACCGCGTCACCATCAAGGCAGGAACAGTCCTCGTCGAGGCCGGCCAGCCCTGGCTCTACTACTGGGTTGTGCTCTCGGGCGAAATGCGCGCAGATCGTCCGGAATCCGACGGCGTCATGACCGTGGTTGGAATGGCAAAGGCGGGTGAAGGTTTCGGCGAAGTGCCTCTCTTAAACGGCTTCGCCGCATCTACTTTCCGCGTCACTGCCATTCAGGATTCCGTCCTCGTCCGCTTCTCCCAGCAGGATTTTTGGTCGCTCCTCGCTTGCTGCCCCGAGGTTCGCAAAATTGTCCTCGCCGACAGCGCCGCGCGCGTGCAGGCCTATCAGGTTGAAGCGTTGCATCGCGAAAAGCTCGTATCCCTCGGCACCATGGCCGCGGGCCTCATGCACGAGCTCAATAACCCCGGCGCGGCCGCCAAACGCGCCGCCACGCAACTCCGCGAAAATCTCCTCCGCCTTCAGCAGCTCAGTCTGCGCAACAGCGGCAAAGCCAAGACCCCCGCTCAGCTCCAATGCATGAGAGACCTGCTCGAGCACGCTCTCCGGAGTTGCAATCTCCCCGCTATGAGCAGCCTGGCGCAGGCCGACGCGGAAGAAGCCATGAGCCAGTGGCTCGACAAAGCGCGCGTCGAGAATGCATTCACCATCGGCCCTGTTCTTGTCTCAATGGGCATCGGCAATGAGGAACTCGCCTGCGCCCAGGATCAATTCGATCCCGCCTCATTCTCTGACGCTCTCAACTGGTTCGGCGCTCTCGTCTCAAGCGTCTCCCTGGTCTGCTCCATTGAAGAAAGCATCTCGCGCATCTCTGAGCTGGTCACGGCAGTCAAGAAATTTGCTTACGACGAGCGCACGCCCGAGAGGGATCTCGATGTCCACGACAGTCTGCAGAGCACTCTAACCATCCTTGGCCACAAGCTCCGCCTCAAAGAGATTCAGGTTGAAAAGCGCTTCGCCGCCTCACCTTCAACCATTCGCACCAAAGGCTACGCTCTAAGCCAGGTCTGGACCAATCTCATCGACAACGCTGTCGATGCCTCCCCACAAGGCGGAAAACTCGAAATTTCCACCTGGTCCGAGCCGGAATGGCTTGTCATCTCTATCGTCGATCACGGCTCCGGAATTCCCGCCGACGTTCTTCCCCGCATCTTCGAGCCATTCTTCACCACCAAGCCGCAGGGCTCCGGCACCGGTCTCGGCCTCGAGATCGTTCACCGCATCATCACTCAAAAGTTTTCCGGAAAAGTTGAAGTCCAATCCCAGCCCGGCGACACCCGCTTCACCATCCGCCTGCCAATCAAAACCCCGACGGCCTAGCTGGTTACCTGTAGGCCTGCTCGTCGGCCCATTCCCCGATAATCGGCAGCTTAATGCGCTTGCCGTTCAACGCGCCGATCACGCACCAAAGCCACATCAGAAACGCAACCAGCGCAGCCACGCACATGATTCCCACCAAGACACGACGCCCGAGGAACGCGCCATATGGCGCGGCGAATGTCAGTATGTATCCGAAGAAGATCGCAAAGACGTTGAATACCAGCGACTGCCACGCGTGGAATCGCACATAGGGCCGCTTGTTGTAGCGCCTGATGGCCAGAAAAAAAATCGCCATTACCGGAGTGAAGTAGGCGATCGCGCCAATCGCGTTGTCAGAGAGGCCGGATTTCGGGGGACTGGACATCATCCCTCCCTTTGGGGGATTTAGAAGGGGCTCCGGCTATCAACTTTTACTAGTGAGCCCAATACCTTGCATTCCGTCCGTCCCGAAACACGCGTAAACCAGAATGGACTGTCCGGGGAACAATAACAGACTAAATGGAAGGAGAGCCATGGCACTTACGCGCTAAGTGAGCCGGGAGCGATGACACTTATGCACCCGCCCCCGGGGGAGCTGGAATCTCGCCATTCCAGTGGTAGGACCACTGGACTCTCATGGCGTATGATGATCTGCGCAAGAAATCCACTCCGTGCGAGGCAGCTCCGTGATTCGACCAAACAACCCGCCCATCCACCGCCTCTTCACTCCCATTTTCACTTTAGCTCTCATCGCCGCTTCAGCCACCACCCTCCACGCCGCCCGCACCTGCAATCCGCGCGACTTCGGCGCTAAAGCCGATGGAACCACCAAGGACACCGCCGCGATTCAAAGCGCGATTGACTCCTGCGCAACCCAAGGCGGCGGCATCGTTCAACTCACCGCCGGCACTTATCTCAGCGCGCCCATCGTCCTCAAAAGCAACATCACCCTCCAGCTCGATAAGGGCGCAACCCTCCTCGGCTCGCCCGATCACGCCGACTATCCCGAAATCACTCAGTTTCGACTTCCAGGAGCCCAATCGCTCGTGAGCGCCACCAATGCCGAGAACGTGGCCATCACCGGCGAAGGCATCATCGACGGCCAGGGAGAAAGCTGGTGGAACATGATTCGCGGCGTCCACGATGCGGGCGTCATGGGCAATTCTCATCCCCGCCCCCGCCTCGTCGTCTTCGACCACTGCAAGCACGTCCGCGTCGAAGGCGTCACCATTCAGAACTCGCCCTTCTGGCAGCTCGTTCCCTACTACTGCGACGACGTGCTCATCCGCAACGTTCGCATTCTTGCGCCGTATCCGTCGCCAAACACCGACGCCGTCGATCCTTTCTCATCGTCGAATGTCCACATCGATCATCTCTATGCCGACACCGGCGACGACGCCATCGCCATCAAGTCCGGCGCAATCCAGTCGCCCGGCGGAGACGATCCCAGCCGCAACATCACCATCTCCGACTGCACCTTTCTCCATGGCCACGGCCTTTCCATCGGCAGCGAGCTCGCCGGAGGCGCGAGCAACATTCTCGCCGAGCGCATTCATTTCGATGGCTCCGACAACGGCATTCGCGTCAAGGCCAATCGCGATCGCGGCAACGAAGTCTTCAACCTCGTCTTCCGCGACATCGACATGAAGAACGTGAAGAACCCGCTCGTGATCAGCGAGTACTATCCCCGCATTCTTCCACCGCCTGGAGTCGTTGCGCCGCAACCCGTCACGCGTCTCACGCCGCACTTCCACGACATCGTGTTTCAAAACGTAACGGCGACCGGCGCTGAAATGGCCGGCGCGATTGTCGGCCTGCCCGAAGCGCCACGTCGACAGATATCGTTCTTCAAAACGTCAATCTCAGCGGCAACAAGGGATTAACGATTGGCTACGCAACCGTGACCGGCCAGAACGTCAAGGTCCAGGCCGCGCAAGGCGACGCAATCCTCAAATTGCCCGGCGCCAACGTCGCGTTTAAGTAGCGCGCCTACCCCAAGCATCAGCCGCAAACAAAAAGGCTGCGCCAATCAGCGCAGCCTTTTCGTCATCGGATCAATTTTCGTGTCGGCGGCATAAACTTAGGCTGACAGCAAATCTCTCAGTCCCTGAGTCCCTGGTCCCTTAGTCCCTGCCCTATTGATTCACCCCGCTCGCCAAAAATCCCCCGTCCACCACGATATTCTGGCCGGTCACGAATGATGCGGCGTCGGACGCCAGATAAACCGTCGCCCCAATCAGTTCTTCAGTCTTGCCGAACCGCCCCATCGGTGTCCGCATCAGCAGTTCCTGCCCGCGCGGCGTCGAATCCAGCAGTTGCGCGTTCAGGTCCGTGCGGAAAACTCCCGGCGCTACGGCATTCACCGTTACGCCCTTCTTCGACCACTCCACCGCCAGCGACCTCGTCAGCGACGCAACGCCGGCCTTGCTCGCCGCGTACGCCGCCACTTCGCTCAGCGCCACAAAACTGTTCAACGATGAAATATTCACAATGCGCCCATACCCGCGCTCCAGCATGTGCCTTCCGAATACCTGGCAAGCCCGCAGAGTGCCGGTAAGATTCGTGTTCAGAATGTTGGTCCACTCAGCCTCGGGAAAATCAAGGGTGGGCGCTCTCTTGATAATGCCCGCGCAGTTCACCAGAATGTCCACTTTGCCAAAGCGCTCCAGCGCCGCCGCCAGCAGCGCCTCCAGCGTGCTGCGATCGCTCACATCCGAGGCCATGCGTAACGTCTTCCGCCCGCGCGCTTCAATCTCGCTGGCTGTCTTGTCCACTTGTTCCTTGCGGCGCGCCGTGGCAATCACGTCGGCGCCTGCGTCGGCTAATCCAAGGCTCAAGGCCCGGCCAATTCCGGAGGTTCCTCCGGTCACAACCGCAACCCTGCCTTCAAGGCTGAAAAGAGAATCTGTCATTTAGTCTCCGTAGGGAATTGTAGCGCCGGCGTCTCACGGGGTCCCCACGCGACAGGTCCACGTCCGTGGGGTGGCTCGCCGGCTGTCGTGCGGGCGCCCTCGCCCGCATCAGGAATTTAATCCTAAGAATACCGGCGCAATGTGCCGCGCGTAGAGATTTTCCGTCACATTCTTGGCAATCACCGCTTCGTTGGCCTCGAGCAGTGCCAGATAGCGCTGCCCCATCTTCGCAGCCACCTTGAAGCCCACATGCAGCAACTGCCGCACGCTGCTGTTATAAGCCGGCGATTTCTCCACATGCCTCAAGGCTGAAGTGTACTGTTCGGAAGTCCATCCCCGCACCTCATCCGCCGTCGGCAGCTTCTTCGGATCGATGTCAATCACCGTCGCATACGGCGCGCAAAGTTCCTCGCGATGCGCCAACGCTTCGGCATACACTTCCTTGGCCAATGCCAATCCTTCGCCGCCGGCCTCGGCCAGCCCGATCAGCTCTTCCAGCCATGTCGTTCCCGCCGTCTTCAGGTGCACCCCTACATCGAGCCGCTTCATCGTCGCATGAATCGCAGGATAAATCGAAAATTTGTCGCTGCCCGAATGCACGCTGAGCTTCAGATTCTCCGGCAAACCGTATTGCCTCACTGCATAAGCAATCGCCGCCACGTCCAGCGCCATTTCGCGCTCGAACTGCTTCACGTCGCCCGCGTAATCCACGCCCTTGTTGAATCGCCCGCTGAACTTCGGCGCGATCGTCTGCACCGGGATTCCCTCGTCCGCAATCGCCGCCAGAATAATCAGCAACTCCACAGGGCTTTGCGCACGGTCGGTTTCGTCCATCGAAACTTCGGAGATGAATTTACCTTCTCCCTTGGCGCTGAGCACCTGCCGGTACACTTCTCCGGCCTTTTTCACCGCCGCCAAGAACTTCTCCGCAGTCGCTCGCAATATTGCAGGGGTAATCTCGAAAGCCTCATCGGCTCCAGCCAGTTCAATGCTTCCTTCGAGCTCCGGATGCTGCTTCACAAAGCTCTCGATGTCCGCGGACTGGGCCGGCTGCCCAATAAAATCCGCCACGTCAAACGTGAAAAAATCGCACGGCGCAAGAAACCGGTCCACCGTAGCGGCCGTAATGTGATCTGCGTCGCAGTAGTAGGGCAGCTTCCATCCCAGTGCCTTCACCGCTGCATCAGCAGCCTGCCGCACACTCGCCGGCTCCGAGCCGATGATCAAGTGCTCGCGGTTCGACTTGTTCCAAACCGGTATCACTTCAACCCCGTGGTCCAACGCCTTTACGCACGCCTGTAATTGCGCCTTGGCCTGGTGCGCGAATCTATCACCCGTGCCAACCGAGTATTTATTCAGCTTCAATCCTTCAGTCCCCATGCTCTTCCCATTTTTGAAATCTGTAATTCCGTCGTCTTTACTCGTGCGTTTTACCCGTTTCTCACCCAGCATCGCTGCGCGCCAGCACCGGTGCTGCGGAGCTCTCAAATCGTTTGCGGTACGCCCAAAGCCCCAACCCCGGATTTGCCACAAAGAAAATCCTTTCGCCGCCAACCTCGTTGAACCCATGCCGCAGACTTGCCGGATCGTACCGCGCCGTCATCGCCTTAAAATCTCCGTACTCGAATCCCGCGCCTTCTATTTCCTTGCGGGTCAACTCGCCGGGGCACCACCGGATCGTGAATCTGCCCTCCGACGACGCGTGAATCAAGTGCGCTGCCGCACTCAGGTCCGCCGCCAGATCCGCATTTTCTTCCACCGCCTTCAGCGTGGCAGGCGTGCCGTGGTAGCCATATTTGCGAATCAGCGCGTCGATCCCCTTGTCCTCGCCGAACTCCTTCACGCCCGGCGCCAGAATAATCAGCTCCGCTCCGTCGGCCAGCGCCATTCGCGTGCGATACACCGCCTTATTGCCAATCCAGGTGCTGTGGAACTCCTTCGGGTCAAGATAAACAACCGCCTTCTTGATCGGCTCGTCCAGCATCTCGAAATTCACCTTCAGGCTCAGCTCCGCCGCCTTCAGGAAACATTCCAGATCGTCGCCGATATACAGGCCGCGAACGGCAAGTCCGCCCTTCTTTCTGCGCCCCACCACTGTCTGCACATACAAGATAGGCAAATGGCTTAAGAATTTTTCGCTTGCGCGATTCAACACGTTCCGCACCGGGTTCTCCGCGCGCCCCATGATCCGTTCCATCCCATACACAGCGCCCAAATAATGGCTGCGATTGATCCCTTCGCGGCCGCCCGCACCTATCAAAATGTTCTTGGAGTGGTTCGCCATGCCGATCACTTCATGCGGCACCACTTGCCCAATGGAAAGAATCAGATCGAACCCGCCCTGCGAGATCAGCTTGTTCACCTGCGCCGGCCATGCGTAATTCAGCTTGCCTTCCGACTGTTCGCGGATATACTCAGCCGGTAACTCACCCAGTGTCTCAACGTCGGTCCGCCAGTTGTGCACTCGGAACAGCTCCTGCGGCATCTTTCCAAACATGTGCGCGATCTGGTCCGGCCGCATCGGCGTATGCGTTCCAATCGCGGGCAGCACCGCCTTCAGCCGTTCGCCATAATGTTCCCATGTGTATCGAGTAAGATCGCCGGCCCGCGAATGTTCGCGGCTTTGGTCCGGCGGCACAGCCAGCACCTTCGTCCGCTTGCCCAGCTTCTCGAGGCTCTCCACCAGCAGCTCTTTCAGCTCCTTCTCTGAGAGATCGGTCTCGGTGCTTCCCACGGAACAAAACAGGCTCATTCGCCAACTCAACTTTCCTCAAACCATGCCCGCAACATCCGCTCCCGCGAGCGTCACCACTCTGAGAGCTGACGGCTGAAAGCTGTCAGCTGCTTCACAGCCGATACGCTTTCTTCACCAGCTCATAAGTCAATTCGTGAGCCACTTCGTGCGCTTCATCCTCGTCCAGTCGGTGTTCGGCCACCAGCCTGCCTAGAAACGCGCAATCCACGCGCCGCGCCACATCGTGCCGCGCCGGAATAGAAAGAAACGCCCGCGTGTCGTCGTTGAATCCCACGGTGTTATAAAAGCCCGCCGTCTCCGTCGCTTGCTCGCGAAAGCGCATCATCCCCTCCGGGCTGTCGTGAAACCACCACGGCGGTCCCAGGCGCAAACAGGGATAGTGTCCAGCCAGCGGCGCCAATTCGCGGCTGTATGTCGTCTCGTCCAGAGTGAACAGAATGATTGTCAAATTAAGCTCGTTGCCAAACCGGTCCAACAGCGGCCGCAGTGCATCCACATAGCTCGTCGGCCGCGGAATGTCGGCGCCCATGTCGCGGCCATAGCGCTCAGCCACAAAACGGTTGTGGTTGCGCACGCTCCCCGGGTGAATCTGCATCACCAGGCCATCTTCCACGCTCATCCGCGCCATCTCTGTCAGCATCTGCGCGCGGAACAGCTCTTGCTCGTCCGTATCCGCCTTGCCGGCGATCACCTTTCCGAAGAGCGCCGCCGCTTCCCCCTGCGGCAAATCCGCCGTCTGTGCCGTCGGATGTCCATGATCGGTCGAAGTGCAACCCAGCGCCATGAATCGCGCGCGCGCCTTCCTCAGCGAGTTTAGATAGCCCTTCCAGTTCAAGCTGTCTTCGCCGTTCTGCTCTCCAAGCTGTGCCACCAGGCCGGCAAATCCCTTGAACTCCGGATCGACCACTTGATCGGGCCGGAACGCCGGAACAATTCGCGCCTTCCACCCCGAATCGCGAATTGCCTGGTGAGCTTTCAGCGGATCGAGCGCCGACTCTGTCGTCGACAGCACCTCAATATTGAATCTCTCGTAGAGCGCCCGAGGCAGAAACTCCGGCGTGTGCAACTTCTCCGCGATGGTGTCGAAATAATGATCTGCAGTTTGCTCGCTCAATCGCTCCTTGAATCCGAACAGCTCTTGAAAAGAAAAATCCAGCCACATGCGCGTTGGCGTGCCGCGGAACAAATAGTAATTCTTCGCAAAAATCCGCCACACCTTGCGCGGGTCCTTGATCGTCGCCTGCCCAATACCCAGGTCATCCATCGAGATGCCCTGGCTGTAGAGCATCCGAAATACGTAGTGATCGGGTTGCACAAAAAGCGTCGCCGGATCTGGAAACGGACCGTTGTCGGCAAACCACGCGGCCTGCGTGTGTCCGTGCGGACTGATGATGGGAAGCCCGCGGACATGCTCATATAAGGAACGCGCTACTTTACGGGCACTTGCTTCGGCGGGAAATAACCGGTCTTCGTGGAGCAACATGGCTATCATTCTAATCGTCTCGCGCGCCGGCTCACCAGACCATCGCCGGAATGAGAGGTCAGACCGGAAGTATACACGGGGAAGCAGCCTGCCGGTCTTGATGCGCTTCCCTTCGCGGCTTGCGGAAGTTTCTCCAACCAGACCTCGGCCTTCGGTGATAATCTCCCTTTGACATTGACTTTCAGTATCGCAAGAGGGTATCTCGTCTTATGCCGAGGATGAAAGAAGAACAGCCGAATACTCATCGCACGATGCAAGTGGTTAACCACATCCGCTCCCTCATTGAGAGCGGAACTCTGCAGCCTGGCGATAAGATCCCGCCCGAGCGCGAGTTCGCCCGTTCCCTTAAAATCAGCCGCGCCAGCCTTCGCACTGGCATCGGTTACATGGCTGCCATGGGCGTTATGAAGATCCGCCACGGGGTCGGCACTTTTGTCGCCGACGGCCCTCCGCAATTCGGAACCGCATCGCTCTCGCTCATCGGCGCACTGCACGGCTTTCAGTCCTGGCAAATGTTTGAGGCCCGCATCATCCTTGAGAGCCATCTGGCCGCTCTGGCCGCGGAGCGCGGCAAGCAGGAACAGTTCTCCGCCCTCGCTGAAGAAGTCGCCGACATGTTCGCCTCCATGAGCACTCCCGCCGAATATCTCATCCACGATTTGATGTTTCACCGCATCGTCTCCCAGGCCTCGGGCAACCCCATTCTCGCGGCAATTATTGAAACCATCACGTCTGCGCTTTATGACACGCGCCGCAAGACCGTCGAACGCTCCACTGACATGCGTGAATCCGCCGAAATGCACCGCGAGATCTACCGCGCCATCCGCGCGCGCAAGCCCAAAGAAGCGCACAATCTCATGGAGCAGCATTTGCGCATGGCGCAAATTGCTCAGGGAATGGAACGCCCCACCGGCCAAAAAAGAGCCTCGGCGGCGTCAAAGAAAAAATATGTGCGCGCTGCATCAGCAGCATAGCTGGGCTTCGCGCTTGCATCGCTTTCAAGCCCATCTCAAACTTCCAATCCCCAGTTCAAGGCTGATCCCAAAATCGTTCCGGGCTCTTACCGCCCCGCGTTTTCCGATTGTCAACGGTCCGCCAGCTTTCAATGGCTTTTCGTCGATCCACTTCCTGGGTGCTCCAATCAAGACACTTTCCTCCGGGGAAGCACAAAGCCATATCCAGACGCGGTCGCCATACCGCATCAAGAAACACTTTTGCACTTTTCGTAGTTCCCTCCGGGCATACTTTCGGGCCATGTCCGCGCCTCGCTGCGAGGCCTCGCGAATCGCCCGCTCCGAACCCCTCCTCTCTGCATATGTCCTTTGCCATCTTGCTCCTGAAAACAGCTTCCCAGGCTGCGCGGTCTGACCATTGTTTGTTTTCTGCCACGACTAAAATCCACGTTCCCGCGACAAAATTCCACCTTCTCATAGATCGGTAAGTCTCATATTTAATTTTCGGAATTTGCCGCGAAGTTCCCTATTGACAGTCCCGGACTGCATATATAAAACTATTTCCGCTTCAAAATGTGGTCAGACCACGTGCGCCAATTGTCCCTGTTGCCGCGAGCGACCACGTTATGAGGCGAGACGGAATTCTTACTGGAGGCAACATCATGAGGCAATTCGCCTTGAGAAATCTTTCCGTGGCGCCCGCCACAACAACGGAAACGCGGTTCAGTCTCTTCCGTTGCGCTGCGCTGGGATTTGTGGCCCTGTTGGTCGTCGCCTTGATGATCATGCCCATCGGCGCCGGCGCGCAGTTGGCTGGGAAAGGTGCAATCACCGGTACCGTGCAGGATAAGACCGGCGCGGTCATTGGCAACGCCACAGTCACCGCCACCAACAACGCTAATGGAATCTCCACGGTCACCAAGTCGACAGGCGCGGGCGACTACAACTTTTCCGACCTCGACCCGGGCGTGTACTCCGTGACGACCTTCGCCACCGGCTTCGAGAAGCTCACCCAGCAAAACATCCAGGTGAATGCCCTCGAGACGCAGACCTACAACCCCGCGCTTCAGGTGGGCGCAGCAGACGTGCAGATCACCGTCTCCGCCGCGCCTCCGCAACTTGAAACCAGCAATGCCACCCTCGGCGCCACCATGGAGCAGGAGACTTATTCTGAACTGCCCCTCGAGATGGGCGCATATGGCTCTGCCGATCAGCGGCGGGCCACTGACTTCGTTTACCTCATGCCCGGCGTGCAGGGCAACGAGACCAACGGCAACGCCACCACCAACACCGGCGTCGTCAACGGCTCCGGCAGCCGCGGCGCCGCCTCCGACGTCTACGTTGACGGCGTTCCTTTCGTGCGCGCCGGCGGCAACGGCGACCCGCGTTATGTGTGGACCGCCATTTCGGTTGATGCGGTCGACCAGTTCCAGGTGCAAACCAGCGGCTACTCAGCCATCTATGAAGGCCAGGGCGTGTCGAACTACTCCATCAAGCAGGGTGGCTCGCAGTTTCACGGCTCTGTGTACGAGTTCCTGCGCAATACGGCCTTCGATACCTGGGGGTTCTTTGGTTCCGTTCCCAATGCCGTCACCGGCAAGCCCGTTAAGCCCATCGAGCACAGCAATGAGTACGGCATCGTTCTCAGTGGTCCGCTTGTCCCGTTCGGCAGTTGGAAACAGAAAGTCTTCTTCTTCGGCAATTACAACGGCTTCCGTTACACCAGTGCGACACCGACATTGATGACCTTCCCCACACTTGCCGAACAGTCCGGCGACTTTTCCGCAACCAACGTCAAGATTTACGATCCGCTTTCGCAGACTGCTTGCACCGCGAACAGCACCAACGGCCCCTGCCGCTATCAGTACGGCTACGGTCCCGGTACTGGCACCGGTCCTGCCGGCAATCCTGCCTTGCTTGGCCCCGGCTCCCCGGTCAACGTGATCCCCGCCAGCGAGTTCTCCACAGTCGCAAAGAATATGCAGGCTTTCCTGGCATCAACCGGTATCAACAAGGCGGTAACGACCGCCCTGCAGAATAACTACGTCGCCCCCGACGCCACTGGCCTCGTCAATTGGTCCATGACCGATCGCATCGACTACACCGTCAACTCGCGCGATACGCTTTCCTTTATCGCATCGATCGGCCGCCAGGCAAGTTCCGTCCCGGTCGGCCAAACCACCGCTGGGCGCGATGTCGGGCCGATTCCATATAACTTCGGCCAGGCTTACGCTCCCAAAACCGCGGTCGGCATCATCGAAGAAACCCATGTCTTCTCCCCTCACGTTCTCAACCAGGTCAAGTGGGGTTATGCCCGATACAACGGACCAACCTTCAATGCCGACGAGGGGTCAACCTATGCTGCCACCGCAATGGGGCTGACAGGATTGCCCAAAGGTCAGGCTTCTGACGCCTTTCCCTTCGTTACTTTCGCTGGCACCGATGCACCTACTAATTGGGCTGGCGAACCCGCCTCTGTGACCGTCGCCGAGAACTACACGGCCCTCGACAATCTTCAGTGGACTGTCGGCAAGCACTCCTTCACCTTCGGCGGCCAGGTTGCGTGGATGCTTTACAACGTAATCAACGACACCAGCGGTACAAGTCCTATTACCCTGGCCACTGCCGTCACTGAAACCTCGGGAATCAATGCATCCAGCAACGCTACACCGAAATATGTTGCTACCTCCGGCACAGGCCTCTCCTATGCCAGCTTCCTGGTCGGCGAAATCGATAAGGGCAGTTTCACCGATTACCTGCAGCAGGAGTTCGGTGCGCGCTTCCGTGCCATCTCGCCCTATGCTCAGGACACCTGGAAGGTGAACAGCAAGCTCACTCTCGATCTCGGCCTGCGTTACGATTTCTTCCCCACCGTCACCGAGGTGCACAACGCCGAGAGCTACTTCAGCCCCTCTCTTGCCAACCCCATAACTGGCGTCAACGGTGCGCTTCAGTTCACCGGCCACGGTGCCGGCACCTGCAACTGCGCCACGCCGGTCAGCAACTACTTCAAGAATTTCGGCCCTCGCGTCGGCGTCGCCTTCCAGCTCGACCCCAACACAGTCATCCGCGCGAGCTACGGCGTCATGTTTACGCACGGCGACGCGGTAGGTGGCCTTGCATCAAGCCTTGGAACGCTGGGCTTCTCCGCGGCGCCTTCCTTCTCGGCCAATGGCCAGCTCTTGAGCACCATGCCGCTCACCGGCGCCAACGGCGCAATTCCCGCCTACACGGGCGCGCTCGGCGTGGCTTCAGGACCGCAATTTGGCACCGGCTTTACAACTACCTCCGGCTTTACCGGCACGCCGTCGTCAATCGGTTATGTTGACCCCTACTACGGCAGCCGGGCACCGGAGTACCTCAATTGGAACTTCGGCATTCAACGCCAGCTCAACAGTACGATGGCAATGACGATCACTTATGTCGGCTCCGAGGGGCATTTCGAGCAACTCGATAGCTTCCATGCGCGTGGGCTCTGGGCCGATGATCTCGATCCCAAGTACCTGTATCTTGGATCGACGCTTGGGGGGCTTGGCACCGGCGCTTGCGCGGCCAACAACCTCACTTGCCCCGCCGGTTTCACAGCCAGCCAGCCGTTGAGCGCCGCCTTGAAGCCCTTCCCGTTCCAAACGGTAACGGACTCCTTCGGCTACGTAGGCAATTCAAACTACAACGCGCTGCAGGCGCTTCTCAGCATGCGCACCTGGCACGGCGTAACCTTGAATTCCAATTTCACCTGGTCCCGCGCTATCGATGATGGCGGCACCTTCCGCACCGGTTATGCAATCCCCGCCGGTACGCTTGCCAATCATTCCTCAGAGTCCGCTCCGGCCGATCGCCTTGATCGCGCCGTCTCCACTTCCAACCAGCCGCTGCATTTCGTCCTCACTTCCGTGTGGGCATGGCCCTTCGGCAAATCAGTTCTCTCCGGCAATGAGGCCGAGCGTGCAATCCTGGGCGGCTTCACCTTCTCCGGGGTCTACCAGGCTTTCAAAGGATCTCCGCTGGCGCTCACTGAAGCCACAACCCAGACCAATCCGGCCGAGAGCACCTTTGAGCCGATCCTGAACCCCGGCTACTTTGGTCAAAATGCGCGTCAGAACGGCAAATGGGGCAAGGGCATAACCGCCGCCAACACCGGCGCCATCTCTTACATCGTCCCCAGCACCGGCACGACGGCGGCGACCGCATCGGGACCGTTCATGAATCCGGTGACTGGCGTTCTCAGCTCCTTTGCGTATCAAATCAGCGACGCGTCTCGCACCGCGCCGTACAACCTATACGGACCGGGCAACTATCAGCTCGACCTCGCCATGGTTCGCAGTTTCCCGTTGCACTTCACTGAATCAGCCCATTTGGATATCCGGGCTGAGTGGTACAACGTCACCAACCACACCTGGTTCGCAGTTGCCAGCACTGCCGTCGGCAACTCGAGCTTCGGTGATGTCACCAGTAACTCCATCGCCACCCGCAAGGCCGCTCAGTTCTCTGCTCGCGTAAGTTTCTGAGTCGGCTTTTCACATCGTTCGCTCAGGAGGCTGCTGGATCAACCCGGCAGCCTCTTTTCCTTTGTCTATCCAAGGCTCTATGATTCTGCTCTTGGTCTCAATATGAAGACTGCACTGTTTCTTGCTTTCTCGCTCGCCGCTGTTTCCGGCTTCTCAATAGCCGCACGCGCAGCCACTCCAAACAACTCATCGCCCTTGTCGCAACGCGCTGCCAACGCCGCCATCACTCGCTGGCCCAACGGCCACACATCTCCACCGGCGCACCTTCAATCTGGGCCTACGAGCTTGGCACCCTTCTTGAAGGCATGGACTCTGTCTGGCTCTCAACCGCCGATCCCAGCTACTTCAACTACATCCAAAAGTCAGTCGACGCGCTCCTCGCCCCCAATGGCTCCATCCCCACGTTCAAGCCCGACGAACATCAGCTCGACAACATTCTCCTCGGCCGCCAGCTTCTCCTCCTCTACGGCGTCACGCGAAATCAGCGTTATCTCACTGCTGCAAACTTTCTTTCGGACCAGCTCGCTCAACAGCCACGCGAACCTTCCGGCGGCTATTGGCACAAGCAGCGCTATCCGAACCAGATGTGGCTCGACGGCCTCTACATGGCCGAGCCGTTCCGCGCCGAGTACGCTTCCGTCTCCCATCACCCCGAGGATTTCGCTGACATCACTCATCAATTCGTGCTCATGGAGCAGCACGCGCGCGATCCGAAAACCGGCCTCCTCTATCACGGCTGGGACGAGTCGAAGCAGGAGCGCTGGGCCAACAAGCAAACCGGCGACTCATCCCAATTCTGGGCACGCGGCATGGGCTGGTACATCATGGCCCTCGTCGACACGCTCGACTACTATCCCGCGAACGATCCCGGCCGCGCCCAACTCCTCGCTATCCTCCGCCGCGCAGCCTCCGCCGTCGCGCGTTACCAGGATCCAAAGAGCGGCCTCTGGTACGACGTGCTGAACAAGCCCAATGAAAAAGGAAACTACCTCGAATCCTCCGCCGCATGCATGTTCGTCTACGCCCTCGCCAAGGGTGTCCGCATGGGTTATCTGCCTCAGACCTACTCGGCCGACGCCGAGCGCGGCTACAAAGGCATCCTCGCGCACTTCGTGAATGCCGACGGCGACGACGTCTCTCTAACCGGCACCGTCAAAGCCTCCGGCCTCGGCGGTGATCCCTATCGCGACGGCACCTATGCCTATTACATCCGCGAAAAAGTCGGCGCGAACGATGCCAAAGGTGTGGGCGCTTTTCTGCTCGCCAGCTCCGAAATGGAAACCGCCGCCAACGCCAGGCTCGGCCACGGCCGCACCGTCCTCGTCGACGGATGGTTCAACTCGCAGCAGCGCGCCGACGCTTTCGGCCGGCAAATCGAATTTCATTACAAATGGAACACGTGGGACGAGGCAGGCTATTCGCTCTTCGGCCACATCTTCCGCAGTTACGGCGCCGCCACCGCCGAGCTCGACGCGGAGCCAACCACCGCCAACCTTCGCGGCGCGCAGGTTTATCTCATCGTCTCGCCCGACAACGCCGACAAAAACCCTCATCCGCACTACGCCAACGCCCAGGATGCAACCCAAATCGCGAGCTGGGTCCGCGCTGGCGGCGTCCTCATGATCATGGAAAACGACACCTCTTACGCCGACCTCGATCACTTCAATGTTGTCTCAGAAAAATTCGGAATTCACTTCAATAGCGTCCTGCGCAAGCACGTCATCGGCGCGAACTTTGACCAGGGCAAAATCGCCATCGACGGCGCTGGCCCCATCTTCCACCACCCCCACACCATCTTCGTCAAAGATGTATGCACCATCTCCGTCAGCGGCCCGGCTCATGCTGCGCTCACTGAAGGCGACGACATCTTCATGGCCACCGCCAAATACGGCAAGGGAACCGTCTACGCCATGGTTGATCCTTGGCTCTACAACGAGTACACCGACGGCCGCAAACTCCCCGCCGCCTACGACAACTTCGCCGCCGGCAATGAGCTCGTCCGCTGGATTCTCGATCAAGCTCCACGCTGATCAAGTCCCGCGTGCCCCATGTCTCAGTAGTGAGCTGGTTTGAAGGGTACGGGCTTCAGCCCGTACATTCATCGACCATTATCAATGTGGGCTTCAGCCCCCGAGGGAAAAGCTTCTCCAATCTGACCCATTATCCGCGGCCCGGAATCCCTTGACGACCCAACGCTCGGTGCCTTTACATTGATTGTTCCAAGTGGTCAGTCCACTCAAAACCCGCGAATTCCGCAGCTCGCTTTAACCAGCGCCGTCGCCCATTGGAGGAACCCAAATGCGCTTTGTCTCTCTGCCTCTTCTGCTCGCTTCCCTGCCCCTTCTAATCGTCTCCTCCCTTCGCGCACAAGACACCCGCACTGTCACCGAGCCAAAGATTCCTCCTGCCTGCGTTACCCTCCAGGCTGATGTCATCGCCAGCCACGGTGTCATCGCGCTTGCCGATGAGCAAAAGCTTTCCACTGCACGCATTCAAGACGCCCTCGACCACTGCGCCGCATCGCAATCCGCAACCGTCAGCACCGCGTCTCCATCGTCGACGTCCGTCATCCTCCGCGCCCACGGCAAGAAAAACGTCTTCCTCACTGGCCCGCTCACGCTCCGCCCCGGCGTGACCCTCGTCGTCAGTAAAAATACTGCCCTCGTCGCCTCGCGTGATCCGCGCGTCTACGATCTTTCTCCGGGCGCATGCGGCATCGTCTCGGAGCATGGCCGCGGCTGCAAGCCGCTCATCTCCGGCGACGGAGCAAAGAACGCTGGCATCATGGGAGAGGGATCCATCGACGCTCGCGGCGGTGCAACGCTCCTCGGCCAAGCCGTCACCTGGTGGGACCTCGCGCACGAAGCGAAAATCATTGACCAGCAGCAGAACGTCCCGGCGATGATCTCGCTTCGCCACGTCGACAACTTCATCCTCTACAAGATCACGCTGCGCAACTCGCCCGGCTTCCACGTCTCCGTAAACCAGACCGACGGCTTCACCGCGTGGGGCGTCAAAATAATGACGCCTAAGACCGCGCGCAATACTGACGGCATCGATCCCGGCTCTTCGCGCAACATCACCATCGCTTATAGCTATATCCATACCGGCGACGACGATGTCTGCCTCAAGCCCAGCGCCGCCGGCGCCGTCTCAAACATGTCCGTCCTCCACAACCACTTCTACTCCGGGCACGGCATGTCGATCGGCAGCGGAACCTTCGGCGGCGTCGATCATCTTCTCGTCGACGACCTCACCATCGACGGCGCCGACAACGGTCTCCGCATCAAATCCGACCCCAGCCGCGGTGGCCTCGTCCATCAGGTCCTCTATCGCAACGTCTGCATCCGCAACGTGCCCAACCCGCTCGTCTTTACGCCGCACTACACCAACTTCACCGGCGACCGCCTCCCCATCTATCAAGACATCACGCTTGAAAATGTCCACGTCCTCACGCCCGGCGCATACACCTTCTACGGCCTCGACGCCGATCACAAACTCCAAATCAAGCTCAACAACGTCTTCGCTGACGGCCAACAGGACGCGCTCTTCTACGACAAAGACGCCGACATCGCCATCGGCCCCCAACTCGGCGACCTGCAGCCAAAAGGCGACGACGTCGCAATCATCCAGGCGCCCAGCTCTGCGCCCGGCCAACCGCTCTCATGCGACGCGCACTTCGTTCCGTTCCCCGGAGACAAAACCGCGC
The DNA here is from genome assembly GCA_963763585.1 of uncultured Acidobacteriaceae bacterium. Lineage (GTDB taxonomy): Bacteria > Acidobacteriota > Terriglobia > Terriglobales > Acidobacteriaceae > Telmatobacter. The sequence continues at coordinate 59,310 of CAVXPR010000042.1, read as the reverse complement.
CCGAGATGGCCGGCAAAATCCCACCCGAAGACAAAACGTTCTACGTCGCTGCCGACGGCACCGGCGACTACTACTCCGTCCAGCGCGCTCTCGACATGGCTCCCAAAACCGGCGGCGCTGTTCTCTCCGTCTCGCCCGGCGTCTATCGCGAAGTCATCAACATCGACAAGCCCAACATCACCATCCGCAGCGCCAACCCTGACGCCAGCAAGACCGTAATCGTCAACGATCGCAGCGCCGGCCAGAACGGCGGCACGCTACACTCCTCCACCGTCAACGTCACCGGCGACAATTTCTTCGCTGAAAACATCACCTTCCAAAACGACTTCAATCGCACCCACGAGCAAACGCCGCAAGGCTCTCAGGCGCTCGCCCTCTTCGTCACCGGCGACCGCGCCATCTTCCACAACGTCCGTCTCCTCGGCAATCAGGACACGGTCTACCTCGGCAGCCGCGGCTGCTCGCAAAATACGGCGGGCTGCACGCCCACCCGCCAATACTTCTCCGATTGCTATGTCGAAGGCAACGTCGACTTCATCTTCGGCGACTCGAAAGCCGTCTTCGAAAACTGCGAGATTCACTCCACCCCGCACAACGGCGGCTACCTTACAGCGCAGTCCAAACATTATCCTGACGAGGACTCCGGCTTCGTCATCGACCACTCCAAGCTCACCGCCGATCCCGGCGTCGTCGGCAACGTCTTCCTCGGCCGCCCCTGGCGCGCTTATTCAACCGTCATCTATATGCACACTTGGATGGGCGACAAAATCGCCCCTGCCGGCTGGAGCGAATGGCACGCCGAGCAAACGCATATGCTCGACACCACTTTTTACGCGGAGTTCGACTCCTCCGGCCCCGGCGCAAATCACGACCAGCGCGACCCGCACACTCATTTCCTCACGCCCGACGAAGCCAAACAATACGAGCCCTCAGTCTTTCTCCGTGGCAGCGACAACTGGGATCCCTTGCAGCTTCCCGTGCCTCCCGCGCAATAATATTGAATTGCAATGAGAATCCTGCGAGATCGAGAACGAGCTAATAGCTAAAAGCTAGAAGCTAGGAGCTGCTTCATATGAAGACCGTTCTAATGGCTGACCCCGTGCGCTATCCGCGCATGACCACCGAAGAGCTTCGCGACACGTTCCTGCTCGATTCCCTCTTCGAGCCGGGCAAGCTCCATCTCAACTACGTCGATCTCGACCGCGCCGTCGTCGGTTTCGCAGCACCGCTCGACTCCGCTCTCGCGCTGCCCACCGATCCCGATCTCCGCGCCGAATACTTCACCGAGCGCCGCGAGCTAGGCGCGCTCAACGTCGGTGGCGCAGGCGTCATCACCGTCGAAGGCAAAAGCTATGACCTCGACAATCTCGACGTGCTCTATATCGGCCGCGGCAATAAGCAGGTCACCTTCGCCTCAAAAGATAAATCCGCGCCCGCCCTCTTTTATCTGTTGAGCTATCCCGCCCACGCCCAATACCCGACTACGCTCGTCCGCAAAGAAGACGCCGCGCCCACCGAACTTGGCAGCCACGAGACCTGCAACAAGCGCACCATCTTCAAATACATCCATCTCCAGGGCGCGCGCAGTTGCCAACTTGTCATGGGCGTCACCCATCTCGCCCCCGGCAGCAACTGGAACACCATGCCTCCGCACACGCACATGCGCCGCAGCGAAATCTATATGTACTTCAACGTTGCTGCCGACGCACGCGTCATGCACTTCATGGGGCCGCCCGCCGAAACCCGCCACATCGTCATGGCCGACAAGGGCATCGTCATTTCGCCCGGCTGGTCGATCCATTGCGGCGTCGGCACGCGCGCCTACAGCTTCTGCTGGGGCATGGGCGGCGAAAATCAAGACTACGCCGACATGGACCCCGCCGCTGTCGAATCCCTGCGCTGATTTTTACGGGACGAATTATGCCCACTTAATTCTCGCAGCCTTATTCTGCAAATCGACCCGCGTAAAACTCCCGCACGAAAAAAAGCGGCGATCTCCATCAAGGAAATCGCCGCTTCGTTTTCTCTGCTCACTAAGCTCTGTTGCCGGGTGCCCTAGGTCCCTTGCATTTGGGGACCTGGGACAGAAAACCCACCCACTCGCGATGAACAAACTAGCAGCCAGAGGCTAGCAGCTAGAAGCTGTCTCTTACGCGTTATACGTCGACGACGAAACCCTTCCGCCGCGGCCCGTCCAATTCGTGTGGAAGAACTGCCCCCTCGGCTTGTCCACGCGCTCATATGTATGCGCGCCAAAAAAGTCTCTCTGCGCCTGAAGCAGATTCGCCGGCAGCCGTCCCGCGCGATAGCCATCAAAAAACGCCAGCGCCGTTGAAAACGCCGGCGTCGGCACGCCCAGCTTCACCGCATGCACCAGCGCCTTGCGCCAACTCGCCTGGTACTTGTTCAGCAGCCGCGAGAAAAACTTGTCCAGCAGCAAATTGTCGAGCTTCTTGTTCTTCCTGTACGCATCCTTGATCTTGCCCAGAAACTGGCTGCGAATAATGCACCCTCCGCGCCACATCAGCGCGATGCCGCCCATGTTCAGGTTCCAGCCAAACTCCTTGGCCGCGGCTCGCAGCAGCATGTACCCCTGCGCGTAGCTGATGATCTTCGAGCAGAACAGCGCCCTGCGCACGTCCTCAATAAACTTCGCGCGGTCGCCCACCTTCGGCAGCGACTTCGGCCCGCGCAAAACCTTCTCCGCCTCCAGGCGCTCCTCTTTCAGCGCCGAAAGGCAGCGCGCAAACACGCTCTCGCCAATCAGCGTCACCGGCTGGCCCGTATCAAGCGCGCTAATCACCGTCCACTTGCCCGTCCCCTTCTGTCCCGCCGCATCCAGAATCTTATCCACCAGCGGCGATCCGTCCTCATCCTTCTTGGCAAAAATCAGGCTCGAAATCTCGATCAGGTAACTGTCCAGCTCGCCCTTGTTCCATTCCGCGAAAACATCGTGCAGCTCGTCGGCCGTCAATCCCAGCCCGCGCTTCAGCAGATCGTACGCCTCACAAATCAACTGCATGTCGCCGTATTCAATCCCGTTGTGCACCATCTTTACGAAGTGCCCCGCGCCCTCTTCGCCCACCCAGTCGCAGCACGGCGTACCGTCTTCCACCTTCGCCGCGATCGCCTGAAAGATCGGCTTCACATGCGGCCACGCCGCCGGATTTCCGCCCGGCATTATCGAAGGTCCCTTCCGTGCGCCCTCTTCGCCGCCAGAAACGCCCGTCCCGATGAACAGAATCCCCTTCTCCGCCAACGCCTTCGTGCGCCGCGTCGAATCGCTGAACAGCGAATTGCCGCCATCGATAATAATGTCGCCCGCTTCCAGGTGCGGCGTAATGTGGTCGATCATCTGGTCCACGGTGTCGCCCGCTTTCACCATCAGCATCACTCGCCGCGGCCGCTTCAGCAGGCTCGTCAGCTCCTCAACAGAGTGCGCGCCCACCACCTCTGTCCCCTTGGCTTCATCCGCCAAAAAATCGTCCACCTTTGAAACGGTGCGGTTGAACACGGCCACTTTATATCCGTGGTCGTTCATATTCAGCACCAGATTCTGTCCCATCACTGCAAGTCCAATCAGGCCGATATCACAAGATCGCGTCAGACATAGCTTCTCCCAGAACGAGATTCTCTCGCTGCGAAATTAAATCCTGATTTTGATTCTAACGCTGTGGTCAGACCGCGCAGCGTCAATTTCCGTTAAGCGCCCACGCCGGCTGCCCGGTAGATTTCCGTAATCAAACGCATATCTTTCAATCCCTCTTCGCCCGGTGTCTTCGGCTCCAGATTGTTCTGCACGCAATTCGAAAAGTGGTCTGCCTGAGCCGTGAACTGGTACGGATCGCGCGCTGGATTCAGCTCGTCAATCACTTGGCCGTCCACAAATCCGTGCAAGTGCACGCCATCATAGTTGAACCCGGGGTCGACCGCCAGCCAGCCCTTGGATCCGTACACCTTGAAATATCCGCTCGTGTTCGCTCCGTACGATGTCGAGCAGCTCGCCACAATCCCTGACGGGAATAGCGTCGTCCACGCCACATTCTCTTCCACTTCGCTGAAGCGCCCGTCCTTGTCAATCGTCGACGCCACCGCGGTCAGTTTCGCCGGCTCCTCGCCCGTCAAATAGCGCGTCGCGTTCAGCGAGTAGATGCCTACGTCGTACAGCGGTCCTCCGCCGGCAAGCTTCTTGTTCAGCCGCCACTCGCCCGGCGCAATGTTGAAGCCGAAGCAACTGGAAATCTCCTGCACCTGGCCAACCTTGCCGTCGCGAATCATCTGGATCGCCTTCAGATGCACCGGCTCGTAGTGGCAGCGGTAAGCAATCATCAGCTTCACATTCGCCGCTTTGCATGCCGCAATCATGGCCTCGGCGTCTGCGACAGAAGTGCTCATCGGTTTTTCGCACACCACGTGCTTGCCCGCCTTGGCCGCGCGAATCGTATACTCCGCGTGCATCGAATTGGGCAGCGCCACATACACCGCGTCAATGTTCGGGTTGTGCGCAATCTCGTCGAAGTTTTCGTAGCTGTAAATCGAGTCGGCAGGCACGCCGTACTGCGCCGCAACCTTGTCCGCTTTATCGCGATGGCCGCTCACCAGCGCTGTAACGCTCGAGTTCGTCGTGTTCTGGATTCCCGCCATAAAGTGGTAGGCGATCCGTCCAATGCCAATGATCGCGTAGCGGGTTTTGCGTGTCGGGTTCTGCGCGTTAAGCGTGGGCGCAAAGCTGGCCGCCAGGCCCAGCGCGCCAAATCTTGTGAAATCCCTGCGGGTCAGTTGCATGGTTTGAGTTCCTTTGCGGTGGCTCGAGTCGAGTAAATCAAGTGCGCCAATCGGAGTGCCTTCAATCAAGCGCTATTGCCGGAAGATTTCGGATCAATCGATTTTCCCTGCCGGTTGCAAATCCTAACATATAGAGCGTACTACTCGTCTTCGCGCCTCTTGTCCGCGCGTTCCACAGTGCTTCAACTTGGCTTTCCATTAAAGGCTAGGTTTTGCTTTGAAGAGGCACAGCTTTAGCCGTGCCGTAAATTGCGCGAAATGAACCCGGGCTTCAGCCCTTGAGGGAAGGTCCTTCTCAACCTGACGGCCATCGCTCGTTCCCTTGGTCCCTTGTTCCCTCGGTCCCCGCTCCTACTCACTCCACACTGATGTCCCCGTCCGCCTCCACCACCAGCTTGTCGCCCACAATTTGAACCGAAAGAATCTTCAGTTGTCCCAGGCTCACCTTATATCCCGACGCCGCCGTCGACCCCGTCAGTGCCGCGCGCAGCAAATCCGCCGCATTCACCTTCAAGCTCTTCGGCACCTGTCCCCGCAAAAACGGCGCCAGCACAAAGTTGATCTCCCTCCGGTCGCTCACCTTGTCCAGTTGCGCGTTACGGAACCCGATCGTCTCCCCCTCCGCATCCGGCTCCATTGACACTTCAGCTGGCAGCGTCACCGTTACGCCCAGGCACGCGCCGCCCACTCCCAGTCGCGCCCGCGTCTTCACCCGCACCACGATCCGGTCCTGCTCGAAACTCAAATGCGGGTCCTCGGTCGAAACAAAGCACGCCGTGTGCGCATTCCCCCTCAGGTAGTACCGGCCATCCGGCCCGTTGTAGAGCTGCTGCTTCAGCGTCCTCTCCAGGGCATCTCGGCTCACCGTCAGCTCCACTCCACGGCTCATCTGCGCCCCTCCCAAAAGCACCAATCCCGTTGCAATTAGCCTCCAGAATCTGCCCATAGGACTATCCTGCCACTTCATTGTCCATTGCTGCTACAGTCACCCGAAATATCCTCCCTCGTTCTGCCTGTGGGAATCGAATGGTAATCCAATAACGCATTTAATTACAATCAGATACAAGCCAATGCGCGCCCTTTCTGATCCCCGTTCGCAAAGCTCTTGCCTATTGATTTTTGTACCAAAAATCCTTAGAATAGGAATGTACGTCCCTCGGGTCCTCGCCCATCCCCAGCCGCGACCCAGGTTGAACCACGAAAATACTCCTTTCTAAGGACAAATACCTCAATGGCAAAGCGTCGTGGAAATCCGAACTGGGGCAAGCCGGAGCCCATTGGCCCGGTAGTGCCTACCGTTACCTCTTTCGAGCAGATCACCAAGGAGTTCAAGCTGCCCCCGGACCAGTACATCCGGTCTACTCGCCTCCGCGAGTGGGCGCGCCGTAACAAGAACTCCAAATACATCCCTGAGGCCCTTCTCGAGGCCTGGGGATTTGAGATTGAATCGACGTTGTAACACTTCAGCCAGTTCAAACAAAAACGCCGCCTTCGGGCGGCGTTTTTGCTGCCCTGCAATCGGAAGTGGCACAACCTACAGCTCTGCGACAATCCGCCCGAGACCAAAACAGGTGCGATATACGGCACGCCACAAGCCGCCCGGTCATGCTTAACTTGAAATCACATTTTGTGACCTCAAGATGGGAGTGACGATGCCCCGCAGGAACGTCCTGGTTCCAAGTGCTGTGCCAAGAATTGAAAATCGAATCTTTCTGGTTCGCGGCCAGAAGGTTTTGCTCGACGACGACTTGGCTGCGCTATATAACGTCAAGGTCAAGGCCCTCAATCAGGCCGTCAAACGCAACAAGCGGCGTTTCCCCTCTGACTTCGTCTTTCGGCTCACCGCGAAAGAGAACCGCAACTTGAAGTCACAAATTGTGACCGCAAGCAGTACCCACGGTGGCCGCCGCACAATCCCGTATGCCTTCACCGAGCACGGCGCCATCATGGCCGCAAGCATCCTCAACTCTCCCCGCGCAATCGAAATGAGCGTTTTCGTAGTCCGCGCTTTCCTGCGCCTTCGCGACACGCTTGCTTCGCACAAGGCGCTCGCCGCCAAGTTTTCCCAGCTCGAACGGCGGCTCGAAACGCACGACAAGACGATCGGCGAGATTATCGACGCGATCCGTGCGCTTATGACGCCGCCTGAGAGGCCCGTCCGCAAGATAGGGTTCCGTCTCGACGCGGTCTCGAAGCCGAAGATGCTTGCCTCGGCAAGCTCACGCAGTTGACAGTAGCGGCAAACGAACATTTTTCCGTTTCACCCGTTCTGGCATTCCCTCCCCCAATCAGCGAAAATAACAACAGCACATGCCCCAGACCCTCCCGCACCCCCGATCGCACTTCCGACCGCATCGTCGCCCCGCCCTTCACCGACGTCCCCGGCGCCATCGCCGAAATCCAGGCCGGCCGAATGGTCGTCGTAGTCGACGACGAGGACCGCGAGAACGAGGGCGATCTCACCCTGGCCGCCGAGCACGTCACGCCCGAGGCCATCAACTTCATGGCCCGCTACGGCCGAGGCCTCATCTGCCTATCCCTCACCGAAGACCGCGCCGACCACCTGCGTCTCCTCCCCATGACGCTTGAAAACTCCTCCCGCTTCGGCACTGCATTCACTGAGTCGATCGAAGCCCGCGAAGGAGTCACAACAGGAATTTCAGCCGCCGACCGGGCCCACACCATCCGCGTCGCTATCGATCCCGCCGCTACTTCAGCAGACCTCGTCCGCCCCGGCCACATCTTCCCCCTCCGCGCCCGCCGCGGCGGCGTTCTCGTCCGCGCTGGCCAAACCGAGGCCTCCGTCGACCTCGCCCGTCTCGCCGGCCTCACCCCCGCCGGCGTCATTTGCGAAATTATGCGTGACGACGGCGAAATGGCCCGCATCCCCGACCTGATCCCCTTCTGCCAGCAGCACGGCCTCCGCATCCTCACCGTCGCCGAGCTCATCCGCTACCGCCTCCGCAACGAGCGCTACATCTTCCGCGCAGGCGAGTCCCGCATCCAAACCCGCTACGGCGAATTCCGCATGGTCGCCTACGAAAGCCAGGTCCAGGGCGGCGAAAGCCACATCGCCCTCATCCGTGGCGACCTCTGCCCTGACATCAACACCGGCACCGCCGCAACAACCTCGCCCGAATCTCGTTCCTCCAGCTCGCACCCCGTTCTCGTCCGCGTCCACACTCGCTGCACCGCCGGCGATGTTTTCTCCGCCGACTGCCACTGCCGCGAAATTCTCGACCAGTCCATGCGCATCATCGCGGAAGAGGGCTGCGGCGTCATCCTCTATCTACACAACACCTCTCGCGGCTTCTCGATCGACCAGACATCCGCCACCGCGCCCAGCGCCGCTCTCAATCCTGCCCAGAATCTCGAGAACTCCGCCGTCCCCGCCACTGCCTTCAACCCTGACGGTGCCGCAGTCGTAACCGCAGCTGACACACAACAGACTGGCCGCCTCATCCACCATCAGGAGCTGCGCGCCCGCGAAGGCTCTCAGGCCCGCTCCGGCCGCATCCTCCGCGCCATCGGCCTCGGCGGCCAAATCTTGTCCGACCTTGGCATCCAACGCATACGCCTCCTCTCCAACACCCCCATGCACATCCCAGCCCTCGAGGGCTTCGGCCTCGAGATCGTCGAGCAGGTCCCCATCCCTGTCGAAGAGTGCGCACGCGTCGTATAAGGCGCTCAATCCATTTGATTTCCCATCAAGTTTTGTTCATTGGGTCCATCCCTCCCAAGATTCTCCCCACAACCCCGCTCAAACGCTGTACCATTGCCTCAACTGTCCCCGAGAAGCCAACCTCTCGGGAAATTCTGTGCGCCCCATTTGAGTATCTAAACGGCGTACCGAATATTCCCGGCCAGCTCACCCGGTGACGTACGCGTTCGCACGGTCAATTTCCTGGGTCAACTGACCGTAATGCAACTTCAGCGCAGCATCTTCTCTTTTAAAGGTGCCGCTTGTGATCCTGGGCCCGCATTACGGCAAACCTCGAAATTGCTGTGACGCCAACCGCACCAGTACGGCGAAAGGTTGGTCTTCGTGCGCGTTCACCTGGTTAATCCCAGCGACAATTCTTTTGGCACGGCGGTCATCACGCCACGTTGGCTCTTCGTCCTTGCAGCCGCCACGCCGCAGTCAGTCGGCGACCCCATCCTCATCGATGAATCTCTCGAACAGATTGTGCCCGAATCCATTCACCCCGGCGACATCGTCGGCATCAGCGTCCACACCGGCAACGCCCTCCGCGGATATGCAGTCGGCCGCATGGCTCGCGCCCGCGGCGCATGGGTCGTCTACGGCGGCATTCACGCTACGCTCTTTCCTGAGGAAGCGCTCGAGCGCGGCCAGGCCCACGCCGTCGTCAAAGGCGACGGCGATCTTGCCTGGGCCAAAGTCGTCACCGACTGCATCGCCGGCGCGCCCGAAAAAATCTACGAGGGCGGCCGCATCGAAGGCGGCGAATTCCTCTCCGCGCGCTGGGACCTCATGGATCCCGCAAAATATATGTGGGCCTCCGTCCAAACCATTCGCGGCTGCCCCAAGCACTGCTCCTTTTGCAGCGTCTGGCGCACCGACGGCCAAAAGCCCCGCCAGCGCAAATTCCAAAACGTCGTCGACGAAATCATCGCCCTGCGCCGCCTCGGTTTTCGCTTCATCGCCCTGGCCGACGACAACTTCTATCCCGTCACCCTCACCGATCTGCGCCTCGCGCGCGAGCAAAACAACACCGCCAAGCTCGAAGAGCTAACCGCCATTCGCAACGAGCGCCTGCAACTGATGGAAGAGCTCGCCAAGCTCCCCAAGGACATGGTCTTCTTCACCCAGATCACCATGGAAGCCGGCGAAGACGGCGAGTTATCTTGACGCCATGCGCAAAGCCAACATCAAAGGCGCGCTCGTCGGCGTCGAAGCCGTCACTCCCGAAGGGCTCAAAGCCGTCTACAAAGACTGGAACTACTCCGGCGAAGCTCTCGCCAAGCAACTCCAGACCTTCAAGCAGCACGGCGTTCACGTTCTCGGCTCGTTCATCTTCGGCCTGCCCACCGACCAGCCCCGCCACCTTCAACGCCACAGTCGAAATGGCAATCAAAGCCGGCGTCACCTTCGCCCAATTTGTCATGATGACCCCGTTCCCCGGCACCGTCGATTTCCTGCCGCTGGGAAAAAGAGCAGGCTGTCGATCCCATGATGGTCGGCGACGTGCCCATCACCCGCTACTGGATGATCCCCACCGAAGTGCGGCCCAAAATGTTCACCCCGCACCCCACCATGAGCTCCGACGAAATTCGCATGCGCACCCAAAAAGTCTGGGACCGCTTCTACACCTGGGGAGCCATCTGGGAACGCTCCGCCTGCACGCCGAACTCTGCGCGCACGCCTCGGATTCATCTTCCTCTCCAAGCTCTACCGCCAGATGTACGCCGGCACCGGCATCTCCACCGACAGCGCTCGCCGCAAGAAATCCAAAACGCTGGGCGCGCTGGACCGCGAAGCAGTGCAAGAAGCTCTTCCAGGCCCGGCCCATGCCAGAGCTCGAAAGTCCTAAATGGGAGATCGGCTTGCCTACACTGGCTCAGCCCGCGTTTGAAGGCGTGAATGGGCAGTCGGTGAGCAGCCCGTTCGTTACGATTTCTAAGAGATGATTCGTTTCGATCTCCTAAATCTAACCGAGACTCTGACCTGGCCGCGCCCGGCTGGGTGCCCCATCCTAAACGCGCACTTCGCGTTTAGGGTGGGACAGCACGATCCCCGCGCCCCCTGGTCAGTTCGCCCCAACTGAATTACGGCTTATCCGAATTGATCTGGTAAGTCCCGTAATCGATCGTCAGCACGGCCGTGCCTCCGATTCGGACCTTGGTTTCGCTGCGGCTCTGTTGCGGCAGCCAGAAGTCTCCCGTCTTCGCGTTCGTATATCGAATCACCGTCCGCGAAATCAAGAACGAAGGATTTTTCGCCGGCGACGCCTCGACTTTCGCTACCGCGAAGTCCGTCGCATCCACCCAGACCTTGCCTCGATACAAGAATTTGCTTTCTGTCAGCGGCTCAACATTCAGAATGTAGGCAGGGCGTCCATCCAGGCTCTCGCTCCCTTGCAACTGGAAACGGTAATTCGCCTGTGTCATCGCCGTCGCCCCTCCGTCCCGCCAGGCCTCTTTTTCACTGTCCATCGCCCTCTTGAGAACTTTTTCGCCGAGAATCTTCGAGCCACTCTGAGAAATAATGCGAAAGCTTTTCCCTGAAGTGGAATCAAAGTCCACCTCCACCTCCATCTTTGCCTCGATGTTTGCAAGTCCTCGGTACTCGACCTCGTACTGCCGCACCGCCTTGTAATGCTTCAATCCTTCCCGCTGAATTTGATCGTGATTCTCCATCGACGCCAGAATCCGCGCCAAAGGTAAGTTCGCCGGGCCCTGCGTATTTGCACGGGCTGGCCAAAGCGCGGCTCCAATAAAAATCAGCACCACGCAGACAGAAATGCTTCTGCCCCAAAAGCCCAAGTGTCGATAGCCGCTGTCTTGATGGCCCCTCTGTCGATGGGCCCTATCCAGGTCGGATGGCATGAGGAATTCTATCGCCGCATCATTTATTTCGCGCAAACCCTGCGAGGGTCAGTGACCACTCTTTCCGTATTTGCACCGGTGTCGGAGCTTCCATCCCTGAATGGGAGATTCTCGTTCCCCGTCTCTATCGTTCGTACCCAAACGTTCCGCACAAATCCGTCGACTTTGAAATCGCGTCAAACGTAAACACCGGCATATCGTCACCCGAGAAAAACGCCACGTTGAGCGTGTGCCCGGTGGCGTACGTCGCCATCCACTTCGTGTCTTCGCCCCCGCATAGCGTGTTCCTGTGCAAAAAGCGCTGTCCCCCCGGAATATTCATCCTGTAAAGCATCCCGCTGATCCCGGCGCTCACATCCGCGTCAAACACTGCGCTCACCTCCACCGGTTTCAGCGTCCGAATCGGCGCCAGCGGATAGATCAGAAAATCGATCGAGAACTTGTCTTTCAAAATCGCGATGTCGCTCGTTATCGACGTCGCATTCGAGCTCGCCGCACGCCAAGCTCCACTGTCCTGCGCATCGGCCCGCGTTGCTCCGGCAACTAAAACCAACAGCATTACTACCGCCGCTGCGCCCAGCACTGTCCACTTCCGCATTTCGGTCTCTGATCTCTGTTCTCTGATCTCTCGCTCCCTAAGTCTCCGAGCCCCGTCCTTCTCGGTCCCTTGTTCCCTCGGTCCCTGCTCTTTCACCACCCCAGCACATACGCAAACACCAGCGGCGCCACAATGCTCGCGTCGCTCTCGATAATGAACTTCGGCGTCGTCTCTCCCAGCTTGCCCCAAGTAATCTTCTCGTTCGGCACCGCGCCCGAGTACGATCCATAGCTCGTCGTCGAATCCGAAATCTGGCAGAAATACGCCCAAAGCGGAACATGATCGCGCTGCAGATCCTGGTGCAGCATCGGCACCACGCAAATCGGAAAGTCGCCCGCGATCCCGCCGCCAATCTGGAAAAATCCCAGCGGCGTTTTGGCCGTCGTCGCCGTATACCACTCCGCCAGCTCCATCATGTACTCAATGCCCGTCCGCACCGTGTGCACCTTCTTCACGTCGCCGGTAATGCAATGCCCCGCAAACATATTCCCCAGCGTCGCATCCTCCCAACCCGGCACAAACATCGGCAAATTTTTCTTGGCCGCCGCCAGTAACCAGCTGTCTTTCGGGTCAATCTGGTAACTCTTTTCGAGCACACCCGACAACAAAATCTTGTACATGAACTGGTGCGGGAACCACCGCTCCCCGGCCTTATCGGCCTTAACCCACTCCGCCAGTACTTCGTTCTCAATCCGACGCATCGCCTCCATCTCTGGAATGCACGTATCCGTCACGCGGTTCATGTGCCTCGCCAGCAGCGCCGCCTCGTCGGCCGGAGTCAGGTCGCGGTAGCCCGGCACGCGCTCATAAAAGTTGTGCGCCACCAGGTTGAACACGTCCTCTTCAAGATTCGCCCCGGTGCAGCAGATTCCGTGAATCTTGTCCTGCCGGATCATCTCCGCCAGCGAGAGCCCAAGCTCCGCGGTGCTCATCGCCCCGGCAATCGTCACAAACATCTTGCCGCCATCCGCCAGCAGCTTGTTGTATGCTTCCGCCGCATCCACCAGCGACGCGGAATTGAAATGACGATAGTGATGCTTGATGAACTCAGTAATCGGTTTCATGGCGTTCCTTGATGTGTGATTTCATGCAGTGTATCGTCGAAGGCGGGCTTTGTATCAGGGCATGACTTCAGTCATGCCGCCAAGGTCCGGACAAAATCATGGGCTTTAGCCCCTGCGGCCCACTGATTGCCACGCCATCGGAGCTTCCCCGGCCAATGTCCAACCTAACACAGCGAAACCGACCCCCTGTGAATCGCCCGAACCCGCTCAAACCCTCGTGCGGCAACTCATTTTCTACGAATCTCTCCCAGCGTCGATCCTTCAGCGCGTGACGACTGCCGTGAATGTTCCCGCCGCGGATAGGCCGTGGCCACGCAGCATCCGCAAAGCGCAACACCTCAATAAATCCGCCCGGCAAAACCGGCAATCTCGCAATCGCCAAGCTCGCATCATCTCAGGACAAAAAGAAAAACCCGGCTCTCGCAGGCCGGGGTTTAGTTTTAGTCTTTTGCGCCTAAGGGGCATGTTCCGGGGTGAGACAGAAACCGAGCACATCGCCAAAAATCAGCCAAGGAACCGTGTCCTTTGCGGTACGCGCCCCTTACCGGCGCGCCGATCGACTCCGACCTCCTGCAACTCGCCTACTCACATCGCGGGAGGAGTCATCATCTCCGCCACATGTTCGCCGTCTCCGCTTATAACGGCAAATTGGCGCTGGCTCTTATCGGCGTTTTTCACGAACATCAGATTCGAGCCGTGGTTCTTGAACCACTCATTCGCCTTCTGATTCATCGCCTCAGCCCGGCCCTGGCCTAATTGCGCCGAAAGCAGCCCCAGGTCGTGATCAACAAGCGTGGCTGCCTGTTTTCCGCCCTGCAACTCGGCAACACTGAAATGGTAATAGGCGTCTTCGCTATTCACGGCAACTCCGTTGCCATCGCGCTCCAGCACTCCGAGCAGAACCGAAGACCTCCAATTGCCAGCCTCTGCGGCATCGTTCAACAACGCGACTGCCTCACCTGCAGTAGCAGCCAGATTCGGATTGCGAACCAGAAGTAGCCCCAGCTCGTGCATTGCGGGAACATAACCGGCCGCCGAAGAATCTCGCAGCAACCGCGCAGCGGCCGCAAGGTCTGGCCTGCCTTCGGCATTCATCAGCATCTGGGCAAGGTCAAATTCCGCGATCGGATTGTGCAAGTTCGCGCCTTTGCGATACCACTTCTCGGCCTTGGAGCGATCCTGCGGCGTTCCAATTCCGAAGGCATAGAAGTCGCCGAGATAGCAGGCAGCCAATCCGTCGCCTTGCGCTGCGGCCGCGCTCATCAGCCGAAACGCCGATACTTCATCTCGCGCAACTCCGGTGCCCCACACATACGCGACCGCGAGATCCACTTCAGCCATCGGCAGCCCACTTGAGGCAGCCAGCCGATACCAGTGCGTCGCGCGCTCCGGATTCTTGTCGACGCCCATGCCGGTTTCGTAAAAATAAGCGGTTTCAAACTCCGCGAAGGCATCGCCGGCTCCAGCCGCCTTCTCATACCAATAGGCCGCCTTCTTCACATCCTGTTCCACGCCGCGACCATCGAGATAGTCCTGGGCCAGCTTAATCTGTTCGGCCAGGTTGCGCGGCTCCGGAGCATTTCGAGTCGCAGGCACGTCGGGATTGGTCGCAGCCACGATCTTCTTCGGTCCCGCAATTAAAACGCAGGTTACGGCGAGGGTTAAAGCAAAGGCCAGCGGATAATAGTTGCTGCGCGAAGATCTCATACGAATTCACCTCCGGGAAAGTAAAGGGCCTCTAAATCCGGCATTCGATTCACCGGGCCAGCGTCCCTTCATGAGATGAGCTTCAGTCTTCCCTGTTCATCTGTCCAATAGATTGATGTGATATATTGCATCTCAATTGGAGATTCATATATGGAAGTCCGGCAGTTGCAGATCTTTCGCACCCTCGCTGAAGAGTTGAACTTCACGCGCACCGCTGAAAAAGTGCACACCGTGCAATCCAACGTGACTGCGCAGATCAAGGCGCTTGAAGAGGAGCTAGGCACTCCGCTGTTCGATCGCCTCGGCCGCCGCGTCACGCTCACTGACGCGGGCCGCAACTTCCTGCCCTTCGCGTCCCAGGCCCTCGCGGCAATGGACCAGGGTCACCGCGCGATCCAGACCGGTTCAGAGCCTAGCGGGCCGCTGCGCATCGGCGCTCCGGAGAGCGTCCTCACCTATCGCCTGCCCCAGGTATTGCACACCTTCCGCCGTCACTTTCCCCACGTCGAACTCATCTTCGTCCCCTACATGAGCATGCCGTTTGCGCTCGAGCTCGAAGCCGGCAAGCTCGACATGGCCATCACCATGGCGGATTCGTTGCCTTCAGCCAACATCAAATCCGTCCGCCTGCGCACCGAGCAAGTTTTCCTGCTGGCTGATCCCTCTCACCCGCTGGCCTCACGGCGTACGGTAAAACCCTCCGATCTCGCCGGACAGAATCTCCTGCTTACCGAATCGGGATGCAGTTACCGGCAGAAACTCGACCGCATTCTCGCCCTGGCAAACATTCGCCCCGCCAACATAACCGAGTTTTCGAGCGTCGAGGCAATAAGGGAGTGCATCTCGCTCGGCATGGGACTCGGCCTGTTGCCGGCCATCGTCGTTGCTCGCGAACTGCGCCAGCGCCATCTCAAAGCGCTCAACTGGAGCGGTCCAGCGCTCGACATTGCCACCCACATCATCTGGCACAAAGACAAATGGATCTCCCCTGCCATGTCCGCATTCATGAAGACAGTCAAAGACAAACTCGCTGACCCTGATCGCGGACCCTGATCGCGGACTCCGACCATTAACGAATTGGGAAAGTGCTGCCTTGGCGCGGGTGTCGTCAACTCTGCTTCGAAAGGTCATCGCAGCGCCGGCGCAGGTATTCGCGCACAGCCGGATCGCTCTCGAGGCCAATCGCTAGTTGATATGCGTGTCGCGCAGCGTCAGGCAATCCCGCGCGGCCCAGCAGGTTGGCGCGCGCAGCCCAATATGGCTGATACGATTCCACGCGTCGGTCCACGGCGGCAGTTTCCATTGCCGCCAATCCAGCGCCTGGACCTTCTAACTCTGCTACGGCCAGTGCGCGGTTGATCAGTGCAACGGGCGAGTTCGTCAACTGCGCCAGCGCATCGTATAGAGTTACGACGGCAGCCCAGGAGACGGCTCCCGTCCGAGCGCCCTCAACATGGGCCGACTGGATGGCGGCTTCAAGTTGATATCGTCCAATGCGCATGTTACGGATTTTGGCGCGATTCCTGGGCCGGCTTGCATTGTTCAGCGCGGCTTCGGCTTCCTCAATCATCCGCCAATCCCAAAGCGTCTTGTCCTGGCTGCGCAGTGGAACGAACTCGCCTTCAGATGTGCGGCGCGCCGGTCTGCGCGCCTCTGCATAAAGCATCAGTGCCAGCAATCCCCAGGCCTCCGGCTCGTCCGGAAGAAGCTGCGTCAGTAGCCTTCCGAGAAAGATCGCCTCCCCGGCCAGTTCCCGGCGCGCGGGATCGGTTCCCGTCGCATCCGCCCATCCTTCGGCAAAGCCTGCGTAGATCGAATCCAGCACCGAATCCAGCCGGTCTCGCAGTTCATCGCGTTCGGGGATGCGGAAGGGAATACCGGCCTCGCGAATCTTCGTCTTGGCCCGCACCAGCCGCTGCGCCATCGCTGCCGGCGAAACTAAAAAAGCCGACGCGATTTGTGCCGCTTCCAATCCCAAAACTACCTGCAGCATCAGCGGAGCGCGCACCGCTGGATCAATTGCCGGATGCGCGCATGCAAAAAGAAGGGCCAGCCGGCGATCGGGAAATCCGTCGTCCGCAGCCGCGATCATAGCGTCGGCCAACTGCTCCGGTTCGTCGTCGCTCGACGATTCGCGATTGCGGCGAAGATGGTCAATGAGTTTTCGCCGTGCCGCAGTCAGCAGCCACGCCTCGGGATTATCGGGGCAGCCCTTCACGGGCCACGCTGTCAGCGCCGACGCAAAGGCTTCTGACAAAGCATCTTCCGCAGCGGCAACATCGCCAAATCGCGCCGCAAGGTAAGCGATCAGCTTACCGCGGCTGCGAAGAGCCGCTGCCTCGGCAGCTGCATAGGCTTCCTTATCGTTCGCCAGATTCACCATGGCCAATCTTCCTGCCGCCTCAACCCACGGTTCCCCGCTTCCCAGCCGAGTCGATCCTTTCGAGCAGCGTCACTCGGACTTTTTCCCCGGGTGCTTTTGCAATCGCTCGCAGAATCTCGGCCTTTACGGGCAGTTTATGATTGCCATCTCCCAACGCCATAAACGAGCTTTGGAATGGGAATCCGTCGACGGTTCCTTTGACTTTCACCAGCCCGCGCGTCCCAAAGAAGGCGGCCGACTTGGGCCAGATAACATAAGTCCAGCCGCCGGGCTTTGGGCTTTTGATGAGCGTCGCAGTGAAAGACTGGTTCAGCATCTTTGCCTCACTGATGAGCCTCACTGGTGCACCCGATTGTTCTGCCTGACACTCGCGCTTCAGCGCGTCACATCGCCCAGATCGCGCGCACTTCTACAATGCCATGCTGCGCCGCAGGGCATCGTCCGGCCCACTGCATCGCCGCATCCAGGTCGGGCGCATCGATCAGGTAGTACCCGGCGAGCTGTTCCTTCGACTCAACGAATGGTCCGTCAAGCACTTGCGTCTTTCCATTGGTTGTGCGAAGAGTCGTCGCCGTAGCCGAAGGTTTGAGCCGGTTAGCCCCGACCAGCACGCCGGCAGATTTGAGCGCTTCCGTATACGCCGTGTAAGCGGCGCTTCCCTGCTGCTGCTGTTCGGGTGTCATCCGGCCCCAGCCGGACTCATCGAGGTAAAGCGTCAGTAAATATTGCATTTCGTCCTCCGTCATGGATTGTAGGCGTTGAGCGCCTCAACTCCATGACGGCTGGACCCTCGGCCAATCGACAGGGCCCATGAAATTAATTTCGATTTTTTTGAGATCTGGAACGACGGAGCCTGGAACTCTGAGAGAAGTCACTACTGCCGACCCCTGACCTCTATTCCCTATTCCCTGTTCCCTATTCCCTGCTTCCCTCACACCCGCCACATGTCCGCGCGCCAGCTCTTGATCCGCTCTTTGATCTGCTTGCGGCTCAAATTGTGCTCCAGAGCCTGCTTTGCCAACGCAACCACTTCGTCGTCGGCAGCAAATCGCAGCGCAATCAATTGGTCTTCCGTCAGCCGATAAATCTGCGTGTGCCATTCCGTGGGTGCCAGCGCCTGCAGCCGCAGCCGCTCTTCAAGCCGGATCACGCGGTCCTGCACCTTCAGTGGATATGAGCGGATCAGGAACAGCGCAACCAGCGCCGCCAGAGACAACACCGCCAGCCACACCGGATAAAAGCTGAAATGGTGCACTGCATACATGACCGCAATGACGATGTTTGCGATGGTTATCAAGCTCAGGAAAAAATGATAGGCCGGATCAAGCCGCCCATGGCTCTTGAGACTTTGTGGCTCACTCATCTGTTGCGCTCGTTCCTTGCGGGTCTGGATTGGCTTCCGCTGCCGCGCTGTCTGCGCCCGGCTCTATAGATGTCCCGCTGACTGCGGTCATCGGTGCCTGTACACCTGCAATGGACGAATTCTCTTGGGTCGAGCTTGGCGCTGTCAACCTCACCGTTGTCAAACCCGTCGCCATCAACGCCGATAAATTGTCCGGTCCCAGAACTGTCGGATCCTTCGGAATCAGATGGTAGCGGCCGCGCACCAGATAGTCCACAAACAGGCCGCCCGCTATGTAAGGGTTCAACAGGGCGATCGGGATCACGTAAACCGTCGTGATAAACGACTCGTCGATGCCCTTGGCGGAGTGGCTCCGGGCGCGGTAGCCCGGGATCTGCGGAATTTCAAAAACCATCAACTTCGTCCCTGGATTCTTGCGCGCGAATCGCACCAGCTTATACGTGATCTGTTTCGGCGTAGTCATCCAGGCATCCGGAAAAATGCTGCGCCTGAAAGTCCGGGGAAAATAGTTATTCAGCATTACCCGCGCAAAATCCGCGCAGTTGTTAAACAGCAAATCGAATTTAGTCTTGTTTGGTCCGGCATTAAGTTTCTCCATCAGCGCCTCATCCTGCTCTTCCGTCGTGTCAAACCGGAACGCATAGATGCGCCGCTCGTATGCCGCGCCCAGCAGTTGCGTCCAGCCGCCGTGCACCAGGTTACCCGGCGTCAAATCCGCGCCAAGACTCGCCAAATGCTGCTCGTGATAACGGCCTCGCAATTCCACTACCAGGTCGTGGTCCACATGCGCAGGAACGTCCGCGGCGTTCTCCACCGAGTACAGGTAAGGAATTAGCGGGATTGCCACCCAGTCGTACCCACCAATGCCCTGATAGCGTGAAATCACAGCACCCAGCTCACCAGGCTCGCAGCGGCGCAGCTTCACTGGCGTTTCCGCGCAGATCCGTTCGAAATAAATCGCGTTATGCCCGGTCGGGTTTACCGCGCCAAAAAAGCCGTACGGCTCCTCCATCAGCAGAGCCGACTGCGCATGCCCCGGCGCGCCACAAATGGCTGCCACGGAAACCAGCACAAATAAAAGTCTGCGGTTTATAAACCTTGAGAGCATCGGTTTCCCTTTGCGCTAAGAATTATTGCAGTAAGAGTTACTGGTTCTCCCTCGTTCAATTTCCACGAGCTTCCCTGAAGACCCGCCCGTGTAAAGACCGCCTTTGTGAAAAGTCGATAAAACAGAGCCCGCTACTTACGACATATTATTGACGGCGCAGGATTTCCGCGTCGGCACATTGCTTCGCGGTCGCGGTGCAGGCCACCCGATTGCCCAGGCACACCACGCCCCTACTTACTTAGATGCATTTTCTGCCTAATTGTTGCTGTCGCCATTGTAGGCCTGTGACGAAGGGCGTTCCGCGCCGGCCCGCTGGCGAACAAATGCCACGCGTCCGTCGAAGCCTTCTTCAGCTATTCTTGCCCAACCATTCTCGCTCAACTATTCATGAGGAATTACTCAGGAGTAGGAACAATAATTGTGGTCTCCTGCACTTCAATCAGGCCGGAGCCGATCATTTTCTCCAGTTCCGGCAAAACCGCATCCACCTTCTCGCGCGTCTCAATGAACTCGATCTTGACCGGGAGGTTATCCGAGATCTCGAGGATGTGCGCGGAATGGATTCGATGCTCCGCCCCAAAGCCAGCAACGCCTTTCAGCACTGTGGCTCCCGCGACTCCGCTTTGAAATAGAAAATCCAGAATGCTGCTGTAAACCGGAACATGGTGGTGCTTGGCCCCGTCGCTCAGGTAGATCGAAACTTTTACCGCCTTGCCTGTAGTCAACATGGTTTCTCTCTCCGCTTGTTTCTTGACTGCTTCTTCACCATTTCTGTATCTGGCGTAACTCGCACTCCCGCTCGCTCTTCACAGCAGATCGGCCAGCGCTGTTCCGCACCATGTCGCGGCAAGTCCCAACACCATGCTGCCCACTGCGTAAATCCCCGCCAATAGAAATGCGCCCGACCGCATCGTCGACAGCGTCTCCCACTCGTATGTCGAAAAAGTGCTATACGCGCCGATGAAGCCGATCGGCACGAGGAATCGCCACGCCGGATTCAGATCCGCGCGCTTGCCAAAATAGGTAAGTGTGAAGCCGATAATGACGCAGGCCGTGATGTTAATGACGAACGTGCCGTAAGGGAATTTGGCTCCCGTACGCCCCGAAATCGTCGAGCCGACCCAGTACCTCAGGATCGAGCCCAGCGCGCCGCCTGCCGCGATCAGCAAATATTTCTGCACTGTCTTCCTCCTCGCATGAATCTCTGCTGCGCAAACGCCTGAGTCGGATTTACAGCTTCGCAAATGCGACGCAGCAATCGCGCCATCGGCATTTCTCTCAGCATCTCAGGGGATCGCGCCGCGACATGCCTCCGCAACAGGATTCCCTGTCAGGAGTCATCATCTGTCCGGCCGAATGGAGAGGACAGCGGTTAAGGGTGAACTCCTTCACCACTACTTTCATTACAACTCGCAACAAACCCTCGTGTCAACGCGCCTCGCGTCAATGCACAAAACGCCGCAGCGAAACTGCTCGTCCCGCCCTTATGATTACGTCCGCCCGATTACAGAAACCCTGCAGGCCTTAGTCCTCTTTCGGCGGCTTGTTGTCTCGAGAATCGGTCATCGTAACGCGCGTAGATCGCGCGGCCCCGGCAGCCGCCAACAGGAAACTCCGCATCTGCGGCGTGAATTCTCTGCGCTCTGCTTCCTTCTGCGAGAAACTAACCGCCCAATATAGGAGGCAGAAAAGATAACTCGCCGCTGCGATCTGGTCGTACCGTTGATACTGCGTCGCAGTTGTCTGATGCGTCTGCAGAACGGCCACCGTTAGACCCACGATGGAATAAAGACCTAGTCCCGTGGCGACCTGCAGTTCACGGTCGCGCCAGCCTATCGAGAGAAGCTGGCTGGCGCCGGCGAGAACCACAAAAACAAGAATGCGTACAATCCAGGTGGTCTGCTGAAGTTGTATGTAGCTGAGGCCTTCCGGGGTAGTGGCGTGCGCCATACCCGGAAGGGCGGCAAACGGCCAGATTGCCGCGCCGGCCACCAGAATCAGCACACCCAGCAGAACCATCGCGCTCCGAGGCAGAGAAGCCCGCACTGGGCGCAGCACTGACCAGGCAAGCTCTACAAGAACACAGAAGATGAAAGCGGAATCGACGATGGCTCGGGCGAAATAGATATGAAAGAAAAAGCGGCTCTCAAAATGCCCGCCTGCGAGATAAAGTCCCACATTGCTCGCAACATCCCAGATACAGTATCCGAAAAACACCGGCAGCGTCCGCGAGATGTGCCGAAAAAAGAGCAGCGCGATTACGATGGCTTGAGCCACTAAACAGGCACACCAGATGGCGATGTCCGTTGTCATTGTTGTCTGGCCCACCTCAGCGCGCCGGATGACATGACCAGTTCTTCGTCACCCGTTCCTGAACTGCTTATCTGAGTCTACGTCTTTTCGTCGAAGGCTGTATAAATGCAAAAAGCCCACCTCGATGAGGCGGGCCCCGCATGGTAAACAAGCCTGATTAAGCGACTGCCGGAGGCGGAAGCTTTACCGGACCCCAAGGCGCTGCTGCTGCAAAGCTCGGAGGCGGAAGCTTTACCGGGCCCCAGGGAGCTGCGGCTGCCATGCTTGGAGGCGGTAGCTTTACCGGGCCCCACGGCGCGGCGTCCATCAAACGCGGAGGCGGTAGCTTCACCGGGCCCCAAGGCGCTGCATCCATCAAACTCGGAGGCGGAAGCTTTACCGGGCCCCAAGGCGCTGCTGCTGCAATGCTCGGAGGTGGAAGCTTTACCGGACCCCAAGGCGCTGCTGCTGCAATTCTCGGAGGCGGAAGCTTCACCGGACCCCAAGGCGCTGCACTCACAGAGCACACAGACACGAGGAGCAATACAATGCAGCCAAATTTCAGAACATTCAACGTACTCGATTTCATTGTTTACATCTCCCGGCAGTGACACCACCGCCTTAGAACTTTGCTTGGTTAGATTAACCCAATGTGTGTAGGAGCGCTACAACAAAAGTGTTATGAGCAATTTTTTTTGACAGAAGTACCCATTCAGCGACCGCAATGGTAATCAAAATGCGGGTACTAACCACCTTGATTCGTCTTGCCTTCGCCTTTTAGGGCGAATCCCTTCCCTTGTCGACCCGAAACAGGCTGATTTGCAGCGAAGCCAGACACTGCGCAAGCCAGCCGATCGCTAGAGGAATAGTTAGTGTGTACAAAGGCGATCCCGACTCTGCCCAAAGCTCTGTCCAAATTCGTCCAGTCCAGAATCGCCCTGTCAGGAATCCCGCTCTTCCGGCGGCGATTGCCGCGAAAGCAGTCACACCAGATCGTCCGGATTGGCGAATCCAGATCGGCGAGTCCCAGAATGGCGAGTTACCGGCCCTGGAAAGCGAGCACTAGATTCTGGTTACCAGACTGAAAACTTCGGTGATGTGTGCCAAATCAACAAAACTCGTTACATTGACAGTCAAGCCATTTGCACTTGGCAATAATCTATGAACTCTCCAAATCCAGATTCGCCGCTGCGTTCCGATACGCCGGTCACTGCACAGGGTCGGCAAGAAGTTCGCTGCGCGGTCAGATTTCCACTTTCTCTTCCAGTGGTGCTCTCAGCTGGAACCAGCGAGATTGCGGGTCTCACCAGAAACATCTCCGCCAGCGGGGTTCTCTTCGCTCTCAAAGTGGATTTGCCCGTCGGCTTGGACGTCAGCTTTTCCATGCGGATGCCGCGCGCCGTTCTGGGAGCAGCTCAGGATGTTCTAGTCCACTGCAAGGGGCGTGTGGTACGCTGCTCCTCAAGCCCTAACGAGCACCTCGCCGCTGCCACAATTGATGATTATCGATTTGCGGAGCAGTGAGATTGCGGTTGGCTTAACGGCAGCCGACTATGGAAATCCTCGACGATAACCCCGACGGTGAAAGTGTTGACACTCCGGTCAAGCCGGGGACCATTCGCGTAATACTCGCGGATTCCCAGGCGATCTATCGCGTCGGCATTCGTAAGGTCTTCGCTCTCGAAGATGATATCCGCGTGGTCGCGCAGGCCGATTCACTTGAAAATCTGCGCTCTGCCATTGAGCGTTTCCCAACCGACATTGTGCTTTTAGAGGGCGGTATGCTCGCCGGCACGGCCAATGCAATTCCTGAGCTTCTGCGATTGGCGCCAGACGTAAAGCTGATCGTCCAGGCTGTTGCTGCGGACGAAAATCACACAGTGGAGCTGTACCGCCGCGGTGTTCGCGGCATTGTTTCCCGTTCCATTTCGCCCGATTTGCTCGTCCGCTGCGTGCGCCGCATCGGCGCCGGCGAAACATGGATCGACAACCAATCCGTCAACTGGGTCATCGATGCCTATCGCGCCCAGGCGGCCGCGCTCGTCAGTCCGCGCAACCAGCCGCGCCTTTCGCCCAAGGAGATGTCGATCATTACCTGCATCACGCAGGGCAAGCGCAACAAGGAGATCGCCTTCCAGTTGGGCACTACCGAGCAGGTCATTAAGAATTACCTGCGCAAGATCTATGACAAGCTGGGTGTCTCTGACCGGCTCGAACTTGCGCTCTATTGCTTGCACAATAAGATCATTCAATCCGAGCTGGACGAAGAATTGGTGGCCCAGAAAGTCATCACCAGCTAGCTTTGCCTCCGGCTTCGCCCTCCGCACCACTCCCAACCACCTTCTGCTTTGTCCGCAGGTCTCGATCCCTCACGCCGCCTGAACGTTTGCCTCCGCACAGGATTGCCGCGCTCGCTCCAGCAGCCGGATCATCTCTGCTAACTCAGCACCGCTGAGCCCTCCGAGCAGTTCCACTGTAATGCGTTCAATCAGCGGATCCATCGCGCGCAGCAACTCCAGCCCCGCATCGGAAATCTGCGTCAGCACCACGCGCCGATCGTGACGGTCGCGATGCTGGCGAATCAGCTTCATCCGTTTTAACCGCCCAAGCAATCGCGTGATGTCAGGTTCCTCTGCGATCATGCGCGCGCCAATGGCCGCGCACGGCAGCCCGCACGGCTGTGCGCCGCGCAAAATTCGCAGCACGTTGTATTGCGTCGGCGTCAAGCCGAAGCCCCGCGTCCTCTGCTGAAACGCGTGCTCCAGGCAATCCGAAGTGCGCATCACATTCAGGATCGCCTCTTCTTCCGTGCTCGAGAACGGCGCTTCTTGCGCGATTTCAGACTTCAGGCTTGTCAATCGAAAACCCTCCCAGCACTGCGCCAGCGCGACCTGGCATTGCAGCAACCCGACCCCGCATTGCTACAGCCCAACGTGAACCGCCCAAAACAAACACCCACATCTTAAGATGCTTTGAGCAATATAGTCGTTGCAACAAACATTAGCTGGGCCCACGATCTCGACCCGCGCATTGCCGGCAATCGCTCGGGAAAAGACGTCCGTTTCAGTTGCGCGCGCGGAATCCGGACTGCTCCTGTATGCCCGTCTGCTATGCTCCCGCAAGTGTCCGTTCTCGCCCCGTTTCGAAAGCTCACCAAGGCGCAGCGCCATGTGTTCCTGGCCGCATTCCTCGGCTGGACGCTCGATAGCCTCGACTTCTTCATTCTCATTTTCTGCGTCAACGCGATCGCCGGCGAGTTCCACACCAAACCCTCCGCAGTCCTGGGGGCGGTGTTCCTCACCCAGGCGTTCCGTCCGGTCGGTGCTCTCCTCTTCGGCATGCTGGCCGATCGCTATGGCCGCCGGCCCGTACTCATCGCAAACATTGTGGGCTTTTCGGTAATCGAGCTGGCTTGCGCATTCGCGCCTTCGCTTCATGTGCTGCTGGTGTTGCGAGCACTGTTCGGAATCGCTATGGGTGGCGAGTGGGGCGTGGGCGCCGCGCTCGTCTTTGAAACCCTGCCCAAAGATGGCCGCGGCACATTCTCCGGCCTCCTTCAGGAAGGCTACGCACTCGGATCGATTCTCGCCTCAGCGGCCTTTGGGCTGTTTTTTGCCGGCTTCCATTGGCACGGCCTCTCTGTTCCCGCCCTCGGCTGGAGAGGATTATTCATCCTTGGCGCTACGCCTGCGCTGCTCGCGTTTTACATTCAAGCCCGCGTGCAGGAATCGCCTGTCTGGCTCGCTGCCGCCCGGAAGCAAAAATCGCGCTCTGCGGTTCACGCCGGCCCTGAATGGTCACGCGAGTTGCTCCATTTCCTGCCCACATTCCTCTTCCTCATCCTCCTGATGTCCGCATTCATGAGCTTCTCCCATGGAACGCAGGACGTTTATCCCACATTCCTCGCCGTCCAAGTCAAGCTCTCGCCGCAAACGATCGGACTCATCGGTCTTCTCTACGGTATCGGCTCCATCGGCGGCGGAATCGTTTTCGGCACGCTCTCCGAAAAATGGGGCCGCAAGAGAGCAATTATTACGGCGGCGCTGCTGGCGATTCCCGTCATCCCTCTCTACGCCTACGGCCATTCCGCCTTCATGCTGGGCGCCGGAGCGGTGCTAATGCAGTTCATGGTGCAGGGTGCGTGGGGCGTAGTTCCGGCTTATCTCACCGAGTTGTCTCCCGCTCCGGTTCGCGCCACGGCGCCGGGCTTGGCGTATCAACTGGGCGCTCTCATAACCTCGTGGAATAGCAAAGGCCAGGCTTTGGCAGCCGAGCGCTGGAGTAGTTATCGCGCCGTCCTTGCCATCACCGTAGTCGTGGTCGCGCTCTCCCTGGCCGGCCTGGCCGCGCTGGGCCATGAAGCCAAAGGCAGAGAGATGGGCGAGGCGTAAGTCGGATCCTCAATCAATCGTATTCAACTCGCCCGTTACCCACCCCTTTTCGCAATCCACCCAGCTTTTCGCGATCAGCATTTCCGCAATCCAGCCTGGTCTTCCGCAATCCGCCCAGATCGCGCCCATCTCAGTCCACTGCTGCCGGAAACCTTCCTCTCCCTACGCCAGATCGTCCTTGTGCTCTGCGACCAAAGTAATCGCTCCCCCAGTGACCCGCCTGCCGGCTCCCAACCTCGCTTGGGATGCACTGCCTGCCTTCGCAAATCCCACCTTTGCGGCATTGTCCTTCATCGTCCAAAACGATAGCTTCGATTGCACGGAAAGCCTGCACAATTGCGCCTTTCCGCGGGCCGCAATGAAAAAAAGGGCCGAAAAGCTGGACGCAAACCATGCGCTGGAAATGCCCTGATTTTGCGAGTCCCGCACTGTTCGCTGATCGCAAATCTAAACGCCGGCGCGAAGGCGCGCCATCGTAGGCCCTGGGCCCTTTGCATTGCGCTTGAGGAATTTGTCACTCATCGCCAAAGCTGATGAACGCTTCGTGAAAAGGCATTGGATGCGAGTTGAATTTCAAAACCTTCTTCGGAAACTCGCGTCAATCAACGCGCTTACCGGCAACGCGCCTACCTGCGCGGCTACCGATATCGGATCGGCTTCATGATCCAGACTCTCGCACAATTCGTTCCTGATAGTGCTCACGGCTTTCTTAACCTCGCGGCCGCCGCAGTTTTTCCATGGTATTCCGTCGAATCTGCTGTGATTCCTAATGCCATCGTGCTCCTTCTTGCCTTCATCCTTTTGGGCTTCGCGATTGAGGTTCTCCTGCGTTCCATCAAGGCAAAGGGAAAAACCGGCCAAAAACAAGGCCAGGCAACAGAATCCCAAATGCTTCAGACGCTTGAACACGCGATCGAAGAGGGTCGCGCCAGTCTTGACCTTGACGTCGCAGCCTCACCGAATACGCATGAACAGATTCCATCGCCGCTGGCCGAGCTTGCGCTGCAGATCGATAAGACCCTGCCCGAGCTGAACCCCGAGCCGAGGCCCGAGCCGCATCTCGATCCGCATCTCGAACCGAAGCCCGAGTACAGCCAAATCGTGCAATCAGCTCTCAACGGTACTAACGGCAGCAACGGAACTAACGGCACCCACGGAAATGGCTTCGCGCACCCCCAACCGCCAAACCCCGCTCGCCCAGAAACTTCGCATGTAGATACTGCGCGTGTCTCGCTGCCTCGCCTCAGCGAACTCAGAGGCATGGGTTTCTCGCAAGCACTCAGAGAGCTGGACAGGGCAAAGCGCACTGCGCCAGCGAACCCTGGCCTCAATTTACTCAACGGCTCGCTCAACAGCTCGCACAACGGCGCCTTCGCCGACCACCACAACGACCCGCTCGACGACCCGCTCAACGATCCGATCAGCGAAGCCCTCCTGAACGCGATTGCGCCTTTCGAGACGATGTTTGCGACCGCCGGGTCAACGCTCGGGGTTCAGAACGGTGCAACTGCGATGCACGAGAACGGCGCAGCAGCAACAAAAGACAACGGCACGCAAGGGTCCACGTCACATCAACCGTTTTTTTCTGCGAAGCCGGCGCAGCCAGATAGGCGTAGGAGCCGCCGCGAAGAGAAGGACCGGCGATCTTCTCCGCGTGAACCAAAAGCGCCCGTGCAAGAAACAGACGGCTTTATCGAGCAGTTGCAAATCTTGCCTTCGCGGCGCGGGCAATACAAGAAGAAAGCCTGAGGGCCGTGGACGGACGGCCCCGGAGTGACGAACTCAGAATCGATCCGCATCTCTCAACTTTCAAGGCCTGTGATTCTGTTTCGGAGTTTGCATCAGCAACAAGTTTTAACGAGATATATTAAAAATAACCTATAGTTCGGAATGCACAGCCTCTTGCCTGCTCTTACAGGGGCAGGAGGTTGGGCATTATTTCTGGCCTTATTTCTGGCATTATTTCTGGTCTTGACCGCTGCGTTTCCTGAAGACGATCTTCAGCTCGCGTCGCCAGTGTTCAGCCAGCGCAATCAACTCCCATTCAATCTCCGGCGAAAAATAGCGCAGCACCGGCTCGTTCGCTGGGTGAATGCGCAAGGCCGGCGCTGCCAAAACAAGTCTCGGCAGAATCGGCGAAACTTCGGCGCCGGCAAAATATCCGCTGCGCTCGAATGCCGATCGCGGCGTCGCCGCTGGTGCTGCGGCTTGGCGGTCGGCATTCAGCGCGCGTACGCGAATCCAATAGTCGAGAGCCTGCAGCGGCAGGTGCAGGTCTTCGCCGGCCTTCAATTCCAGAACCACAAGGCGGCCGTTGCGGTCGAGCGTCAGCAGATCGAGCATCCCGCGATCCCCTGACGAGAGCGCGGGCACTTGCGTGTAAAGCAAATCGCCGCGCAGCTCCGGCATCAGCTCCTGCAAGACCGCCGCGCAGTCGCGCCTCAAGCCATCGCTCGGGCGCCATGCGAAACAGTGGATCGGTTTGCGCGCCCTCCGCATGACGGCTGAGGAAGAGGCGCTCGAAAAGATCGCGGCACAGCGATTCGTTCTCCTCGGTCAGCGGCGTCTCGTTTGCGCCCGCGCCGAAAGTCACCTCATCGTGCCCCGCAAAAGAATGTGCCGAAGCGCCGTGGCGCACGTGCGCGAACTCCAGGCCGTGAAGCAGCAGTCCCACCTCCGTCGCGGAGTGAGGTCGGATCTCAACGCGCTCCCGTGCGGCATCGGGAACCAACACAAGTAAACGGTCGATGCCCGGCTGGCAGCGCTTCAGCGCGGCGGCCGGTGAAAATGCATGAACCAGGCGCGACTCAATGTTGCCGATGTCGCGGAAGTCGACTTGCACCAGCTCTTCGCTGCGCTCATCGAGAGTGAATAAAGCAAAATCAGCGGCTGCGTGGTTCAGCCACGCCATGCGTTCCGCGGTCGTGCGCCAGGCGTCAGCCGGAACCACGACTTTCAATCCGCCGAAGTGGCGGCGCGCCTCGGCGTGATTGCGGCAATAGTCGAGCCAGAGAATTCCCAAAGTCAAAACGCCGTCAATCGTCGAAGCGGATTCAGCCGCGCCCACACCGATGACCGCGTCCGCCGCGCTTCCCTTCAGCAACCGCCCGCGCACATAGGCAGGCCCAAAGCTGTGCTCCAGATCCATGGCGGTTCTAAATCCGTCCGTCTTTGCGCCGATAAAGTGGCGGCCAAGCACGCGCTCCAAAAGGCGCAGGTAGTTGCGGCGCGCAGTGTCGCGGGCGGTGGGCGTGCGCCGGTCGCTCGTGGGTGTCAACTCCAGCGTTTGCGGTTTGGCCGCGCCCATGCGGCGAGTCACCAGCCGCAGGCATTGCGCGCGCTCTTGAACCTCCACCACCGTACGCACAATGTTGCGCTCGTCGCTCCATAGCTGCAGCAGGCAGCGCCCGTGCGACTCGCCCACCGCATAGTGAGCGCTGCGCATGTCGAAAACTGCGCGGCCATCTTCGAGCAGCGCTGCCGCGGGATGATCAGCCAGATACGATTCGATGATCTGCGCAAGCCGCTCAGGCGAAGCGGATTCGCCGCCGGCGGCCCCATTCCCGGGACGAACTCGCCCGCCGGATGCCATCAACGCCACTACCAGCCCTTGCGGGCGCGCAGGCTGGTGATGTGGGCTGTGTGGTGGCGTGAGTGCCATTCGTAGAGCGCGAGGTTCCTCGCCAAAGTCATGCGCCCTCGCTCTGGATGATTGAATCCTCGCTCGAAATCTTCCTCCGACATCGACTCCAGAAGGCCAACAAATCGCTGATGCAGACCGGTGATCAGCACCAACGACGGCTCAATCGCCAGGCTCGATCCGGCAGCCGCGCCCACGCCCCCTCGTCATAAGGCTTGATCGTCGGCTCATCCTCAGTCAGTGCGAGCTTGAAGCGGACATAGCTGTTGGCATGGCTGTCGGCAATATGATGCACAACCTGGCGCACCGTCCATCCGCCGTCGCGGTAGGGCGTATCAAGCTGAGCTTCACTCAACCCAGCCAGCGCGGCGCGAAGCCGTTCGGCAGCAAACGCAGAGTTTCAATTTGCGCATCCCGCAAAGCCGTCGTGCTCTCAGCGGGCGGCACAAATTTTCCAATGGGGTAACGCAGATCCTGCTCATCGGCCATGGCAAAAACTTAACACGACCGGGAGTGTCTTTGAAACGGCACCGGACACACCACGGCTACAGCACACCACCGCTCATTGCAGCACTCGACCTGCGCAAGCAGGTCAGCGTAAATCGACCTGCGCAGTCAGCTCCGCGATCTCCCGCTGGGTCAATCTGGCGGAAAGGCGTGATTAGGAATGAGTATGCTTCTGTTTTTGCTTGTGGATATGAACCTTTAAGCTCTTCGGGGCCTTGTAATGATAGTTTTCGTGCGGACGATGCTGCCGGGGATGCTTTGAGGCAAACGACGGAGCGGCGAACAACGTGAAAAGCAAAACCGTCGCTAGGATTCTATTCATGGGGCGGATCGTAGCACCTATGCATTTGACGCAGGAAGAAAATCGAGCTCCCGGCATCAAGAGATAAACGGGTGCGAGAACATAGCGCGCACAACGATAGCGGCGATGCGATCTCAAGTTATACGTGATGGTGGTGATGATGGTGATGGTGATGATGGTGTACCTGCCCGTAAGCGAACATCGGGCTTGCGAACGTCATCAGTAATAAAGCTGCTGCGAATAATCTCTTCATGGCTCGAATCCTAGCATGATTTTTGTCGACTGAAATGCGCGACCCTGTCTCCAATATCGTCCAAGTATCTAATCGAGCAACGGAGTGGAACCAGCCTGCGCCCGCATCATCCAATTAGACGCTGAAAGCGTACACTTGATATACGATGACGCATCCTGAAACTTCCCCTGATTCCAGCCATCGGCTTTACTTCTTTCAGAAATTTGGCCTGACTGAACGGCTTCTCGAGCGCTGCCTCGGCGAGGCCTTGAGCGCCGGCGGCGACTATGCCGACCTTTACTTCGAATCGGTTACGGCCACGTCACTCGGCGTTGATGAGCAGATCGTGAAATCCGCCAGTCAGGGCACCAGCGCCGGATGCGGAATCCGCGTTTTGAGTGGCGAGCGCACCGGCTATGCGTATACCGACAATCTGAGCCCTGAGCGCCTCCTGCACGCCGCGCGCACCGCCGCGCTCATCGCCTCCGGTCCGGCCAAACAGCCGGTACAGGGATTCACTGAGACGCAAGGCGGCAATCTCTACCCTGTTCCGTTAGGCGGATTCAATCTCGACCTGGCGGCGCGCCTGGAGCTGATTCTGCGCGCCGACCGAGCTGCGCGCGCATTCGATCCGCGCATCGTGCAGGTACGCGCCGGTTACAGCGAGGAGTTGCGCCGCATCCTCATCGCCGCCTCAGACGGCGCTTTCGCCAGCGACACGCAGCCCCTTTGCCGGCTCAATGTTTGGGTCATTGCAAAAGAGGGCGCGGTCACCACCAAGGGCGCAGCCGGCGGTGGAGGCAGAGCCGGTCTCGATCAATTCACTCAATCCAAAAGCCCTGAAAATCTGGCTCACGAAGCCGCGCGAGGCGCAATCCTCCAACTCGGTGCAGTTCCTGCGCCGGCGGGTGAAATGGAAGTAGTACTCGGCCCAGGCTGGCCCGGAATTCTGCTTCACGAAGCAGTTGGCCACGGGCTCGAGGCCGATTTCAATCGCAAGAAGACGTCGGCATTTACCGGTCTGATCGGCCAGTCCGTCGCCAGCCCCAAAGTCACTGTCGTTGACAATGGCAGGATTGCCGGCCGCCGTGGCTCGCTCAACGTGGACGACGAAGGATCGGCCACGCAGGAAACCGTGCTGATCGAGAACGGCATCCTGAAAGGCTATCTCTCTGACAAGCTGTCGGCACGCCTCATGGGCATGGCCAACACCGGCTCTGGCCGTCGCGAAAGCTACCAGTCGATTCCCATGCCGCGCATGACCAACACCTACATGCTCGCCGGCGACGACGACCCTGAAGACATTTTGCGCAGCGTCAAGCGCGGCCTCTACGCGGTCAACTTCGGCGGCGGCCAGGTCGACATCACCAACGGAAAGTTTGTCTTCTCGGCGTCGGAGGCTTACCTGATCGAAGACGGCAAGGTCACCGCGCCGGTGCGCGACGCGACGCTGATCGGCAATGGGCCGGAGGCGCTGAAATACGTCTCCATGGTCGGCAACGATCTCAAGATGGACGAAGGCATCGGGACCTGCGGCAAAGACGGACAGAGCGTCCCGGTCGGCGTCGGCATGCCAACCATAAAACTCGACAAAATGACCGTCGGCGGCACCGGGAGGTAGCTGGCGTTACGCCGCTTCGAGCCGAATCTTGACTTTTCGCCCAAGCGCGGCAGCGATATTCACCAGCGCGTCGAGCGAGAAGCGGGAAATCCGTCCACGAAGCAAATCGTTGATGCGCGGCTGAGTTACTCCGCATCGTCTTGCGGCCTCAGCCTGAGTCCACCCGCTCATTTTGACGATTGCCACAACCTTCATCAGGAAATCGGACCGCAGTGTCAGAATTGCAGCCTCTTCGGGCGTGTCGGCGAGCGCATCCCAAACATTCTCGAATTCTTCAAACTTGGTTTTTCGCATCACCAACCCTGCACCAATTGTCGCCAGCGCCCCTACGTGTGCCGGTTATATTCGAGCGGCCCCGCCATCACCATGCCGCTATTCTGGCGGCCATGAATGTACCAGCAGCACCAGGAAGTCTCGTGAGGCTGATCCTCCTCCGGAACCCGCAGGTCGGCATAGGCGACCGTGCCGTAAAGAAAAATCTTTACTTCCCAATCTTCCACGCGGCGCATGTCCTCGGGGTTGCTGCAGAGGGTTTGTACATCGTCGCGGCGGAACGACTTGATCTTGCGCGATTCACCAGGTAGTAAAAAGATCGGGTCGCGCGGAGCTCGCGGCTCGGCATGAAACACCGGCTCGCCCGGAAGTTGCGATTCATCGTTCGCAGTGGCGATGCTGTCCACCAAAGTGACAATCTTCGTTGGGCTATGGCCGCGATTGGTCGCCATCACCGAAAAGCAATCGCGGATGCCCGGGTCCGGCTCCGCAGTCACCATGATCCACGGCCGCTCGGCTCGTTCCTGGGCTTGCGCCAGCATTAGCGCCGCCTTCGCGCTATCTGTGGCTGCCTGCGCGGCAACTTCCACAACGTGTGCCTGCCGTTCAATTTTGCGCAGCGCGGAATAGCCAAGCATCACTCCGAAATAAACGATCAGGACAAGAATCAGGTTCGCCACCCAGCTGATCCGCTCCTGCACCGGCCACGGCGCCGCAGCGGGCGCAGGAGTGGCAATCGTGATGTGCGGCGTCGTCGGCGCATCGCAACCGCTGCCCTGACACTCCGAGGTCGGGACCGGGCTGGTGCCATCAGGCCCAGAACCGGGCAACGCTGTCGGCGATCCCGCAGGCGTGGCCGGCCCTGCGGCGGGTTGCGCGGCTGGACCATTGGTTGTCGAAGGCGTCGTCGTTGGATGCGCGGCTGAATTGGGTTTGGCTGTCTGCGCAGTTGCCATTGCGGTCGCAAAAGCCCCCAAAAGCAGCGCCGCGGCAAGTGCCAGATTCTTCAAGATCATGGCGCAAATGTAGCACAGTGCATCGCGCTGTTTGAGCGGTGGTAGCAAGGAAGATAAACCTCGGTCACAAAAGGGAATTTCAGGCTGGAACGCGATCGATGATCCCAAGATTGCGCGCCATCCGCTGAGAAATGCGCATCGGTATCATCTCCTCGTTGCCTAGCGTAAGAACTACGTAAGTTCTAAAGAACCACATCGTCGTTCCCAGCTTGATTTCGTCCCAGGGAATGCGCAGCGGCGGATGCCCGATGCGGAATGGAAACAAAACCGACGCGTACAGCGCATCGCTGGCAGCGGTCAGTCGAATCACGCTGCTGTAGTGACCCCAAAAACGCATGTAGACCCCATAGAAGAATGGTCCGGCCGTCTTGATCTCTCCATAAGGTGCGGACTCCTGCCTGAAGCGTTGGGCAAGCGCAAACCATCCTGTCATGACGCTGACGAGAAAGCAGGAACCGCACCAGAGCGCAATAAAAAAGCCCGCGAAGAACGCCGGGCCGATCGGCGTATTGATGAATGAATCAATCCCATCAGCTTGCATCGCGCACCTGCTACCAGGCCGGCAGGGGTCAGGCCGCCTGCGACGTCCTTTTCGCGGAAGAATGCGCTGCCTTCTTCGCGGCCTTAAGAAGAACACGCAAAGCCGTGTTGACGGCCTCTGCATCGGGAAAAGCCGAAGCTACGTCGGGCGCTAGGGTAACCATCACCACATCTCGCGGGAAGCGCTTCAGGTACTTCCCGCGAACCGCATGCGTGAAGTCGTACTCCGGCTGCATTCCATTGTTCTTTTTCGACTGCCTAGAATTCCCGCTCATATTGCCTCCGTTCTCGCGGCTCCGCTTTTCGCGCGCTGACGATTCGTACCGTCCGCTCATCTTCAGTATGCACCACAACTAGAAGAATTTGGCTTATGGATTTTCCGAGCGCAACCCATCGCTCTTCCTCGCCAGAATGCTCCGGGTCCGGCAAAATCAGCAACAGCGGATCGCGAAAAACGGTTGCAGCCTCCTCGAAATCGACGCCATGCTTTTTCTTGTTGCGCCGTGCTTTGACTGGATCCCAGACAATTTGCTGGAGTGCCATTTACACGCCAACCGGGAACGGCTTGGGGCTGGATTCGTCGCTGTTCACGCCTGTCCGCCAGCGTTCGAAGCGTCCCTGCAAAAGGCTCATCAGTCCGGTGTACCAGTAGCCGACGACGAAGAGAATCAGAAACGGCGCGGTAAAGAAATTGTTGTTCGTGTACGTGTAGTAAATCGCCGCGGCAAAGTAGCAGCCCAGCAGCAACTCGATCCATGGCGCGAGCTTCAGGCGCTTGCGGTACTTCGCTGCCTGCGACTTCTCGCCCTTCCGCGCCACGCGATACTTCGGCGTGCGCACAAACGCGCTCTTGATGCCCAGCAGCGCCTCGATCACCGCTTTGGTATTAGTCACTGTCAGCCCGATCCCCACTGCCATCAGAAACGGAAGATATAAAAATGTTTTCTTCCAGGTCTGCGGGAAAAGCTCGCGCTCGCTCATAAGGTAGAACACGGCGATCGACAAGCTCGAAGCAGTGAACAGCGGAACGTCGATCAGCAGCATCTGGAACCAGCCCTGGTAAAAGCGGCAGATCATCGCCGGAATCAGCAGCGCCGACATGATCACCATCAGCGGATAGCTCAAATTCGCCGTCAAGTGGTAAACCGCCTCGATCTTGTTGCGGCGCGGCGCGTCTGATCGAAATACCTTGGGCAAAATCTTGATGCTGGTCTGAATCAATCCCTTGGCCCAGCGCGCCTGCTGCGTTTTGAAGGCCGTCATTTCAATCGGCAGCTCCGACGGGCACTCAACGTCGGGCAAATATTTAAACTTCCATCCGGCCATCTGCGAGCGATAGCTAAGATCGGTGTCCTCGGTCAGCGTGTCGTGTTGCCAGCCGCCGCCGTCACTGATTGCCGGCCTCCGCCACATGCCCGCCGTGCCGTTGAAGTTGAAGAACTCCCCGGACCGCGCGCGCGCGCCATGCTCCAGAACAAAGTGCCCGTCGAGCAAGATCGCTTCAATTTGCGTAAGGATGCTGTAGTCGCGGTTCAGGTGCGTCCAGCGCGTCTGCACCATGCCAATCTCCGGTTCGGCAAAGTGGTGGATCACCTTCATCAGCCAATTGGTCGGCGGCACAAAGTCAGCATCGAAGATGGCGATGAACTCGCCTTTGGCCACCTTCAGCCCCGCATCGAGCGCGCCGGCCTTGAAGCCGTGACGATTCGTGCGATGAATGTAAACGATCGGGTGCCCCATCGCGGCATAGCGCTCCACAATCGCGGCCGCCACTTCCACAGTTTCATCGGTCGAGTCGTCGAGTACTTGGATCTCCAGCTTCTCTTTCGGATATTCAATTGCGCAGATGGCCTCAATCAAGCGGTCGATAACAAACTGCTCATTGAAGATCGGCAGTTGAATCGTAACCAGAGGCAACTCGGCGAATTGCTGCGGCGGATTCGGGTTGTAGTTCTTCCGGTACTTGAAGTACTGGTAGGCCATCGTATAGCGGTGGATTCCGTACATCGAAAGCAGGATCATCACCGCGAAATACGGCAAAAGCACAGCCGCGTCAAAGAGGTTCCAGTGATACAACCCTTTAAACGTCTGGTCCTCATACTGCATTCTCAGGTAGTGGTGAAAACCGCTCTCTGGAGCGAAAAAGAGATAGGCCGCGCTCAGCTTTGGCCAGCCGACATTCAGCCAGCCCATGCCCGCCCCGACTACCCGCAGCACTCCCCCAGGCAGGCCAATCAAAGCAAGCAAAGGGGTTAGAGTCGCGGTCAAAGGCTACAGCCTCCCCGGCTGGGTAGGGTTTATTGTACGCGAGCGGGCGAAACACCACGCCCAGAGATGTTTCGAGATCGCTGGCCGATTGCCGGACCCAATGAACACAAAGCGCGTCGGAAAATTCAGAAAGATCTAAGAATGGTGGCCAGAGACCGGCCCCAAAACCAAAATCGCCCCGCCGACCTGTGCGGCCTTTTCAGGGCTGCGCTCTAATTGGAAAAAGTGTGATGGCCAGAAACGGGCCCAAAAACAAAATCGCCCCGCCGACCTGTGCGGCCTTTTCAGGGCTGCGCTCTAATTGGAAAAAGTGTGATGGCCAGAAACGGGCCCAAAAACAAAATCGCCCCGCCGACCTGCCCGGCCTTTTCAGGGCTGCGCACTACCACTGAGCTATCTGGTCTCAGTTGAGAAGTGCTCTCCCTTTTCCTTCGCAGATCAAATCCCGCGAGCCAAATATCGGTGGCCAGAAACGGGCCCCAAAAAACAAAATCGTCCCGCCGACCTGTCCGGCCGTTTCAGGGCCGCGCTCTACCACTGAGCTATCTGGCCTCAGTTGAGAAGTGCTCTTCCTTTTTCTTCGCAGATCAAATCCCGCGAACCAAATATCGGTGGCCAGGGACGGGCCCCAAAAAACAAAATCGCCCCGCCGACCTGCCCGGCCTTTTCAGGGCCGCGCTCTAAATGGAAAAAGAGTGGTGGCCAGAAACGGGCCCAAAAACAAAATCGCCCCGCCGACCTGTCCGGCCTTTTCAGGGCTGCGCTCTATATGGAAAAAGAGTGGTGGCCAGAGACGGGCCCAAAACAAAATCGCCCCGCCGACCTGTCCGGCCTTTTCAGGGCCGCGCTCTACCACTGAGCTATCTGGCCTCAGTTGAGAAGTGCTCTTCCTTTTTCTTCGCAGATCAAATCCCGCGAACCAAATATCGGTGGCCAGGGACGGGCCCCAAAAAACAAAATCGCCCCGCCGACCTGCCCGGCCTTTTCAGGGCCGCGCTCTAAATGGAAAAAGAGTGGTGGCCAGAAACGGGCCCAAAAACAAAATCGCCCCGCCGACCTGTCCGGCCTTTTCAGGGCTGCGCTCTAATTGGAAAAAGTGTGATGGCCAGAAACGGGCCCAAAAACAAAATCGCCCCGCCGACCTGTCCGGCCTTTTCAGGGCTGCGCTCTATATGGAAAAAGAGTGGTGGCCAGAGACGGGATTGAACCGCCGACGCCGGCCTTTTCAGGGCCGCGCTCTACCACTGAGCTATCTGGCCTCAGTTGAGAAGTGCTCTTCCTTTTTCTTCGCGGATCAAATCCCGCGAACCTAATATCGGTGGCCAGAGACGGGCCCCAAAAAACAAAATCGTCCCGCCGACCTGCCCGGCCTTTTCAGGGCCGCGCTCTACCACTGAGCTATCTGGCCTCAGTCGAGTTGCATTTCCTGTGGGGCGTGCCCGGCAAAGGTAGGCGTAGTCCACGAACAGTTCGCTGCAACAACCTGACCAGTATACCAAGCCCCAACTACCCGGCCAAACCTCGGCCCCCGACCGATCCTCGACCGCCACTCTCACAAAAGTGAACTAAACTGGAGAGCAATCATGCGCCGCCGCCTCGATCTTCTTCTCGTCCAAAGCACCGCAACCGCGACGCTACTATTCCTCGCCGGCTGCGGGCCTGGCCAAGTCGGTGGACCAAGACCAAACGCCCAAGGCATACCCACGCGGGCCGAAGCGCGCACCGCCCTCATCTACGAGGCCAACCTCCACCAGGGCCCTGAAGCTCTCCGCGCTTTTCTCGGCGATTTTCCCAAGGGCGCCGAACTGCACGTCCATCTCTCCGGCGCGGTCTACGCAGAAACCTTCATTCGCGACGCCGGCGAAGACGGATTATGCGTCGACACAACCAGCCTCATCTTCGCCAAACCGCCCTGCCGCGGAAAAACCCTGATTCCCGCACAAGAGCTCTCGGACAATCTCACCCCCACAGACCAGGCGATTTACGACAAGCTCATCGACTCGTTCTCCGTGCGCAGCTTTGTCCCCACACCCAGTTGGAGCGAGCACGACCAGTTCTTCGCCACCTTCGGCCGATTCGGCGGGCTCAACAAATCGCACATCGCCGAGTGGGTTGACGAAGTGGCCAGCCGCTCCGCCGCCGAGAACAACCAATATTTAGAGCTGATGCACACACCTGCCTTCGGCCACGCTGTCCAAATCGCCCACCAGATCGGCTGGAACGCGAAGCTCGCCGCGGCCGACCCACAGGCATTCGCGCAGTTCCGCCAGCAGCTTCTCGACAATGGCTTGCGCGACGAAATCCCCGCTGACCTGAATGAAGCAAGCCAGGCCGAAACCGGCCGCAAGCAAATCGAGCACTGCGGAACGCCGCAGGCCGCGCCCGCATGCCAGGTCGAAATTCGCTACATCTATCAGATTCTCCGCGCCAACGCACCCGAGCAGGTCTTTGCGCAAACGCTCCTCGGATTTGAAACAGTTCAAGCGGCCCAGAATGCCCATGCCGGCACCTGGGTCGGCATCAACTTTGTGCAGCCTGAAGACGGCTTTATCGCCATGCGCGATTACACGCTGCAGATGAAAATCAGTCGGCTATCTGCACTCCATCTATCCCGGCGTTCACATCTCGCTGCACGCGGGCGAGCTCGCGCCCGGCATGGTGCCGCCGGAAGGACTCCGCTTCCACATTCGCCAGGCCGTCGAGCTAGCTGGCGCCGAGCGCATCGGCCACGGCGTCGACGTCATGGACGAGGACCGCCCGCGCGATCTGCTCACGGAGCTGGCCGCCCGCCACATCATGGTCGAAATCAACCTCAGCTCAAACGAGGGCATCCTCGGCATCGACGGCGACGCGCATCCGTTCCCGGTCTACCTCGCCGTGCATGTGCCCGTTGCGCTGTCCACTGACGACGAAGGCGTCAGCCGCATCGACCTCACCCATGAGTACGTCCGCGCCGCCATCGATTACGGCCTCACCTATCGCGATCTCAAGCAACTCGCGCGCACCGGAATGGAGCACGATTTCCTCCCCGGCGCTGACCTCTGGGC
Source organism: uncultured Acidobacteriaceae bacterium (assembly GCA_963763585.1). GTDB lineage: Bacteria > Acidobacteriota > Terriglobia > Terriglobales > Acidobacteriaceae > Telmatobacter. The sequence goes on along the minus strand of CAVXPR010000042.1, from coordinate 19,607 downwards.
AAAGCCGGATGACTTTCGCGCAGCCGCCGGCCCATGCAAAGGCGACACTCTCGGCGGCGCCAATCCGTCCTCCGGATGCAGCCAATTCCTCTAGCGGCAGCCAGAAGGCCTCCGCTCAATGGGAACTCGAGCGCCGCTTCACCGAATTCGAAGCCAAATTCCAGGGGCCGGCTTTCGATCGTTTGCTTCACGGCCACTAAGCGTCGCGTTGCAGCTCGTCCGCCATCGCGCCCCGTCCGCACGCGCCCCAGGAAAGCCCACTAATTAGAAATGTCCTGATTGAACCCGCCCCGGAACCACCAACCCCGCAGTTGCGTAGTAATGAGCGATAGAATCCGCGCGTAGGAGACGTTAAAGCCATGACCAAATTCCTTCTTTGGTGCATCCTTCTGGTCTTTTGCTGGCCCCTCGCTCTGCTGGCACTGGTCCTATACCCCATCGTCTGGTTGCTCTCGCTGCCGTTTCGCCTCGTCGGCATCGCCGTCGGCGGCGCGCTTGCGCTCGTCAGCGCCATCATCTTCCTGCCAGCCCGCGTCCTCCGCGCCGCCTGACCGACCCCGTCTCCACCAGTTCCTTCCGCAATTCGCGCTTCCGTGAAACGCAACTAATTTAGAATCAGTGAATCTTGCTACGGTTGGCCATATCGATCATAATGGTCATACTGACCGTTATGATTAAGGAGCGTCCTTATGGTCACTGAAGTCAATGCCGTCACATTCCGCCAAAACCTGGGCGAGATGCTCAATCAGGTCCAGTACCGCAAAGACAGTATCGTCATTAACAAGGATGGCAAGCCCGTCGCCGCCCTTGTTGACGCCGAGCTCTTTGCCCGCATTCGCCGCATGCGCGAGCGGTTCGACGAATTGAGCAACCGAATTGCTGAAGCCTATGCGGATGTGCCGCAAGAGCAAGGAATGGCAGAGATCGACGCAGTCGTATCAGAAATACGTCATGGCCGATGAGTGGTCTACGCGTAGTACTCGATACGAATGTAATCGTCTCCGGTATCGCCTACCCAATGAGCATCCCAGGGCGGATCGTAGGTGAGTGGAAACAGGGCACTATCTCCGTCATACTCGCGCGCTACATTCTGGACGAGGCAGTTCGTTCGTTGCCGCGACTTCTCCGGGGCAGTCTGTCGCTCGATGAAATCCGCGAGTTGGTCGACAGCCTTGTTTTCATTGCGGAGGTTGTTGAACCTGCGACAGTTGAAGAACCGGCCTTGCGCGACGAAGCTGATCTGCCAATTCTGGGCACCCTTCTGGCAGCGCAGGCCGACTATCTCATCACCGGAGACAAGGATTTGCTGGCTCTCGCAGATCGCTACCCAATCGTCACGCCGGCAGCATTTTGGCAGCGGCACGGCAGTTAGGGTGTAATGAGATTCACGCCGCAATCAGCCGCGCGGGCCGAAACGACCGCGCGCATGCAGCGTCTTTTACTATGCACACACTCTCGCTCGGAGGTTTCATGCGTAAGCTTTTGCCGGTTGCCCTCACTGCTCTCTTGCTGATGGTGCCGGTGGCCATGCGCGCTCAGGCGGGCGATCCAGCCGCCGACAAAAACGCCGCCCAGGCCCGCGCCGCTCTTAACGCGATGGTCCAGGCCCTCGGCGGTGACCTGTGGTTCAACATCAACAACATGGAGCGCCATGGCCACAGTGCCGCCTTTTATCAGGGCAATCCCGACCTCGGCACCAACGAATCGTTTGAGTTTCACCAATGGCCAGACCATGACCGCGTCGATTTAACCAAGCATCGCGATGTGATCGAGTTCTTCGTTGGCCGCCAGGCCTGGGAGGTCACCTACCGCGGCAAAAAGCCGCAGGATAAAGACATCGCCGAGGACTACCTCCGCCGCCGCGATCACTCCATCGAGACCGCCGTCAAAGTCTGGATGAAAGATCCCAACACCATCCTGCTCTACGAAGGCCAGCACATGTCCGAGCGCCACCTCGCTGAGCAGGTTACTCTCATCTCCTCGCAGAACGAATCCATCACTATCCTCCTCGACGTGCAAACCCATCTTCCACTCGCCCGCACCTTCCAGTGGCGCGACCCCAATTACCACGACAAGAACACTGACACCGAAGAGTACGACGACTATCACACCATTCAAGGCTTCCCCACTCCCTTCACCATTACCCGCCTCAAGAATGGAGATCCCGTTCGCCAGTATTTCGTCGATCACGTCACTTTTAATGAGAACCTGCCCGCCGATTTCTGGGATCCTGACGCCGCCGCCCGCAGAGTCAAAAAATAGCGCGAGAAAAGAATGGCAGTACTCGATTTGAAGTTGAAAGGTGCGGACTTCAGCTTGAAGGGTACGGGCTTCAGCTTGAAGGGTACGGGCTTCAGCCCGTACATAGTCGGCGGAAAATGACTTGGGGCTTTAGCCCCCGAGGGAAAGATGTTTCAATCTGACCTGCAGGCTAGTCAGCGGCCCCCAACAGCTCCTTCCCCGCGCCTATTTATAATCCGAACGAGCGCAAAGCACCCTCTCCAACCGCTCTCTAGGAGCCGCAGAATGATCCTCACCATCCAGGAAATCATGGATTTCCTGCCCCACCGCTATCCCTTTCTTCTCATCGACCGCGTACTCGAGTTCGAGCCGCAAAAAAGCGTTGTAGCCATCAAGAATGTGACCATGAATGAGCCTTTCTTCCAGGGACACTTTCCCGGCGCGCCCATTATGCCCGGCGTGCTGGTCATTGAAGCCATGGCCCAGGCCGGCGCAGTCCTGTTGCTTTCAGAGCTCGAAGACCGGCACTCCAAGCTGGCCGTCTTTACCGGCATCGACGGAGCAAAGTTTCGCCGCTCCATCACCCCAGGCGATCAGCTCCGGATCGAAGTGAACGTAGTCAGCTTCCGCCCCCGCGCCGGCAAGATGGAAGGCAAGGCCTACATTGACGGCAAGCTCGCCTGTGAGGCGACGCTAACCTGCATGATCGTGCCGCGCCGACAGGAACCCAAAGCCGCAGCAGCTCCGTCCGAGACAACCGCGTGAGCGTTCATCCCAGCGCGGTCATCGCCGAGAGCGCGCGTGTTCCAAAATCGTGCGCCATCGGGCCATTTTGCATCGTCGGCCCGGATGTAGAACTCGGCGAAGACTGCACGCTCATCTCCCACGTCGTCATCGACGGCCGCACCCGCATCGGCGCGCGCAACATTTTTTATCCCTTCGGCTCCATCGGCATGGCCCCGCAGGATCTCAAATACACCGGCGAGCCAACCCAAACCGAAATCGGCGATGGCAACACCATTCGCGAATCTGTCACCATCAACCGCGGCACAGACGGCGGCGGTGGCGTAACGCGCATCGGCTCCAACAACCTGCTCATGGCCTACGTGCACATCGGGCATGACAGCCAGGTCGGCAGCAGTTGCATCCTCGCCAACAACGCCACGCTCGCCGGCCACGTCATCATTCAGGATCACGTCACCCTCGGCGCTTTTTGCCCCGTCCACCAGCACTGCACGCTCGGGGAGTACTCATTCATCGGCGGCGGCACCATCGTCACGCAAGACGTGCTTCCCTTCTCGCTCACCTCATCGCGCCGCGAAAATCGCGCCTTCGGCATCAACAAAATCGGCCTCGAGCGCCGCGGCTTCACACCTGACCGCCTCCAGCAACTGCAAAAAGCCTATCGCGCACTGCTCGCGGCCAAGCTCAACACCACGCAAGCCCTCGAAAAAATGCGCGAGCTACCCGGCGACGACGTAGCCCTGCTCGTCAACTTCATCGAAACCAGCAAGCGCGGAGTAATCAAATAAATGGGGACCTTTGCCTCGCATTCGAGAGGGCTGAGCGATACCTCAATTGGTCTGCGGCTCCGAGCCGACGCGCCGCCGCTCCGTGTTGACGCACCGCCGCTTGCAAATTGCGCACTCCGCCTCCGAACATACGTGCTCCGCCTCCGAACTCGCACTCCGCCCCCGAACATACGTGCTCCGCCTCCGAACATACGTGCTCCGCCTCCTCCCGGAGGGAGGAAACGAAAATAGCCCAGGGTGGCGTCCGCGCCAGCGGACAGAACCCTGGGAACGCATCGCCACAAACCCATACGCGTCCCGTAGGGCCGCCCGAATGCTACCCCCACACGTATCGCGGGTCATACTCGATATGATGTTTTCTCAGGAACACAAGAAACTCCGCTTGGAAATCGCGTTGCCGATGGTGCTCTTGTTGCCCTGCGATATACGCCAGCGTTCCCGCCACCTGCGCCCACCCAATCGAAAACGCTCCATATCCTTCTTGCCACTCAAACGTTGCGATTCCGCACGTTTCGTGCATCCACCGCGAAGATCCGCTCTTAATCTCCCGCATTGCCCTGGCCATCGGCAAGGACGACGGCAGAGACAAAAGCAGGTGCACGTGGTCATCCATCCCGCCCACGCCAAGTGCCTTCATCTTGTGTTCACGCGCGATGCCGCCCATATATTCCCACAATCGAGGCTGGCTTTCGGGCGCAATAATCTTTCGCCGCTCCTTGGTCGAAAAAACACAATGAAACAGCGCACAACAGTAGGTGTGTGACATGATGGGCGTCCATTCTAAGGGAAATGCAATCGAAATGAAATTGGGCCTCATCGCCGGCAATGGCCGCTTTCCCTTTCTGCTCCTCGATGCGGCGCGCGCCGAAGGGCTCGAAGTCGTTGTCGCCGCCATCAAAGAAGAAACCGATCCCGAAATCAACCGCCGCGCCGAAGCTGACTCCTCCATCACCGTGCACTGGCTCTCGCTTGGCGAGCTTTCGCGCCTCATTGAAACCTTCAAAAACGCCGGAGTCGCCAAGGCCGTCATGGCCGGCCAGGTTAAGCACAAGCAAATCTTCTCGAGCATCCGGCCCGACTGGCGTCTCGCCAAGCTGCTGCTCAATCTGCGCACGCGCTCGACCGATGCGCTTCTCGGCGCAATTGCAAAAGTCCTCAGCGACGAGGGCATCGAACTGATTAGCTCCACCACTTTCCTTGAGCCTCTGCTGGCCCAAGAGGGCGTTCTCACCAGCCGCGCTCCCGACGCTGACGAATGTCTCAACATCGAGTACGGCCTCGGCGTCGCGCAGTCGCTCGCCGCCTTCGACATTGGCCAAACCGTCGTCGTGGCCGCGCAAGCCTGCGTCGCCGTCGAGGCAATGGAGGGCACCGACGCCACCATCGACCGCGCCGGCCTTCTCATGCGCTCGCTCAACGAATCGACGGCACTCGCCGAGCCCACGCCCGGCGACGCCGCAGCGGAGCCCTTCAATTCTGAACCGCCGCCTCACCGTCGTCAAAGTCGCCAAGCCCAATCAGGACATGCGCTTCGACGTGCCCGTCATCGGCCAATCAACCATCGAAACCATGATCCGTGCCGGAGCCACATGCCTCTCCATCGAGGCCGCCCGCACCCTGCTCTTCGACCGCGAAGCCCTGCTCAAGCGCGCCAGTGACGTTGGAATTACAATTGTCGCCGCGCGCCGGTGATAAAGTGAAACAGTGAACAGGGCTCAGCCGCCGCAACTTTCCGGTTTCTTTGTTCCCTCGTTCCCTTGTTCCCTCGTTCCCTCGTTCCCCGCACCTAGGAGGTTTTTCCCGTGAAAAAGTTTCTTCTTCTCGCAGTCGTAGTGGCGATTCTCGCCGCAATCCCATTCGTCACCGTCCGCGCTGACGATCAGACCATGCCCGCCGTCGGCCAGTCCGCGCCCACCTTTACCCTGCCCTCGCAAACCGGCGAGCCGATCTCGCTCGATAGCTTTCATGGCAAGTGGGTCGTGCTCTACTTCTACCCCAAGGACATGACCACCGGCTGCACCATTGAGGCGCACAAGTTTCAAGACGCGCTTCCGCAGTTCGACGCCAAGAACGCCGTGATCCTGGGCGTAAGCGTTGACACGGTCGACAGCCACAAGCAGTTCTGCACCAAGGATTCGCTGACCTTCCACCTGCTTGCCGATCCCGACCACAAAGTAGTCAGCGCATATGGCTCGCTCGGCGGATTTGCCGGAATCACGATCGCAAATCGCAACACGTTCCTCATCGATCCCCATGGCAAAATCGCCCAGGTTTGGGTCAAGGTCAATCCAAACACGTCGGCCTCCGATGTGCTCGCGGCCCTTCCGTAAACCGGCTCGAAACCCCGCAAACGCAAAAAGCCCGGCTTGAGAGTTAACCTCCTCAAGCCGGGCTCTTCAGTCTTGTTGCTTTCCCGCTAAGCGGCCTCGTAAAACGGCCGTCCCCGCAGCTAATCGCTCTCGCTCGCCAAAACCGCCAGCGCAAAACGTATCGCCGGCGCAGGCGCGCGAAAGTTACTTCTTACCCTTCTTTTTCGCGGCCTTCTTGGCTTTCTTTGCGGCCTTCTTGGCTGCCTTTTTGCTCGGACCTTTCTTTTTCGCCGACTTCTTGCCAGCCTTCTTCCCAGCCTTCTTCTTCCCTGCCTTTTTGGCGGCTTTCTTGGCCGGAGCCTTCTTTGCCGCCTTCTTGGCAGCCTTTTTCCCCGCCTTCTTTTTCGCTACCTTCTTTTTCGCTACCTTCTTGGCAGCTTTCTTGGCCGGAGCCTTCTTTGCCGCTTTCTTCGCAGCCTTCTTGGCCGGAGCTTTCGCTGGAGCCTTTGCCTTCGCTACCTTCTTCGCCGCGGCCTTCTTCGGCTTGGGCGGCGTCGCAGGCGTCGCGACAATCGCAATCACCGTCTCTTCGACGATCACTTCATCGTCATCATCTGAAGAAGTAAGAATGCCGGCAGTTTCAAAATCATCTTCCTCTTCAACAAAGGCTTCGACCTGACCGGAGTCCAGGTCACCCGGCTTCCCAAATGGGTCGCCGTCACTCGTCGCGTACATCCTCAGCACATCATCCATCCGATTGCCTCCAGCGGATCGCCGCAGATTATTTTTTCGCCATTTTGGGTTTCGCTATTCGCGCTGCGTGCAATACACTTCTGCTCGCGCAAGCGATTGTAGCCTTAGCTTGCCCTTGAATACAAGCAAAACACAAGCGTTGAATGGGGTTTCAGCGAATATTTCTTGGGCTCCCAGAGCCGCCCTCGGTGAAGTCAATAACAGGCTCTAGTCCTTCTTCGCCCCGTGGTGCCTGCCCTTTGTGGGAGTCTTACTCGTCGGCTTATGGGTTGCAGCAGCCCCGCCACGCCTGGTCGCGGCAGCCCCCGAATTATTGCCCGGCCTGCTTCCATTCCCCGCCGCATTCCCAGCCCCCGTTTTTGCCCCGCTGGCGGTGCTTCCGGTCCCGCGCCGACGCCGGCTTGGGGCGCTCACAGGTGCAGGCTCAGCTACGCGCAGGCGTCGGCCTGGCGCCACCTTTAAGCCCGTAGGGATCGAATTCCAGCTCCGCAGTTGGCTCAGGGAAACGCCAAACCGGTCCGCAATCGTCACCAGCGTATCGCCGCGCCGCACGGTATACATCCGCGCGCGGGTCGAGGGCTCGGCAGACGGTGGAACCGGCACCGCCAGCGCCTCAACGCCCGCAATGCTATCCCGGGCGGTTAGCTGGTTGGCCTCGGCAAGCGCCGACGCCGTCACCCGGTACTCCTCCGCAACTGAAGCCAGCGTGTCCCCCGCGACCACCGCATGGTAGCGCCAGGAATTCCGCCTTGCCTCCGGAATCAGTGCCACGCGCTGGTCAAACAGCGTCGCAGTGCCTGCCGGCAGGTGCAGATCAAAAGATGCATCCGGCGGAGTGTCCATCCGCAGCAGGCTGGGATTGAGCGCCTCCAGCTCATCCACCGGCGCACCCACAAGGTCTGACACCAATCTCAGATCAATGGAATAGTTGATCGTCACGGTGTCGGTCAAAACTGGAGGATCGAGAGTCACATCGTCGAACCCGTATTGTTTGGGGTTGTTCGCGATGATAATGGCGGCCAGAATCTCGGGCACGTAGTTCGCGGTTTCTTTGGGCAGCTCTCCTCGTTTGTACAGCTCCCAGAAATCGGCGTAGCCGGTCTTGGCCACTTCGTGCTGGATGTTCCCGGCGCCATGGTCGTAGGCAGCCATTGCGAGATACCAATCGCCCAGTTCGCTATAGATGAATTTCATGTAGCGTGCGTAGGCGCGCGTTGATTTCTCAGGATCGAAGCGCTCGTCGACATAGGCATTGCGGGTCAGGCCGTAGTAGGGGCCGGGCATAAACTGCCACATGCCGCCCGCCCTTGATTTGCGATCGATCGCCTTCGGATTGAATCCTGACTCTGCAACCGCAAGGTAAATCAAATCCTGTGGCACGCCCTCCTCCGCCAGGATCCGCTGAATCATCGCCTTGTAGTGCCCGCTGCGCTCAAACGAATGCAGCAGCGTATTGTGCCCCTTCTGCGTATTCGCGAAAAAATTGATGTACGTGGCCACGTAGTCGTTCACCACCAGCGGCAAATCGGACTTCGTCGTCGCCAGATCGGCCGTGGCCTTCGCCACCAGGTTCGGATCGGACGTAAACGTAATGTCGCTCGCCGCCTCTGACGGCGTAGTTTCTTCCTTCGGCACAAATCCGTTGCCCTGCTTCAGCGCATCCATCTCCAGCGCATTCACCTGGTCCACAATCTTGTCGAATTCGTCCTGCAACTCCGCATTGCTCTTGATATCGATGCCGCTCGCGAGCATCAGATCCACCGCGCGATCGAACTCCTCTTTCGCTTCGGCCAGCATTCCCTTCTGGTAGTCGGCGCTGCCGCGGGTATAGGCCGCCTCAACCTGTGTGATCAGCACCCGAACGCGCTGCTGTTCCGGCGTGAGCGGCGGCGGCATTGGCACAGGCGCCGTTGGCCCAGGTGGCGTGGGCCCCGACGGCGTTGACGCGGGCCGCACCTGGCTGGCAGCCTGAGCCGGTTGCGCCGGGTCAATCGCGGCGACCGTCGGCGCAAACGCCAGCTTCGGCTGTGCGGCCATGGATTCATGAGAGTCCGTCGGCGTGCACCCGGTCAGCGACAACGCCAGCACGGCAACTCCCGCCATCAGGCGCGACGCCGGCAATCGACTCCAACGCATATTTGCGAATAACCTCAATGAACCGCGCAACTGGGTGAACGTAGTCAAGACTATCCCGATGATAAGCTAGCGATAGAGGACGAAATCGAGCGCGCGCACCGCAAAATGCGCATCGTATTCCTAAAGCCAACCCCTCCGAAAGCCCTCCAATGGACGCCCGTTTTCTCCGCAACTTCGCGATTATTGCGCACATCGATCACGGCAAGTCCACGCTCAGCGACCGCCTGCTTGAGCTGACGGGTTCGGTTACCGGTCGTGAAATGCAGGCCCAGATCCTCGACGACATGGACCTCGAGCGGGAGCGCGGCATCACTATCAAAGCGCACGCTGTGCGCATGATGTACACAGCCCGCGACGGAAACACCTACCAGCTCAATCTGATCGATACGCCCGGCCACGTCGACTTCAGCTATGAAGTCTCGCGCTCGCTGGCCTCCTGCGAGGGCGCGCTCCTCGTCGTCGACGCCACACAGGGCGTCGAAGCCCAGACCCTCGCCAATGCCTATCTCGCCCTCCATCACGGCCTCGAGATGATTCCCGTGATTAACAAAATTGACCTGCCCTCAGCCGACGTTCTGCGCACTCAGGAGGACATCGAGCAGGCCGTCGGGCTTGACGCTACCGATGCCATCCCCGTCAGCGCCAAAACCGGCATGGGCGTCGAAGAAGTGCTCGAAGCCATCGTGCACCGGCTTCCGCCTCCCAAGGGCGATCCCAATGCGCCGCTGCAGGCCCTCATCTTCGATTCGTGGTTCGACGCCTACCGCGGTGTCATCGTACTGGTCCGTGTCATGCAGGGAACCATGCGCAAAGGCCAGCGCATCCGGTTCATGGCCAACGGAAAATCCTTCGAGATCGATTCCATGGGCGTGCTTGTCCCCAAGCCCGTTGAAATCGGCGAGCTGATTGCCGGCGAGGTCGGATTCTTCGCCGCCACCATCAAGCACGTCGGCGACACCAAAATTGGCGATACCATCACCGACGACGCCCACCCCGCTGCGCACGCCCTGCCCGGTTTTGAAGACATCAAGCCCATGGTCTTCTCCGGCCTGTACACCGTGGATTCGCACGAGCACACGCTGCTCCGCGACGCTCTCGAGAAGCTCCGCCTCAACGACTCCTCTTTCTTCTTTGAGCCGGAAAGCTCCGTCGCCCTTGGCTTCGGCTTCCGTTGCGGCTTCCTCGGCCTCCTCCATATGGAGATCATTCAGGAACGCCTCGAGCGCGAGTACGAGCTGGACCTGATTACCACCGCTCCTGGCGTGCGCTATCAAATCACCATGACCGACGGAAAAGAGATCGAGGTCGACAATCCCTCGCGCTGGCCCGAACCGCAAAGTATCTCCTCTATCCGCGAACCCGTCATCACCGCCAAAATTCTCACCAACGAGGAGTACGTCGGCGGCATTCTCAAGCTCGTCGAAGAAAAGCGCGGCAAGCAGATCAACTTCGAGTACGTCACGCCCACCCGCGTCATGCTCACTTACGAACTGCCGCTCAATGAAATTGTTCTCGATTTTTACGACCGGCTGAAATCCATCTCGCGCGGCTACGCATCGCTCGACTACCAGCTCGCCGGCGAGTGGGAGTCGCCCATGGTCAAGCTCGACATTCTCATCGCTGGCGAGCCTGTCGATGCGCTCTCCATCATCGTCCATCGCGACCACGCCTATGAGCGCGGCCGTTCCCTGGTTTCGAAGATGCGCGAGCTCATCCCGCGCCAGCAGTTTGAAGTCGCCATCCAGGCCGCCATCGGAGCCAAAGTCATCTCCCGCGAAACCGTCAGCCCTCTGCGCAAAAACGTCATCGCCAAGTGCTACGGCGGCGACATCTCCCGCAAGCGCAAGCTCCTCGAGAAGCAGAAAGAGGGCAAAAAGCGCATGAAGCGGATCGGCAAAGTCGACATTCCTCAGGAAGCATTCCTGGCCGTCCTGCGCATTGGCGAAGAAACCCAAAAATGACCAGCAAAAGTCATGCCAAACTCTTCGCTTTCTGTGGACTTTGTTACAGCCCATTTATGGTCGGCTGTGGAAACCCGGAAGCACCGCCGCTAGGGCAATCTGAGCGCAGCTCAACCTCGCCCGCATCAAGCAGCCGCCAAACTCCCGTTCAAAAATAAAGGGTTAGGCCTTCTATCAGAATCCGATTCCAGCTGACAAGAGGAAAAAACTGCCTTTTTTCTAAGGCTATCCGGGAATTATCCACAAAATTTTCCACAGCCGCGGTCCCTGAATAAGGGCAAAGCAAAGGCCCCGATTATCCGGGGCCTTCGATTCAAGCCAATTCCCAATCCTCAGCACCACACTGTCAATGGAATGTTGATCAATCCATCGCCATTATCAGTGCGCTGAGGGAACCGCCGAAGGCGAATGCGTCGTTGGAGGAGTTAGCCCTCTCGACCTCGGCGCCGCGCCCGCGGGCTGCGCTGGCTGGGCCGGCGGAGCAGGCACACCAGACTTCAGGTTGTAAGCATCGATCACCATTTTGGTGATGTTGGTGCCGCCGCTGGCGTAAAGCACCGGCGATTGCTGTTGCGAAACGTCAAGAACCAGCGTGTACCCCTGCGCCTCGGCATAGGACTGCATCACGTCGTACACCTTGGATGCGAGCGTGGTGTACAGGTCCTGCATATCCTGCTGGCCATCGTTCCGCAAGTCTTCGGTCTCGCGGTCCAGTTGCTTCTTCTTTTCGTCGATGGTCTTGCTGCGGTTGGCCCGTTCCACATCGCTCAGGGTCGCGCCCTGGTCCTGCAACTGCTTGCTCAGGGTGTCAATCTCATCGCTGAGAGTCTTGAGAGAGGCCTCTTTGGGCGCGTACTTCTTCTGCAAATCGCCAAAGTCGCGCTGCCCCTCGTTGGTTTGGGCCACGGCCAGTTGAAAAGCGACCACGGCAATTCTGGTGGGCCCGGCGGCAGCTGCGGCTGGCGGAGCCGATGCAGCAGGCGTTTGGGCAGCGGCGCTCAGGAACATGCCTGAGGCCAGCAGAAGACAAAGTGTCAGAGTGCGTTTCATCTGTATCAAAAACTCCTTCGGTATTCCTGTCCGGCTTCTCGTTTAGACGCAAATCGATGCCGAATCTTCTGACCAACCTCACGGCTTTTCCACGGAAACTCCACGCCGGTCGGCGCAAGGGTCGAAAAGGACGCAAACGGAATCGTCAGCAGGAACTATCGCGATTATACAGGGGGCAGTGGGCAGCAAGCTCTCCCCCAACTGATCGCATAAATCCTGTTTTGAAAGGGCACTGCTTTAGCCGTGTCGTTAAAGTCGCATAAACATTGGGGCTTCAGCCCCTGAGGGGCGTCTTTCGCCCCTTCCGAATCATTTCTGCAACCCGCTCTAGTCCCTCAGTCCCTGGTCCCTCAGTCCCTCAGTCCCTGCCGGGGTCCCCAGCGACAGGTCTTTGTCGCTGGGGTGGCTTGGTCCCTGTATCAATGCGCCGGCTGCGGCTGGGGCGCATCAACGGCCGGCTGGCCCGCTCCCGCTCCGGGCGCATCAGGCGGTGGCGCCGGTACTCCGGACTTCTGGTTGTACGCGTCAATGATGGTTTGGGTGATATCGGTCGACGGCACTGCGTAGAGCACCATGGCATTCTGCTGGTCGCCCGCGTCCAGCACCAGCGTATATCCATGCTTCGTCGCGTAGTCGGTCATCAGCGTGCCCACTTTTTCGGCTATCGTGCTGATTAGCTGCTGCAAGTCGTTCTGGAAGTCGCTCTGCGCGTCTTGCGTTTCGCGGTCCAGCTCCTTCTTCTTCTCGTCCAGGGTCCGGGCGCGGCTCACGCGCTCCGATTCGCTCAACTGCGTGCCCTGATCCTGCAGCTCCTTGGTCAGGCTGTCTACCTCGTCGTTCAGGGTCTTCAGCTTCTCGCGCCTCGGCTCATACTTCTTCTGCAGGTCGGCGAGGTCGCGCTGAAACTCATTGGTCTTGCCGATGGCCGCCTGAAAAGCGATCACCGCGACCCTGGCTTCTCCCACGCCAGGTCCCCCGCTGGACTTTTGCGCAGGCGGTACTGCGGTGGTTTGACCTATGGCTGAAAGACCGGTTGCAAGGGTAAAAAACAGCGCGAACAAGGGCAGACGCTTCATGCGATTCAATTACTCCTTCGGGGTTCCCGCGTACCAATCCCGCCGGCGCGGCAGCTTCGGATCGCAGAATTTCGTTCTCTGCTTTCCCTGCTCCGTCCGGCATCAATCCTGCTCACATCTCGTGCGCACTTGGGGCTGGCCAGGAACTAAAGGGGATTATAGGAGCCTGAATTAAGCAGCGTCAAACCAGCCGCCGATCAAAATCGTCCCCTAGAACGTCGTCGACACCGTCAGCCGGAACGTCTTCCTCGGCTCGCGGAAGATGTTCTGCGCTCCGTAAGACTCAATAGCTTCCTGGTAGGTGTAATCGCCCGCGCCGCCCGGGGGGAACATGGCCCGCGTGATCAACTCCGCCGAGCAGCTCAGCTGCTTCTGCCCCAGGTTCACCTCGTTGCAATAGGGCCGCTCATACAGGCGCAGCGGGTTATAGGCAAAGTAAAGGCGGAAGGGAGCGTTGATAATCGGCATGATCACCGAAAGCTCGGCGCCGGTTGACATACGTGGAACGAAGTTGGTGCCTGCAACCGGGCGAATATCTTTGCGGAAACCCACCTGTGTGCCGGGAATGCCGCCCTGGCACGATCCGTTGTTGTACACCGGGCAGCCATAAAGCGGTGCCGTCAGCGTCGCGAATCCCTCGGGACTTTGCGTCAACTGTGCATGGCTTGTAGCCACGTCGAGGCCGAAGTCGTCGAAAAACGAAAAAGTGAAAGGTCCTACAACAGGGATGCGGTACTCCGCGTTGGCGGTCAGATCCGTATCGCCGCCGATGGAGGCAATGCCGTAAACCGGCAGCGGTACCTGGATGCACTGGTTGTCCTGGGGATTGGTGGGGTCGCGGGGCACGCAACTGCCGTCGGGATTGGTGAGCTGGAAATTGACTCGCGAGGGCACATAGCCGTAAGGCGTCGCGCCGCGCACGTCAAACCCGCGCAATTCTTGTTCGCCGCCGGCGTAGAAACGATTGTTGGGCGGAGCCACGTCCCCGCCAAAACCCTGAATGTAGCCCAATTGCGCCCTCACACCCAGCACATTGCGGCCGTCCTTTGAAAACTTCAGGTAGTGCATGGGGATGAATTGCTTGTAGGCCACTACCGGATTCACGTAGCGAACGCTGCCCCATAATCCCGACGTTTGGATAAACGCCGAGTATTGCTTGCCCCCGCGAGGCCTGATCGGATCGCTAACCGTGTCGTAGGTGTAAGTGAGCGAAATGTTGCTGTTCACGATACCCGCCAGCGGGTTCGATCCCTGCACCCCGGAGCGGAAGGCAATGGTCTGGAAGAAGGTCGACGACGCCGTGCTGAAGGCCGTAATCGTGGACTTGGTCAGCGAGTAGGTCATGCCCAAACGCTGGAACGCGTGCCTCTTTAGCGGGTATTGGATTGAGAAAGTCAATCCGTCTGATCCCACGTTGTAGTTCTGCGTCAGCGACTTCTCCGCGTTTGACAGGTTCAGCGATGCGCCCGTGGTGGTTTCGTAGTTCTTGGCTGCGTTGTAGTCCTGCTTGTTGTTGAAGACCTGGAACCCAATGTTGATCGGCCGGTTGCGGAAGTAAGGCTGCGTGAAGCCGAACTGGAAAGTGCGGCTTACGCTACCCAGATTGGCCTGCAAACTCAGCGTTTCGCCCAATCCCAAAAAATTGTTCGTCGAGTAGTTCAGTCCCAGAAACGCACCCGAAAGTCCGCTGACGCCGCCATTCAGGCCGATCGAGTTCTTGCCCTTCTCATGCACCTTCAAAAGCAGTTCCACCGTACCGTTATCGGGGTCCTGGTGAGCCTCCGAGTCCTGATCGACCTTCAGCGGATCGAAGTACTGCAGTTGGTTGAGGCGCAGCAAACTGTACTCCCACAGTTGCGAGTTGTAGACGGAACCCTCGTCCAGCATCAGTTCGCGGCGGATAACCTTATCGCGAGTTGTCGTGTTCCCCGTGAACTCGATGCGCGAGACGAAGAACTGCTTTCCTTCGTCGATGTCGATGTCCATTGAAACAGTTTTCTTCTGCTCGTCGTAGGTAATCTTGGGAATGGCTCCGAAGTTGATATATCCCAGGCCCCCGTAGGCCTTCTTCAGGTTGTCCAATCCCTTGCTGACATCGGTGGCGCTAAACCAGTCCCCGTCCTTAATTGGGAAGGTCGACCGCAAAGCTCTCGCGTTGGTGATCTGCTTATTGCCTGAAAACGTAATGGTGCCCAACCGGTAGCGGCCGCCCTCTTCAATCGTCATCGAAATGTCGATGCGCTTGCCCTTGTTAGGCCTGAAGGTGAACCAGTTCAGCCCGCCCTCATCGCGAATCTGGGTCTTGGGTTGTTCCACGGCTGCGCTGGCGTAGCCTTTGTCGCGATAGGCCTGGCGCACCCGCTCGGTATCCTCTTCTAGCTTCGACGAGTCGTATGTCTGTGGAAACAGATCCTCGAAAACGATGGAATACGGAATGCCGATGGGCTTGAGGTTCTTCATGGCCCGCCGCAGGTAAATCGCGTTCAGGTGCTCATTTCCCACAAAGGTGATCTTGCCCACCTTCACGACCGGGCCTTCCTTGATGTTGAACGTGACTTGCACCGAGGCCGGCGGAACGGTCTTCACGTCAGGTTTTACCGTCGCAAACTGGTGGCCGTGCTGGGCCAGCAATTCTTTGATCACGTTCTCGGCATGTGTGATCCGGGTCGGGTCGTACTGGCTCTCGACTGAAAGCCCCACTTTTTCCTTCTTGAAGGCATCCAGAATGTCGGAGTTCGTGATCGAGTTATTTCCCTTGTAGATGATGTCCCGAATCGTCGGCTTCTCCCGGACGAAAACATCCAGAATGATGCCCTTCTCTGTGTCCTCGCGCTCAATGCGCAGATCTTCGAAATATCCCGTGTTCCATAAGGAATTGAAGTCGCGCTCAACCGAGAGAGGATCGTAGGTGTCGCCGGGATGGGTAAACATCCGGGCGAGAATCGTTTCCTTGGGAATCCGCCGGTTGCCGATCACTCGAATCTGATCGATCGAGTCTGAACTCTGCGCGAATGCTGTGCCTGCGCTCAAAACCAGAGCAGCCAGCACAAAAACCCGCGCCAGAAGCCTCATGGCGGACGCGGCGCCGAAGATGGAAGTGTGCCTGAACTTCACCGGGGATGAGCCCTGCGACGAGCACAAAATCTCTTTCGTACCATATTTCTGGTTCACAGGAAGAATTTGCACACCCTCATTCGCTGAAAATCCTGTCTTTCCTCTGGGTTCCAATCTTTCCTTAAGGAAAGATCGATTATATGGGACCAAGCCTACCCTTCCCAAACACCCGGGGTCCCCGGCGACAGGTCTTCGTCGCTGGGGTGGAAACACCCGGGGTCCCCGGCGACAGGTCTTCGTCGCTGGGGTGGAAACACCCGGGGTCCCCAACGACAGACCTTTTCCGCGCCCCTCACCGGAGACTGAGACCAATCCCTTTTTTGAAATTCATCTCACAGTCTATCGGAGCCAGGCGAACCGCCGTTTCTGTCCACTTCTCCGCGCTTAGCGCGATGTTCCTTAGACGCGCTTCTCAGCCGCAGGACACTCTCATCCCCGCGCCAGATTTCAATCGCCGAATCTTTTCCGCCCCGCAGGCGTCCTATCAACGTGGGATTAAGTTTGAGCCTCCCTTTTCCCGCGTTCGTTCTCTTCGTCTTGCTCGATCATTTCCATCCCGATCAGCTACCATAAGTAGGTTCAATGAAACGCCTTGCCGGAGATAGACTCTGTGCGATCCGGCCCGGCGCGCGGGGAGTCGGCACGCGCCGAAAATTGCTCAAAACCGGCCTCGATTTGCGTTTTCGTATACGGCTGCCTATTGATGACCGGCCAGCGACTGGCCTGAACGCCTTCAAAACGCCAGCCGAGGAGCAAATACCAGCCCTATGATGTGGATTGTCCGGCTTGCGCTCAGGCGGCCTTATACCTTCGTCGTCTTTGCGCTGCTCATCTTGATTCTTGGCGTCTACAGCATCGAGTCGATGCCGACGGACATCTTTCCCAACATCGATATCCCGGTGGTCACCGTCGTGTGGCAGTACGCCGGACTTTCGCCGGACCAGATCGCCCAACGCATCATCACCAACGCCGAACGCGGCATGACCACCACGGTCAACGACATCGATCACATCGAGTCGCAGTCGCTCGTCGGCGAAGGCATCATCAAGGTCTACTTTCACCCCAACGTGAATATCGGTCAGGCCGTGGCTCAGGTAAGTGCCATCAGCCAGGTGCAGTTGCGTTCCCTGCCCCCCGGGACCGTGCCGCCATTCATCATTCAGTACAACGCCTCGAGCGTTCCCGTGTTGCAACTAGGCATGTCGGGTGCCGGCTTGAACGAGCAGCAGTTAAACGACCTGGCCACCAACACCATCCGCATCCAAACGATCGGGCCGGCGAGATCCTCGGGATCGACCTGCGGCGGCTCTGCTTCGACGGGCCCGCCGATGCGCTCGAATCGACCGACGTCAGCCAGCCGGCGATCTTCGTCGCCAGCCTGGCGGCGCTCGAGAGCCTGAAGGCTACGCAATCCCGAAATCGTCGCCGACTGCGCGGGGCGGCCGGGCTGAGCCTGGGCGAATACACCGCCCTGGTCTTCGCCGGTGCGATGGATTTCGAGTCGGGGCTCAAGGTCGTCCAGAAGCGAGGCCAGGCCATGCAAGCCGCGGCCCTGGCCACGCCCAGCGGCATGACCAGCGTCCTGGGCCTCGACGAGCCGGCCGTCGACGAGCTTTGCCGCCGCGTCGCCCCCTCGGGCCGACTCTGGAAGGCCAACCTGCTCGGCCCGGGCAACATCGTCGTCTCCGGCGACGCGACCGGCCCTGGAACACGTCGAGCCGATCGCCACCGAGCTGGGCGCCATGAAGGTCGTCCCCTTGAAGGTCGCCGGCGCGTTTCACTCGCGAATTGATGAAGCCGGCCGACGACCAGCTCGCCGCAGGTGCTGGCCCAGACACCGATCGTCCCGCCGCGCATCCCCGTCTACTCCAACGTCGACGCCACCCCCCACGCCGACCCCGACGATATCCGCCGCACGCTGGTCGCCCAGGTGCTCCAGGGAGTCCGCTGGGAAGACTCGATGCGCCGGATGCTCGCCGACGGCTTTGACACCTTCTACGAAATCGGGCCCGGCCGCGTCCTCACCGGACTGCTCAAACGCATCGACCGCAAGACTCCCTGCACCAGCGTTCCGGCGCGGTAGAATGAGACGAGTTTAGATCGCGAAGATGATGCTGATCGCTTCGCCGCTGATCGTCGAAAGGTGCGGACCATGAGCATCGCCCAGAAGACGAAAACGAAACGGATCAGGCTCAACCGCGCATCCAACGGGATGCTGATGACTCCCGAGGAATTCGACGCCGTCACCGACTACGACGACCGGTTCGTCTACGAACTGATTCATGGAGTCTTGATCGTGAGTCCTGCCCCCGGCGAATCGGAACGCGATCCTAACGAAGAACTCGGTTTCCTCTTCGCATTACCAGTATCAACCATCCTCAAGGCTCGATGCTTGATAAGACGCTGGCCGAACAATACATCGCGCTTGCCCGACAGCCGCCGCCGGGCCGATCGCGTGATCTGGGTTGGGCTCGGACGCGTTCCGAATCCGCAGAGTGATGTACCGGCGATCGTCGCCGAGTTCGTCTCGCAGCGAAACGCGACCGCGTTCGCGATTACGAGGAAAAACGACGCGAATACCGAGGCGATCGGCGTTGTCGGAGTATTGGGTCATCGATCGGTTTGACAGAACGATGACCGTTTTCAAGAACGACACCGGCGAAGGTCCGACAGTCGTCGTCAAGGCCGAGGAATCGTATCAGACCCCGCTCTTGCCCGGCTTCGAGCTGCCATTGGCCCAATTGCTCAATGTCGCCGACGATTGGGCCACGAGAAGCCGCGGCCGAAAGGCAAGCAGACGGCCAAAACCGCAGCGTAATTTGCCGAGATCTCAGACCACGGAAAAATCAGGAAAATAGGGCCCTCGGGGAAATCTAGTCTCGGATGGACGGCGGGTTTTTGGGGTTGCTGGCGGTTGACGGCCCTGATTATAACCGTGCGTACGATTCACCTTATGCTCAAGACTGGTACGAGTTCGACTTGAGTCTGGCCCGTGCGGGACCGATTACGTCTCGGTTTGGCGTGGACGAAGCAGATCTCCCAGGATGTGACGATCATGGCCGAGGGATCGAGCGGAACTTCCGCGGGTTGTCGGGTGGACTTGACGGGGCAAGTGGCGCTGGTGACCGGCGCATCGCGCGGCATTGGCCGGGCGATCGCGGTCAAGCTCGCCGCCTGCGGAGCGACCGTCGCCGGTGTTGCCCGCACGCTCGAAGGTTTGCAGACGACGCTGCAAGCGATCCGCGAGGCCGGCGGGACGGCCGAGGGCTATGCCGCCAACGTCGCCGATTCGGCCGATGTCCAGCGGGTTGTTGACGAAATCGAGGCGAAATTTCAGCAGATTCATGTCCTGGTCAACAATGCCGGGGTCACGCGCGACGGTCTCATGCTTCGGATGGAAGACAGTGCCTGGCACGATGTCATCGACACCAACCT
>CAVXPR010000041.1:0-114955 GCA_963763585.1 uncultured Acidobacteriaceae bacterium | reverse complement strand
CAATTCCAGTGGAGGCAACTACGATGAGCCAATATTTGTATTTGTATCGCAATGACGCGCAGGCGGACCGGGCGTGGCAGCAATCGCCCGAAGCGATTCAGAAAAGGATGGAGAAGTGGGGGGCGTGGATGAAGTCCTTGGGCGAGAAGGGCCATATGAAGGATATCGGGAACCCCTTGGAGCCGGGTGGCAAACTGGCGAAGGGCAAGGACAAAGCCGTGACGGACGGGCCGTTTGCCGAGGCCAAGGACATCGTGGGCGGATACACGATCGTCGAAGCCAAGGATCTGGCGCAGGCGGCGGAGCTTTCGAAGGGCTGCCCGATTTTCGACGCGGGCGGCTGGGTGGAAGTGCGGCCGATCATGAAAATGGACATGTAATGCAGCTGGACGAACACCTTTTCCGGCGCAAGGCCGGGCGCATGGTTGGCACGCTGACGCATATTTTCGGCGTGCACAACCTTGCGTTGGCCGAGGACGTGGTGCAGGACGCATTCTGCCGCGCGCTGGAGGTGTGGAAATTCCGGGGCGTGCCGGAAAATCCTTCGGCCTGGTTGATGAAGACGGCGAAGAATCGGGCCTTGGATATTCTGCGGAGGGAGCGGACGGCGACGACGTTTGCTCCGGAATTGGGGAGGCTGCTGCAGAGCGAGTGGACGCTGGCTCCGTGGTGGAGGAAATTTTCGGGCCGCAGGCGATCAAGGACGATCAGCTGCGGATGATGTGCTCGTGTTGCCAGCCTCGGCTGCCGGAAGAGTCTCCTGCTCAGAGGCACTGAGATGAGGGTGTATCAGGCCATCGGGCTGAGTCCCGCCGCTGCCGCTGAGAAGGCGGGTTCGATCAACAGCGCACTCTCGCTGGAAGTTCTCGTCGCCGGCGGACTCATCTTGTTCTTCCTTTTTGTGCGCCTGACTTTGTCAGTGGAGAAACCGAACCCCGCGCAGCAGCTCGCCGAAATGATCCACGAAGGCGTGGGCGACCTCGGCGAGCAGGTCATCGGCCACGGGTATGAGCGCTTCCAGGCCTTTGTTACCTGCATTGGTCTCTTTGTTCTGTTGAACAATCTGATCGGCCTGCTGGTTGGTCTCATCCCCGGCGTTGAAACTCCGACCGGCATGCCTGAAGTTCCTCTCGGCCTCGCGGTGCTTACTTTTATCTATTACAACTACTACGGTATCCGCGTGAACGGCCCCATCGGCTATCTGAAACAGTTCGCGGGCCCGCTGTGGTGGCTTGCGCCGCTTCTGTTTCCCATTGAGATTGTCTCCCACCTGGCCCGCATGATGTCGCTCACCATCCGTCTTTACGCCAACATGTTTGCCAGCGATCTGCTCACGCTGGTTTGGTTTTCCATCATTCCAATCGCCGTGCCGTCCGTGTTTCTCGGGCTGCACTTTGCCGTTTCTATCATTCAGGCTTTCGTTTTCATGCTGCTGTCGATGATTTATCTCTCGATGGCGGTAGCGCATGAGCATTAAGAACAGCTTTCAGCCTCTAGCTTCTAGCTTTTCCAGTGGTAAGCCGGAGTGAGAGTTTCTCCGATGGGTCGAGCGGCGGAGGAGCGTCGCAAGAACCGCTGTAACGAATTTGGCAATTCACTGGCCAAGAGCTAGAGGCCAGGAGCTAGAAGCTCAAACAAGTTTCCGCTGGAGCTGCTTCCGCTCCGGATAAACGGACGGTCGCAAGCGTGAGGGGGCCAAAGGCATCGGGTCAGCCTTTAGCTTCTAGCTGCTGGCGTCTAGCCATCGCGTTGGTGAATTGAGATCCTCAGCTCACCGATGAACAAGCTAGAAGCTAAAGGCTAGAAGCTGGAAGCTGTTTTTGTGCCGGCACGGTGAGCCTCAACCACCCACTAACGGCCAATCTTAGGGAGCAGGAGAACTATGCGTAAACTTCAATTCGTATTCATGGCACTGGCGGTATTGTGCTTTGCCGTCCCGGTCTTTGCCGATGGCGGTTCGGCCGTAGCCAGCCTGATTCCCATCGGCGCCGGCATCGGCATGGGCCTGGCCGCCGGCTTGTGCGGACTCGGTCAGGGCAAGGCTGTCGGTTCAGCAGTCGAGGCGCTGGCTCGCAATCCGGGGACACGTCCCGGCATCATGCTGTTGTTGGTGCTCGGCCTGGCCTTCATTGAGTCCCTTACTCTCTTCACGATGGTCATCATCTTTGTGAAGATGTAGGAACGCGCTACAAAACAAAAGCGATCAAGAAGGAGGGGCGGCCCCGCGATCCAGTGCGGGACCGCTTTTCTATTGCGCCGAACTTGCTCTCAGCTATTTGTCCGCGCGCAGAATCTCAATTGCCTTCTGGTAGCCCAGGCCGGCCGGCACAGGCACGTAGCCGGTTTCATCCTCCGTGGTATCGAAGACGCGCGCCTTGAACACCACGCGGCCGCTCATTTTCATTTGGAAATGAACTGTGCGCCACTGTCCTCCGCTCACTTCAGCCTGTTCGATCACGATCCAGCCGCCCTGGTTTAGCCGTCCCAAAATCCCCCAGCCAAAATCCACATCGCGCTGCAGGTGGCCCTCCAGCCGGACGACGCGAAGATTTACCGGGTTGATCCAAATCTCCCCGGTCATCTGTGTCAAAATCTGCGTTTCAAGGTCGGGCGGGGAGAAGGCTGGATTGGGTTTGAAGGAGAACTTTTCGACTTTGCCCAGCGGACCTTCGCCGGGGCCGGCATCCTGGTAGACAAAGGCTGTGGGCAGCGCGCGCAGCACCTTGAGCACGCGTGCCTGGTCATCGTCTTCACCCTGCTTTCGCCGCTTCTGCTTCCCGGGGTCGATTAGCAACTCGGTCAGGCGTGCTTCTTCTTTCTGCTCGTCAACCGCGCTCAGCGGCTTGCCGTTGATGGCGACTAGTCGCGCTACGTCCCCGTCCCTGGTCTCGCAAATCTTCTTGGCTGTGCTGAGCCGCGGGCTGGTCTTCAGCAGCTCATACCGCATGGGATGGCTCGTGTCCCGCGCCGCGGCATATTCATTGGCCAGCGCGCGGGCGACGAGAGCCTGCCCCTGCGCGGCGGACATCTGAACGGGAGACAGGGGGTTCGCAGCGCCCGGTTGCCCATGGACGCTGGCCGCCGAGGAGAGCACAAGAAGGAGGAAAGGAAGCCGGTGCACATGTCTAGTTTAGCGGGGTACGCGCAGTTATCGAGGCGCGGCTCCAAAACCTGCCTCGCCGTGCCGCCGGCCGCGTGACCGCAGTTACCTGATTTACGGCTTTTGGTGCGGCTTTTGACCCGCGCGAATTGAAGCTGAGTGGCTGGGTTGATATAGTTCGGGCAGGGACTTAAGGAATTCGAGAAGGAATGTGACCATGGCTCAAGAAAATTCTCCAGCGCGCATCGGCAAGACGATCATCATCAACGGCGAAGTGAAAGGCAGTGAGGACTTGCTGCTGGATGGACGGGTGGAAGGCACCGTCAACCTGGCTGAGAACCGGCTCACCATCGGCCCCAACGCCAATATCGCCGCCGACCTTACGGCTAAAGATGTGCTGATTCAGGGCCGAGTGCAGGGCAATATCGTGGCCAGCGGCCGCGTCGAGCTCCGCGCCGGAAGTCACCTCGAAGGCGATATCCGCGCCCTTCGCCTGGCCATTGAAGATAACGCCGTCTTCCACGGCAAGGTCGACCTGACGCAGGGAGTATCGCGTCCGGCCGATGGCGCCACCGCTCCGCAGACCGGCAGCGGCTCCTAAGCTAGCGAGCAAGGCAGGGCGCGATCAAGTCAGGGGCCGCGAGCAAGTCGAGCGACATTCGCCGGGCAGCGCGAGTTCATCCGCCCGGCGGTTGCCGGCATTTCCGGTTCTGGGCTTTATAGTTTGTCCGGGTGGCCATCTTCAATCAGGCTCAAGGAAATTGCCAGCGATATTGACGGGTAGATTGAAGATGCTCGAGAGGGAGTCACGGTGCTGCGCAGTTGGTTCAGCAAAAAACAACAGAGCACGCTAGCCCAATCGGCTCCGGGCAACTCTGGTCCCCGCGTGCCACGCCACTCCGGCGGATGGAGCGTGATCCGCAAGCGCCTTCAGGCTGAACCCGGACTGCGCATTATCGATACCGGTTACACCTCGCCCTCGAATATCAACTTTCTCACCGACATGGGCCACAGTGTTTTTATGGCCGACCTTGAAGTGGATGCCTACGGCGAAAACTGGATTACCGGCAAAGACGAGGACGACAAAGACATTTGGAATGTCGAGGGCTATTTGAATCACACGCTCAACTTTGCCGGGCGAACCTTTGACCTGGTTCTGTTGTGGTCGGCGCTCGATTATCTGCCTGAGCCGCTGGTCGCGCCTGTCGTAGCCCATTTGTTCGCAAACATGAATCCCGGCGGCCAGGTGCTGGCTTTGTTCCACACCAAAACGCAGGGCGAAGAGGCGGTTCGCTGCCGCTTCCACCTCACTGCCGGCGACGACGTGGAGATGCAACTGACGCAGCAATTTCCGATCCAGCGATCCTTTACCAATCGCAGCATCGAGAGGCTGTTTGCGGGATGGTCGGGGCACCGCCAGTTTCTCGCGAAAGACTCCGTCTCTGAAGTGATTATGACGCGCTAGATGGCTGCTCGCAGCGGCGCGCGTTGATCTTGCGCGCCCTGATTATGTGGAGCTTGACTCGGCGCAAACGGAAGCCAGGGCTGGATCTCGATGACTTGCTGGCTTTCTTCCTTCAATGTGTCTTCGTAAGTATGTCGCTTGCCCAGCTTAAACTCGCGGCAGATTTGATCGACAAGCGCGGACATTCGTTCGCGGTATGCGGATGAGACAAACGCGCTGCCCGCGTAGCGGCGTTTGTAGGCTTCAAGTTGCTCGGGAAAATGCTCGCCCACAAAGCCGAGGAACGTGGGCAGCGAACACGGCTTTAGAAACAGCGCTCCCGCCGCCATAAAACTAGCACTGGCGGCCGACGCGGCGCGGGCTACTGCACGGATGGAGCTTGCGCTGTCAGTGATTCCCGGCATCAGCGGCGAGCACATGACTCCCGCGCGAAGGCCGGCCGCGCGCAGCTCGGCTACCGTGCGCATACGCAGGTCAGGCCTCGGAGCGCGCGGCTCGAGATGCCGCGCAAGCTTGGCGTTCATCGTGGTCACGGTGATGTGCACTGTGAGCCGGTTGTTCTTCGCGACCTCTTTCAGCAAGTCGATGTCTCGAGAAATCAGCGCAGACTTGGTGATGATGCCCACGCGGAATCCGCTGTGCCGCGCGAATACTTCGAGCAGCGATTGCGTTATTTTGAGCTTCCGCTCCAAGGGTTGATAGGGATCGGTGGCGGTGCCAATCGCGATCTGGGTTCCTGGCTTCAGCCGTCTCAGATCCTGCTCGAGCAGCCATGCGGCGTTTTGCTTGAAGTAGATCTTGCGTTCGAATTCCTCCGGCTGCATCTCCATGAACTCGTGCGTGTATCGCGCGTAGCAGTAGCGGCAGGCGAACTCGCACCCGCGGTAGGGGTTGATGCCGTGGCTGAAGGGAAGGCCGCGGTTCGAGGTTACTTTGTTGACGATTGTGCGGCTGGTGAGCGGCCGGTACTCGGTGAGGCAGCCGGTTGAGTCGAGCGGGGCCTCGGCGGCGGTGCGGGCGAGCCCCGTGAGGGTTGGAGGTCTTTCAGGCCGGTCTTCAGGTAGCAGGCCGGGGAGCGGGGAGGGCTGGAAAATCGGAAAGATGGGGAGGGCTGGGAAGAGGGATTCGACGCCTGTCTCTAGTTTCGCCATTTGTTCGCCTCTGATTCAAACTTACGCCGGCTCAAGACAGAGGTCAAGTGGAAAAAGGAGAGCTGGAATTGGCCAGATCCGCGGGGAGATTTTGGTTGTTGAGGAGGCCCGGAAAAGTCTCGAAAAGTCTCAAAAAAGGCCGTTTTTATGTCGAAAAGGGTCGAATTTGCCTCCAATTTGCGCGTTTTTGCGACGCGAGTTTTGGAAAAATATGCTGATGATAAAAGGGTTAACACCACTTTGCACCAAACGAAGTGCACCTTTTTTTGCATTTTTGACAAAATCGCGGGGTTTTGGGGCCGGATTTGTGACGCCGCGCGGACCTCGCAGAGCTGATTTTTTTGCGACGATTGGTCGGCCCGGAGAAGTTGTGATGGAGCATGCATGGTTTGAGTATGCGCGATTGCAGGTAAATAATCGGCAAACTTGGTAAGACGAAAAATAGCGAGGTATATGGCGGGGAATAAATGGCTTAGGTGAAGTAGGGGAAGAAATTTCGGGTATGGAGGGCTTGACAGGCGAAAACAGGTACCAGGGTAGCAGTTCTTGCACGGGGAATTGCTGGTTCGTGCTATTCCCCGGTTCTCAAACGCGAGGGATCGCCACCCCACGGACGTGGACCTGTCCGTGGGGACCCTGCACCGGGGGCACCCTGAACCACATCGCTGAGGATCTTTTCACAGGCGTCTCAAAGACGCGGATTAGAATCGAAAAGCTGAGAGCTGAAGACTGAGTTGAGAGCCGACCCCTACTGGCTACCAACTGCTTTTCGCGGAGGGTTCCATTGAGTAAATCGCAGGGAACGCGCATTACCTGGCTTGGGCATGCCACAGTGCTGATTCAAACCGCGCAGGGAACCAACATTCTGATCGATCCTTTTATTGCGCACAATCCCAAATACCCTAAAGACTTTGTGCTGCCCGAAAAGATCGACTACGTGCTGCTGACGCATGGGCACGGCGACCATATCTCGGACGCGGCGCCGGTGGCGAAGAAGCACGACTCGACTGTGGTTGCGATTTATGAGCTTGCCGATTACATCGCCGGGCCAGGGCGTAAGACGAAGACGATGGGAATGAACCTGGGCGGGTCAGCGGCTCTGAATGACGTGACTGTCACGATGGTTGACGCAAAGCACTCAGCGGGCGCTGCGGACGAGAAGGGCACGCACTATGTGGGCGTGGCGACCGGCTTCGTGCTCACCGTCGCCGCGGGGCCCGTGCTTTACCACGCGGGAGATACTTGCGTCTTCGGCGATATGGCGCTGATTCGCGAGCTTTACCAGCCTCGCGTTGCGATGCTGCCGATCGGCGGCTACTACACCATGGACCCGAAGGAAGCCGCTGTCGCCTGCCGGTTGCTCGCGCCAGAGACGGTATTGCCGATTCATTGGGGAACTTTTCCGCCGCTGACGGGGACGCCGGCTCAGCTGGCGGCGTCTTGTCGGCGCCGGGCGTTAAGGTTGTGGATTGGAAGCCGGGGGATGAGTTTTTGGCCTGACCGATACTTGCCGACGCGTGCGGCGGATTCGAGTTGTCGACAGGCGTTCTAAGGCTTTGCAGGAAGGGGTTTCGGATTTGCTTTGGCTGGCAGCCGAATTTCGACGGTGAAACGCATCCATTCGATTCTGCCGAGTTTATCGTCGCGGGTATCAGCGCTGTGGCTGATGCGTGAATCGGTGATCCATAGACGACCGTTCCCCATCGGCGAGGTGCCAAGCTTCTCTGTAGCCTCCTTTTGCTCGCTTTCCGTCCCGTCTTTCACGCCCAGTACGATCCACAGCCGCTTCGTCTCAGCTTGCTGATCCGCGCAGTTGGTCACAAACGCAAACTCGCGCGGCGAAGCGGCGACTTCGTCCTCCGCGCTCCAGCCGTAGCTGCCGTCAATTTCAAGCTCGTTGTGAGCTTGGATTGGAGCGTTCACCGCAGACGTGAACTCGTCGCATATTTCGGTCGGGTGTCGCGGGACGACATCGATCTCCCACTCGCCTTCAAGGGAGAACTCAAGATCAGAATTCAATTCTTTGTGAAACTGCTGGCCATGTGTTACTTCGCCTGAAAAGCAAATCGCTCCGGCCTAACACACGTGGTTATTGTTGGATTGGCAGTTCTTTTTTGTGCAGCGGAAAAATGCGAAATGCAAATGAGAAAGCGATTGCGCAGGCTCGGAGCCATTTCATTGCCCTAATGATCGCATTGTCGCGGCAAATTCAGCAAGCGGAGCGCAGTGGCGCGGAGTTACTGGTCGCGGGTTTGCTTGATGGCGCGGGGCGACGGAGTGACTCCGCCGAGGCCTAGCGTATCCTGCGTGCCGAGCTTCATGGGGGCGTTCGATTTGCCGGCGTGGCAATTGCGGAGGTCGCGAAGGATTTCCTGCTTCTCGCGCGCGTATTGGCTGGCCAGCCGCGTCAAGGCGTAGGTGATGATGTCGCTGTGATGCAGATCGCCGGCTAACGGGTCGCGGCGCATGTTCAGCCACAGCCGGTGGACGAGCTCCACATCTTCGGGGCCGAGTGCGGGAGCGTGCGGGCCGATGTAGAAAACCTTAGTCGAGCCGTCCGCGCCGATTACGTAAAAGTTGAACTGACGCTTCGGCTCGGGCAGCGCCTCCCAGGCCTGGCCCATGTGGAACGCCTGGTCCTCGGCGGTCATGGAGCTGGACTGGCCGGCGACCACCGACTCGACTTCAAGCGAATTTGCCGTCTGCACGAGCGCGGCGAAACACGTCGCCCGCCGGAACGACGAGCAGGGAAACTCTTTTGCCGAAGCTCTCCGCAACCGAGACGGCTTTGGTGAAGAGCATCTGCTCGTGCTCGCTGAAACTCTGCTGCTCGGCGCTCAGATATTCCGGGCCGCCGGCGCCCATCAGGCGCACGCTGACGACGACCACGTCTCGCTCAACGGTGCTGGTGCGTCCCAGCGTCCACTTCAAGGCCAGCGGATTGTTGGCGTCGCGCATGGTCACAATGACGCCGTTGGGCCGGATGGCCGTGGATTCGCGGCTGATGGTTTCCTGGTGCTCAAGCTGGAAGTGATCCTTCATCTGGCGCGCAGTCAGCGCGTGCCTGCGCCGGTTCACCTTCTCAGAGACGGTGAAGATGATGAAGAACACGACGGAAAACATGATGCCGCTGATGGTGGCGACCGATTTGGTGAACAGGTTTACCGTGGCCACCGACAGCAGGACCATGAAGACCGACATGAGGCCGATGGGAATCTCGGTTTTGCCGATGCGGATATTGGGCGGAACCTTCCAGCCGCGCTCGCCGTGATACTTCCAGCGCAGCACCAGCATGGAGAGGCTGTTGAAGGTGAACGACCAGATGACGCCGAAGGCGTATGCCTCGCCGAGCATGATGATGTTGCCACGGCTGGCGAGGATGGTGAACATCTGCAGGACGAACACCAGGTTGACGATGCGGTAGCTGGTGCCGAACTTGGGATGCGGCTTGCGGAACCAGTCGGTGAGCACGCCATCTTCAGCGACGCGCATGAGCACGCCGGTTGAGCCGATGATTGAAGTGTTGATTGCGCCGGAGAGAATCAGGAATCCGACAAGAACCACAAACATGCGGAAGGCGATGCGCCACATCATTGGCCCCGCCATGTACATGGCCAGGCCGGCGATCAGATTGTCCTGGTAGATGTGGGTCCGCTCGAAGTTGGGGATGAGCATTGAAGCCAGCAGAGTGGCGCCGCCGGTGAATACGAGGCTATAAATGGCGATGACAATTGCGGCCCGCTTCAGATTCTTGAGTTTGGGATGGGCGATTTCGCGGTTGACCTGAGCCAGACTCTCCTCGCCGCTCATGGCGAGAATGGAGTGGCCGAAGGCCATAAGGATGCCGAAGAAGCCGAAGATGGGCAATCCTCTTCCGCGGAGGAAGCCAAGCGCGTCGTCACTGAAATGGAGGTGCGCGGGCATCGGCGACGGAGGCAGCGACGCTCCGCGCAGCCATACTGTGTAAGTGCCCCAGATAAACAGAACGATCACCATCACAGTGGTGATCTGCATGACGCGGAGCGCTTTGTCGCTGGACTCTTCGATGCCCTTGATGTTTTGCCACCAATAGTAGATGGTGACCAACCCGGCCAGCAGCGCCGAGGTGTGATTCATATCGAACTGGATGGGCTGCCCCGCCCTCATCATGGCGGGAGGCAGCCAATGCGCCTGATTGGCGGACGTTAGCAACTCGTTCAACAGGCCGGTGATGTACTGGCCGGCGGACACGCCGGAGATTGGCCCGGTAAGGATGTAGTCGAACATCAGGGCCGAGACGCTGAGCTTGGCGAACCCGCCGCCGAGGGCTTCTTTGACGACGCGGTAGACGCCGCCGCGAGTGAACATGGAGCAGCTTTCGACGTAGACCGCGCGCACGGCGAAGCTGAACAGCATGATGCCGAGGATGAACCAGGGAGCGGCGGCTCCGACGGCCTGTTCAGCGATGCCGCCGGCGTAGAACGCCGAGGAGCCAAGATCATTGAGGACGATGGCTGCCGCGCGCCAGAAGGAGATGAAAGTGAGCATCACCGAGGAGGCGACGATCAGCCTCACGCGGTCATTCGGGGGTGCAACGGTCGTTCGGTTTGAGGCCATCGCGAATGGACCGGCGAGGCGCAGCCGGCGGTGAAAATCCTTTGAGCGAAAAGACCGCTCTGCGACGAGTCTAATTTTCAATGAAGGCAGTGTCAATTAAAAATAAATATTGCGAAATTCAGAGTTTTCGCAGGAGCGTGCTTTTGCACGCTTCGGAAACTAAAGGCGCGGAACCAAGTGCATGATTTCAGGCGCTTATGCGGATCCTGGGCGGCGAGAATCTGGAGCATTTGAGGATTGGCACAAATGCGGGCAGTTTGCGGGGCGGGCGGCGGCGCCGATGGCCTGGGCGACGGCAGACTAGTGGCGGACTAGTCTTTGCCGACGAGCTCTTTGCCGTCTTCGACGAAACTGATCAGCATCACGACGACCGACCCGATCATCCCCAGAAAAAAGAGCGCCTCAAGTAGCCGAATTGCGATCGTGGCAAAGATCATGTGTAGATTCTAGCGCAAGCCCGGATGTTTTACACTCGCCCCAGTATGCAATCGTCGCGAGAGCATTGGGGATGGAAGCCGTGGGCCGCAGCGGGACTTTCCGCGGTCCTGCTCGAGTTGCCGTTCCCGATTGCCGGGCCGATGGCTCCATGGCGATCTGTGTTTGCGTGGTTTGCTCTTGTGCCGCTGCTTTGGGCGCTGCTGGCAATTTCGAGATCAGAAGAGGCTGAATCCGAAGGCGGCGAATCAGAACGTTCGAAATCAGAGGGCGCCGAAGCAAAAACCCGTGTATTTGGCGGGCGCCATCCGTTGCGGCGCGCGTTTTTCGCCTCGTATTTTTGCGGAGTCCTCTGGTACGTGGGCAACTGCTACTGGATTCGCGACACCATGATGCACTACGGCGACATGCCACCTTTGGCGCCGGAGCTGCTCACGCTGGGATTCAGCCTGGTGCTTGGGCTCTACTTCGGCATCTTCGGCTTGGGACTGGTACTCGTGCGCCGTGCTACTGGATCGGTGCGCATCGCGCTCGGCGTTGCGCCCTTTCTATGGACCGGGCTCGACCTGGCCGCCGCGCGCATCACGAGCGTTCCCTGGGACCAGCTCGGCTACTCGCAGATCGACAACACGCTCGTGAATCAGATTGCTCCGCTGGCCGGCGTGTATGGGATCACGTTTGTTCTTGTTGCAGTGAACGCGCTGCTGGCCGGCGCATTGCTGGTTGGGCGAGACTCGAAGGGCGGCTTAGCGCGAGGCTCGAAGAATTGGTTTACTGGCCGCTGGGCCTGGGGCGCTTGCGGCGCGGTTCTGTTCATTTCCGGCTTCGCAGGCATTTTTGTTTCGCCTCCGGAGTCGGACGCAACTGCAACTGCGGTGCTGATTCAACCTAATCTCGATGTGGGCGCTGGCAACAATTGGCAAGGGGCGGAATGGGACCGGCATATCGCTGAATTCGCGCGCCTGGCCGGCGAGCAGTGCAAGACGTATATTGCCGGAATTCCGCAAACCGGAGCGCCTGAGGGCGAAATCAACTGCCCGCCGTACCCCACTCATCCCGATCTTGTTGTGTGGCCAGAATCGCCCGCGCCGTTCTTCGACCAGGACCCGCTCTTTCAAAAAGCGATGACGGGAATTGCCCGCGAACAGCATGCGCCGCTGATCGTGAACGCAATTGGATCGGATTTCGATCCCGCTCAGTACCAATGGATCGACCATGTTTCTGCTGTGATCTATGACGCTCAAGGGCAGAAAGTGGGCCGATACGACAAGATTCATTTGGTGCCGTTCGGCGAGTACATTCCATTTGCGCGGCTGCTCTTCTTCGCCCATAAACTGACCGGCAGGGTTGCGAGTTACACCCCCGGAACCGAGCACAGAGTTTTTCAACTCGATACGCAGAGCGGCGGGCGTCATCGCTACGGCGTCTTCATCTGTTATGAAGCAGTGTTCGCCGACGAGGTGCGCCAGCTCGCACGCAACGGCGCCGAAGTGCTGGTGAACATCAGCGACGACGGATGGTATGGCGACACCAGCGCTCCGTGGCAGCACTTCAACATGGCTCGCATGCGGGCCGTCGAAAATCGCCGCTGGCTGCTGCGCGACACCAACAACGGCGTTACGGCGGCTATCGATCCATATGGGCGAGTACGGCAGAGCATTCCTCGCCACCAGGTGGACGCGCTGCCTGCGGAGTTTGCTTTTCGCGATGGCATCACCTTCTACACCGCGCACGGAGATGTGTTCGGGTGGCTTTGTGCCATGCTGAGCCTCGCAATTGTTGTTTGGGCTGGAGGCGTTCTTTACGCTAGCAGGCAGTTGCCAAAATTAACCAAGTAGGTTAATATCTTTATGGAGAAGCGGTCTCCGCATTACAAGCTGCATCTGGTCAAGGAATTGGTCGAAGCCGGTAAGGTGAGACCTACGCATACCGCGCGTACATCCGCTGCTCTCCTCGGTTTCGATTTTGAGGGAATGATAGCCGTGGTTGCTTCATTGACGATGAGGGATTTTTACAAGTCCATGACCACGTACGCCGATCACCGAATCTGGCAGGATGTGTACCATCCCCGGACAAGTGCCGGCTCCATCTACCTTAAATTGACCGTCATTGAAGACGTGCTGATCGTGTCGTTCAAAGAACTCTGAGGCAAGGAGCTTTGAAATGAAATGTCCTGTTTGCGGCGCGGCCGAGTTGATCCACGATACCCGTGACATCCCTTTTACATACAAGGGCGAGACCGCCATTTTGAAGACGACGGGCGATTTCTGCCCGGCTTGCGGCGAATCGATCCACGATAGGGAAGATTCCGAGCGCGTTATGCGTGAGATGCGGGAGTTCTCCAAGCAGGTCAACGCTGCCATCGTCGATCCGGAATTTATCGTCAAGGTGCGCAAGAAACTGGCGCTCGACCAGCGCGAGGCAGCCGAGATCTTCGGCGGCGGCGTCAATGCGTTTTCCCGCTATGAGACCGGCAAGACGAAGCCGCCTTTGGCGCTAGTGAAGCTGCTTAAGGTTCTCGATCAGCATCCTGAACTGCTGGATGAGATTAAGGTGGCGTAGGGGCTGGATGGCGGGAACATGGCGTAGCCTTCCAAGCCTAATACAAGCATTCCGAGTACCTGCGAGCTAACGACGACCGAGTTCCGGCAGGCCACCCTGGACGAAATGCACTCCTCCTTGACCTTCGCCCTCGGAAACTATCTTGCGGTCTTTCTTTTTCGTCTTCCGCTTCCAGTTTTTTGTCCTCTTCAAGGACGCCTCCCTCCGAGCCAGTTCCGTTACCGTCGGTATGTGGCGCTTGTCGGGAATTACAATGCTAATGGTCCTTCGGACTGGGGCCCCTTCCGGCCCGTAATGTACTGCGTCTGACGATCCTTTTTGACCAACAGCGTACCCCGCCTCGTTCCTCGCCTTCTTGGGCTTGCTAGTTAGGTGGGCCGGCTCGATTCTTGCGCAGGTTAACTTAGTTTTTATGTCCGCCAAATCCGGCTTCTTGCATTGAAATATCGGATACCAAGCGGAATCCTTGTTGTAGATCAGAAGAAACTCTCTCATCGGGGGTGAGACCGGAGGCGCCATGCAAAAGTCTCCGTGGCTATCACGAAGTGTTTTCCAACAACTTTTTAGAATGCCTCTTCCTCTAAAGTACGGATGCAGCCAAACCCACTGTAATGCTTCCGTTTCCATATCTATATCGCGGAAGTATCGGCTTCGGAAACAGCAAGCGCCTGCCCACACCGACTGATCGCTATCTGCGAAAAGGTAAGCGGTGTACGGCCCACGGTCATTTTGGTCAAACTGGATGGAATCATAGTGAAACTCGCGAAGAAAGTAACGAGCGATTTTTTCCACCCCTCGTCTCAGGAGCAAAGGCGAGGTCGGCAGCACCTTCAAGAGCGATTCCGTTCGGTACCTTTGCGGAATGTTCTTGAGGTTAATTAGGTAATAAGGCGTAGGCACTGATTTCTGCTCCCTGCGGGGCGATGCGACACCAACAATTTCCATAGTATAGTTGCATCGTCCGCGGCCTGCCGTAATTCCAAAAATTCGAATCAGGGATCCCTGCTCCCGGCTCCATCCTCGATGGTTGATCGAGATAAGGAAAGCCCCCAGAAATTTACAGTGATATTCTGAAACGAGTCAGAAGCACGCAGCCCCACAGTCCAAATCCAAGTCAGGTCTTAAGAGCAAAATGTCGTTGAACGATCTCGAATTCGCCTACGCTCCCGTGCGCAATCAAGTGCGTGACCTGCGGGAGTATCTTTGACCCTGCACGCATCCGCAGGGAACTCTCTGAAATAGAAAAGAAGCTTTCCGATCCGGCGCTGTGGTCCGATCCCGCCGCCTCGAAGCCGTTGATGCGCGACCGCAAGCGGCTTGAAGCGCTGGTCCACGACGACGATGAGCTTGTCCGCCGCACCGGCGACATTGAAACCTACATCGAACTGGCGCGCGAGGGCGAAGACGTTTTTCTGGACTTGGAGAGGTCCATCAACGAATTGAGGGCCTTCGCCGAAGACCTTGAAGCGCGCACCATGCTCAATGGCGAGGCCGACGCGCTGAATGCGATCGTCACCGTGCACCCCGGCGCGGGCGGCACCGAAAGCCAGGACTGGGCGGAGATGCTGCTGCGCATGTATCTGCGCTGGGCCGAGCAGCAGGGATTCAAAACCGAGATGAACGATTACCAGGCTGGGGATGAGGCCGGAATAAAGTCCGCGACTTTCACGATCATCGGCGAGTACGCATTCGGCCAGCTTGCGGGCGAAAGCGGCGTGCACCGGCTCGTCCGCATTTCGCCGTTCGACTCTGCAAAGCGGAGGCACACGTCGTTTGCGTCGGTTTATGTTTCACCGGAGATTGACGAGACGATCAATGTCGATCTGAAGCTCGAGGACCTGCGCATCGACACGTATCGCTCGGGCGGCAAGGGCGGCCAGCATGTGAACACTACCGACTCCGCCGTGCGCATGACGCATCTGCCGACGGGAATTGTGGTGCAGTGCCAGAACGAACGCTCGCAGCACAAGAACCGCGAGAAGGCGATGAAGATGCTGCGCTCGCGGCTCTATGAATACGAGCTCGAAAAGAAGCGGGCGATTTCAAAAAAACTTGAAGACTCGAAACTCGAGATTAACTTCGGCTCGCAAATCCGGTCTTACGTGCTGCAGCCTTACCGGATTGCAAAAGACCACCGCACCAAGGTTGAAGTTGGCGACGTGGATAAGGTGCTGGACGGCTACCTTGAACCGTTTCTGCGCGGATATCTGCTGGCGAAGCGGCGCGGCACGGCGACAGAGCCAGAGGCCGACGATGATTTGGGCGAGTAGGTGAACTGCAGGGACCAAGGGCCAAGCAAGGGAACAAGGGAACGAGGAAGCCGGGATCGTATGACGGACGAAACTGCAGTTATTGACGAGATGCTGCGCAACGCGAAGACCATCGCTGTTGTAGGGATGAGCGACAAGCCGCACCGCGCGAGCCACAACATCGGGCGCTACCTGGCGGAACATGGCTATCGCGTGTTGCCGGTCAATCCCGCGCTTAAGGAAGTGCTGGGAGGGCCTTGTTACGCGGATCTGGACGCGGCGGATTCTGCCGCACGCAAAGAGACAGGGAAGGGAATCGACCTGGTTGACGTGTTTCGCGCTTCGGAGAATGTTCCGCCGATTGTCGACGACGTGATCCGCCTTGGCATTCCATATCTTTGGCTGCAGGATGAAGTGGTTCACGATGAAGCCGTGGCCCGAGCCCGAGCGGCGGGTGTGAAATGCATACAGAACGACTGCATTTATCGGCGGCATGCGGCGATGGCCCGGTGATCTTGCAGCGATGCAACGACATTTCTGTAACTTTAGTCCGATAGACTGAGTCCTAAAGACAGGGCCAGGTTTCAGGGGTCGTGTTTCAGAGGGCAGGGTTCAACTTTCGTGCGTTTCTCGCGTTTCATCTTCGGATTGGGGTTCTTGAGCGCAGCAGCGTCGGCAGCGTTTGCCGCTTCGAACTCTGCTGACGCACTGCATGTTCACGTCGAAATCATCGCTCCGGCTGCGCAACTCAGCCCGGGTGCGAGTTCAGAGGCGGGACTCTACTTCAAGCTTGATCCCGGATGGCATGTGTATTGGCAGAATGCGGGCGACTCCGGCGAGCCGCCGCACATTCAATGGACGCTGCCGGATGGAATCACAGCCGGTTCACTGCAATTTCCTGCGCCGCAGCGGCTGCCGCTGGGGCCGCTCATGGATTTTGGTTATGAGAACGAGGTTCTTTTTCCTTTCAATCTTGATGTAGCGAGTTCGGCGAAGCCCGGCCCGGTGGCACTGCACGCGAAAGTTGCGTGGCTTGTTTGCCGCGAGCTTTGCATTCCTGGCAAGGCGGAGCTTGAGGTTGACCGCGTGATTGCGGCCGCTGGCGCTCAAGTCGCCGCAGTCTCGCCAGATAAGGAGATTTACGATCGTTTGGTTGGCCGGCTTCCCGAGTCGTTGCCCGCTGCCGACCGCGCCATCTTCCAGCCGACTGCAACGGGTTTTCGTCTGGCGGTCTCGACCGGCCAGCGCGAGACGCAGGCCGTTTTCTTTCCTGAAGATCAAAACATTGTCGACAATCCCGCGCCGCAGACTTTGACACCGACGAAGACGGGATTCGTACTCGATCTGAAGAAGGACGCCAGCCTCACGGCAAATCCCGCGAAGCTGAATGGCGTTATCGAGCTTTCGGGCGGAAGAAACTATGAGATTGTGGCGATGCCCGGGACCGTTGCTGTCGCGCCGGCATTTTCTTTTGCGGCGCTCGCGCGCATCGTCGGCCTGGCTTTTCTCGGCGGGCTGATCCTGAACCTGATGCCGTGCGTCTTTCCCGTGCTGTTTTTGAAAGGCCTGGCGCTGGTCAACTCCGGCAATGAGGAAAAGCACGAGCTGCGCGCGCACGGTTTTGTCTACACGGCGGGAATTCTCGTTTCATTCTGGGCGCTCGTGGCGTTGCTGCTGGGACTGCGCGCTGCGGGCGGCACTCTCGGCTGGGGATTTCAGTTTCAGTCGCCGATTTTTCTCTCGCTGATGGCCGCGCTGCTTTTCTTTCTCGGTCTTTCGCTTGCCGGCCAATTTGAAATTGGTCTCACGCTCACCAGCGCAGGCGGGTCACTGGCCGCGAAACAGGGTTACGCGGGCAGCTTCTTCACTGGAGTTCTCGCAGTGGTCGTCGCAACGCCGTGCACCGCGCCGTTTATGGGAGCGGCTATCGGCTACGCGCTGGCTCAACCGGCGGCCGTGACCTTCGCAGTTTTTACGGCGCTCGCGCTCGGCCTCGCCGCGCCGTACGTCGCGCTTACGCTGCAACCGGCGTGGACGCGACTGCTGCCGAAGCCCGGCGTGTGGATGGATATTCTCAAGCAGGCCATTTCTGTTCCCATCTTTGGTACGGTCATCTGGCTGGCGTGGGTGGTCGCGCAAGCCTACGGTGCCAACTTGCTGCTTGCGCTGCTGTCAGTTTTCCTGCTGCTGGCGATTGCAGGATGGTTTCTCGGCCGGTGGCCGGCGAAGCGCGGAGCGACTGCGGTTGCGGCGGTCATTCTGCTGGTTGTTGTGGCCGCGTGCGTGGTTGCGCCGAAGAAGTTTGGCGCAACGCCGTCTTCTGTGTCGACCCAGCAATCATCCGCGGGCGCGGCTGCAGGCAGCAACTGGCAACCGTGGTCACCTGGCGCTGTTCAGCACGCGCTCGCGGCGGGGCAGCCGGTTTTTGTCGACTTCACTGCAAGTTGGTGTTTGAGCTGCCAGGTGAATGAGCGCGTTGCTCTCGACCGGCCGGAGGTGATGCAGGCGTTTGCCGCGGCCAACGTCGTGCTGTTACGCGCGGACTGGACACGCGAAGACCCGGCCATCACGCAAGCCCTTACTGATCTTGGCCGCAGCGGCGTACCGGTTTATGCGCTGTACGCTCCGGGGCAGAGCTCACCGCAGTTGCTGCCGCAGGTGCTGACACCGGGGATTGTGACGGACGCGCTGGGCAGCCTGCCGAAGTCCACTGCGACTCAGGCCTCGCCAGATTCGTCGAGCCGCTAACGAGTTCGCGTTTCAGTGGTTGTGCAAAATGCCGCGATTGTCTTGACCTTCCAACGCCAATTGCATGGGCGGCATCTAAGCCCGCATAAGGGCCCGTAAAAGGGACCGTAATAGGAATTCACGCGAGGAATCCGAGCGCGCGAGGCGCTGCTTTCTTAAGGCAGACGGCACTCGAGAGAATAAACTCTGCCTAAAGCAATTCTTAGTCCGGTGTAATGCCGAGGAGGCGCAATGAGCGCGAAAACGAAGCCCACGCATGAGATGCCCGGCGGCCAAGCCGAAGAAGAGATCGATGACGGGGTAGTTAATGACTCGCTGGGAACGATCGATATCGCCGATTCGACGGGACTCGACGAGAAAAAGGAAACCGGGGACGCGAAGAAAGGGAACACTTCGAAGAGGGAAGACTAAGAGAGACAGGGAACGAGGGAGCAAGGGAGCAACGCCGCAAGGGAACTAGCGACTGGGGTCTCGTGGAGCGTGCTCCTCAGATTTCTGCTATCATGATAGCAGTGGAGGGGAAACCGTGGCCCAGATTCTCATTCGGAAAGTCGATGAACGGGTCAAGGCCCGCCTGCAGCGCCGCGCCAAGCGCAACGGCCGCAGCATGGAGGCTGAGGCCCGCGAAATTGTCGCTGACGCGCTCAAGCGAGAGGGGAAGACTCCGGAGGTGGGGTTCGGTACCGCTTCAGCAGCTATCTTTAGCGGCAGTGGCGTTTATCTCGAAAAGCCGATTCGCGAGTGGCGCGGCTTTCCTCTCAAGCCGATCCAGTTCGACGAGTGATCATCCTCGACACAAATGTGGTTTCAGAAATCATGCGCCCGAGGCTGGACGCGCGCGTCAGCCGATGGCTTGACCA
Source organism: uncultured Acidobacteriaceae bacterium (assembly GCA_963763585.1). Classification (GTDB taxonomy): domain Bacteria; phylum Acidobacteriota; class Terriglobia; order Terriglobales; family Acidobacteriaceae; genus Telmatobacter. The sequence continues at coordinate 95,789 of CAVXPR010000041.1, read as the reverse complement.
TCAGCCTCGTGCCTCGATCTGGACGACCTCCGTTACTGTTTTTGAAATTCGCTTCGGCCTGGAGACGATGCCCATTGGGAAGCGCCAGGCCAGCCTGGCGGCGTTATTCGAGCGTTGGTTGGTTGATGTTGTCGAGCAGCGCATCGCAGTCTACGACGAAACCGCGGCACGCGCGGCGGCAGATCTGGCGGCGAAACGCGAGAAAAGGGGCCGTCCTGGTGAACTACGCGACACCATGATTGCCGGAATCGTTCTCGCCTCGCACGCCACTCTGGCGACGCGCAACGTTCGGCATTTCGAAGATATTGCGAAGTCGGTTGTGAATCCGTGGGAAGCGTAAGAACCTACAAACGTTGGACAGAGATCAGCGATCGGTTCCGCGTTTGCCGGCTCTGATTTTTCTGATCTCTTCCATGCGCGCGGCGAGCTGTTTCTCGCGCCCTTCTTGCGTGGGGTGGTAGTAGGTGCGGCCTTTCAATGATTCCGGCAGGCAATCCATGTCGGCGACTTTGCCTTCCTCGTCGTGCGCGTAGCGGTAGTCCTTGCCGTAGTCGAGGTCCTTCATCAGGCGAGTGGGCGCATTGCGCAGATGCAATGGCACTGGCTCCTGTCGCGTGTTCTCGATGTCGTTTTTTACGGCACCAAAGGCTGTGTAGACAGCGTTTGATTTTGGCGCGAGGGCCAGATACACGACGGCCTCAGCAAGCGCCAAGTCACCCTCGGGTGAGCCGAGAAAATCGAAGGTTTCTTTCGCGGAGAGACACAGATGCAGCGCCTCGGGCGCGGCCAGGCCGATATCTTCGACGGCCATGCGCACGATGCGCCGCGCGAGATAGAGCGGATCTTCGCCGCCGGCAAACATCCTTCCCAGCCAGTAAAGCGCCGCGTCAGGATCGGAGTTGCGCACGCTTTTGTGCAACGCGGAGATCAGGTTGTAGTGCTCTTCTCCGGCTTTGTCATACATCAGCACGCGCTTTTGCGCAGCTTCTGCTGCGACGGATTTCGTGATGCGGTTTGCAGATCGGGCTGCAGTCCCCTCAGAGGCTAAAGCCCCGGAATTTTGCGATGCGCTTTCGGCACGACTGAAGTCGTGCCCTTTCAAAGCGGCGTCCTGGTCTTCGGAGTTGGCGAGAGCGAGTTGTGCGGCGACTTCGAGCGTGTTGTAGGCATTGCGGACGTCTCCGCTGGAATAGCCTGCGATCAATTCGAGCGCGTCGTCGTCGGCTGTCAGGTTCAGCGCGCCTAAACCACGTTCTTTGTCGACAAGCGCGCGGCGCAGCAGAGTGACAACTTGCTCGTCTTTCAGCGGCTGCAGCACGTAGACGCGGCAGCGAGAGAGCAGCGCCGAAATAATTTCGAAGGAAGGATTCTCTGTCGTCGCACCGATGAGGCGGATCGTGCCGCGCTCCACGTATGGGAGAAACGCGTCCTGCTGAGCCTTGTTGAAGCGGTGAATTTCGTCGACGAACAGAATCGTCCGCGAATGAAGTTGCGAGGCTTTGGCCGCTGTGACCATCACCTGCTTAATTTCCTTGATGCCGCTGGTGACCGCGGAGAATTCAATGAAGCTGGCCTTGGTGGTCTCGGCGATGATTTTGGCCAGCGTAGTTTTACCCACGCCGGGCGGACCCCAAAAGATCATCGAACTGGCGTCGTCATGGTCGATCTGCACGCGGAGCGGTTTGCCCGGGCCGACGAGGTGCTCCTGGCCGACCAATTCGTCGAGGCTGCGCGGCCGCATGCGCTCCGCCAGCGGCACCGCTCCGCGGTTTGACTCTTTGGAGGAGAGCTGTGGAAGTTCCGGTTCGATGTCGAAGAGGCTCATCGCCGCGATCCTCGAATCCTCGATGCGCCGACGTTGGCAGCCGACCGTTGCCGCGAAGCTTCATACAAAAGCACGCTTGCGGCGATGGCAGCATTCAGGCTTTCAACCGGGCCGGGGAAAGGAATCGTAATGGTGCTGTCGGCGCGCGCGGCGAGAGCGCCGGAGACGCCGTTGCCCTCGTTGCCGATGATGAGTGCCACTGGGCGGGCGAGGTCCGCGGAGTGAGCTTGCTGAGCGCCTTGCGAGAGCGCGGCAAAAATTGCAAGGCCGGCGCCGTGCAAGCGGGGAATGCACTCGTCGATTTCTGACGAGAGCAGCGGCACGCGAAAGACGCTGCCCGCCGAGGCGCGGACGGCCTTCGCATTCCAGGCGCTCACGGTTCCGGGCAGGCTGACCACGCCGGTGGCGCCAAATGCTTCAGCGGAGCGCAGAATCGTGCCGAGGTTGCCGGGATCCTGAAGGCCGGCGAGGACGATGATCAATGGAGCTGAATCTCGGCGCGAGCCGAGCAATTGTTCCCAACTCCACTGCGGCGGCTCAATCAGCGCGGCAATCGACTGCGGGGTTTCGGTTGCCATCGCCTGGTCAAGGAGTTTCTTTGGCAGGTGCAGGATTTCGGTTTCTCGCGGCAGGGATAGTTTTTCGAGGATTCGCTCGGATGCGCGATCTTGACTCTGTGCCACAAAAACGGTCTTAACGCGCAAACCTGCGCGCAGAGCTTCTTCAATCAGCTTCGGTCCTTCGATGCCGACGAGCGCGCCAACTCCGCGGCCCGGAGAGCTGAGCGCCTTCCGCAGCTCCTTCAGGCGCGCATTGTCTTTGCTTTCGATGGGGCGGACGGGCATCCAAGTGCAGCCTCTGACTGCTGTGCCGATTCTACGGCGTTTTGGCGGCCGAGAGTACTCGCACGCGGTTCCGCAAACTTGCACCAAACTTGCACCGGGGCTAGTGCTGTGATAGCTTCCGATTTTGTAGCCTCTTCTTTATTCGCGAACCGAGGTAGGCCTTTTTGTCCGCGGAGATATTGCGCGTCCATCCCGATGAACCCCAACCGGACCGGATCGATTACATCGTCTCCTGCCTGCGCAAAGGGGGTGTTGTCGCACTGCCGACCGACACTTTTTACGGGCTGGCCGTGGACCCGGTGAACCTCGCCGCCGTGGAGCAGATTTACCAGATCAAGACGCGACAGAAGCATAAGCCGCTCTCGCTGCTGATCGCCAGCCTGTCGCAGGCTTACGAGCTGGCGCGGGACACCGATCCGCAGTTAGACAAACTAGCCGACAAATTCTGGCCGGGACCGCTGACGATTATCGTTCGCGCCGGAACCAAGCTGCCGCTGCGCTCTACTGCCAACACCGGCAACGTGGCGCTGCGCGTGCCCGATGCCGCGATTGCGCGCGCAGTGGTGGAGCGGTTCGGGCTGCCGATCACGGCGACATCTGCCAATTTGCAGGGCGCCTCAGAGTGCACCAGCGCCGGCTGCGTCCGCGACCAGATTGGCGATCGCATTCCGCTCATCATCGATGGCGGCCCAACGGCGCGCTCCCAGCCGACGACGATCGTGGACCTTACTCTCGGCGAGGGCCGCTGGGAGGTTCTGCGCGAGGGCGCCATTCCTACGCACGAAATCGTGATGACTCTGCAGGGATAGAAAAGCAGGGACCAAGCCACCCCAGCGACGAAGACCTGTCGCTGGGGACCCCGGCAGGGAACAAGGGAACGAGGGACCAAGAGTCCAACGGGCTCCTGAGACTGGGTAAGTGGGACTGGGTAAGTAAGATAGACGGCATGACGCGCGAACCCAAAAAGAAGCTGCGTAACTGGGTGCTCCGCGCTGCGCTCGTGCTTGTTCTCTTGGTGCTCGGCGGAACTGCGGGATGGTGCCGCTGGGTGTACGTGCAGATTGAGAGCTACGCGAATCAGGATCAGGCCGCGCCTGCCGATGCGATCGGCGTACTCGGCGCGGCGGAATACGACGGCCGCCCTTCGCCGGTTTATCGCGCACGCCTGGACCACGCGCTTGTGCTTTACCATCGCGGCATCGCTCCGCTGATCATTACTCTGGGCGGTCCGGGCGGCGATCAGTTCACTGAAGGCTCAGTTGGCGAGGGATATCTGATCAGCAAAGGTGTTCCGGAGCAGGCCATCATTGCTGAAACGGAAAGCCGAAACACCGAGGAGTCAGCCCGGCGCATTGCCGTTATCGCGCGCGTAAACGGGCTGCACCGCCTGGTCGTGGTCAGCGACGACACGCACATGTTCCGCATTCATGCGATCTGCGCTTCAGAGGGGCTTGACGTGCTGACTTCGCCGCGCCCACGGCCAGCGGTGGACGACCGGACCCTTGAGGCCGAACGCATTGCTCATGAGATTCTGAGCTACACGTTCTGGCGGCTGCACCTGCACTGAGGCAGCGGCGTTGGCGGCGTTAGCGGAGTGGCTCTATCTGCGATAAACTTCCCCGCGATTTCAGATTTGCAAAACCAGAACAATCAGCACACCGTCTTGAAGATCGCAAAGAATCCTGAAATCGCCCACCCGATAACACCAGAGATCGCCAAGTGGTCCCTTTAGCGCTTTGCCCAATCTGCGCGGATCGCTTCCTGAAGCAACACGCTCGTCCATAAAGTCCGCGATGCGCCGTGCGATGGTTTTATCGAGCTTACGAAGCTGCTTCTTCGCTGTATCGGCGTACTCAATCGTCCAGGCCAAGGTCTTTCCTTACTGAAGCTGCGGAATAAACTTTCTCACGGCCTTTCCGAACTCGCTCACGCGTCTCCGCAGCGAGGTAATAGTCCTCCATCCTGGGAAGGCCGGTCTCGATGATCTGGCGAAGATAGAATGCCTTTGTCCGGCCTGTACGCGCAGCCAGCCGATCCAACCTGCGGCCCAATTCAGTTGAAAGCCTGATCGAAGTTGCCATGGTTTACCTCCCCGGTGAATACATGTATTCATTGTATTCCCCGAAGCGGGACAAAAGCGAGCAAGAGAAGCGCGAACGCGGCCGCGCTGGCTGTCGACAGAAAATTCACCGCGTCGTTGTTGAGCCAGCCGCGTTTCTCGAGGGTTGCACCGAGCAGGCTGTCGAAAAGAAGGCCGAAGACCGCGCCCGCGCAGCTCAGAGTGAAGAGAATCCAGTCACCGCGCAAAGCCCAGCTTCCAGCGCCTGCGACGATGGTCGCAGCGACTATCCCGGCCAATGTCCCAGCCACGCTCACCGCGCCGTCGGTGCCCGGTTTGACAGCGCGCAAGGTTGTAATCATTCGTGGGCGACCGCCGAGCACCTGGCCGATCTCCGACGAAACGGTGTCTGCCGCGGCCTCAGCCAGGGCCGCCAGAGGGAGTGCCATCAAGAGAGCACCCGGGTGAGCTGCGCGGGGAAGCCATCGGCTATTCAGCAACCAAATCTTCACTGGGTCGCTTGCAACCAACGCGGCCATGCCGAGATTGGCCGCGACCTGCGAGGCGGACCTTCCGCGCCGAGGTTCAGCCATTCCCAGACGCTCTTTCTTTCTGCGGCCTGCTCGCGTGGCAGCGAAGGCCAGGAAGGAAACCGCCAGCACGGGAATGAGCGCCGTATGCCAAGGCGCGTAAGGGAATTCGGTGGTCGAGAACATAAGGCTTGCCGTGATCAGTGTTCCCGAAGCCGCCGCCATCGGCGTTGCCGCACGGATCCTCCAAGTGATCAGCCCCAGCAACGCGCTCAGCCCGGCGACCCAGACTACGACGGCAACGGAAACCGTTGCCCATCCGAAGCACGAGAGCAGCGCGCCGGTGCCCGCGAATGGCAATACGGCGAGCAAAACAAGCTTCGATTGCCAGGCCAGCTTCTGTTGTTTGTCTTCTACCACGCCTCATCGTAATCGTTGGCTCCGTCACCGGAAAGTGCTGTCGCTGGCCTGTTTGCGATGACGAAGGCGATAACGAATTCCAGCCGTCTCCGTCGCATATCAGCAGGGGCCGTGGCCACACGGGTAAGGCCGCCCACGTGATTTACAATCACGAAGGAAGCAGGAAAGATTCTGAATGAGGCTTTTTGACATGAAGTCATGCCCGGCGCGTGTGCTTTTCGCGCAGGCAGGAGCGGCTCTCGGTTTGGCTGCTCTTCTTAGCGGTTGCGGCGATAATTACCGGCCGGTGGTGACTCCCATTGGCACCAATGGCCCGCCGGCCCAGGCTAGCGCGTACACGTTCGTGGTTTCGAGCACCGGTTCCACTACGCCCGGGGTCATCACCATCATCGACTACTCCGGAGACTCGATCCTGGACGAAACGCCGATCGGACCGGGTCCGAAGGTCTTCACGATCGACGCAAGCGGCTCTACCGGGTACACAGTCAACAGTGACGGTACGCTGTCAAATTTTTTCTTAAGCCCCAACTTGCAGGCCAAGAATGTCCTGGAATCCACCCTGCCGAGCACGGCGCAGCCCGTAAATCTATTCGCGCCTAACTTCGGACTATGGTCCACCGACCTTAACGGCGATGTGGTCGATGTATTTACCGGTTCGCCCGCGGCCTTTAAACTCGCTATTCCAGTGGCCACATCGGGAAGTCCCGCGACGATGCCAGTCTTCATAACCGGAACGGGTACCAATGCCGGCCAGCGTGAATATGCCGTGAGCCAGAACGTCCCCGATGCCGCGCCCATGACCTGTAACACTTCGCCCACAACAGCTCCAACGGGTGTTGCCACGCCGATTGAACTCTCCAGCAACACGACCGATCCTGCTATTCCAGTGGGCAAGTGCCCGGTATTCGGAGTACAGACGCCCGACCTGCAACGCTTGTACATTCTTAATCGCGGCGACAGCACTCTCTCGGTGATCAATACCCGGAACAATACTCCGGACTCGTGTACGCCGTTTCAGAATCAAAATGGCGCATGGATCACTTGTCATCCCACCATTCAGCTTCCCGCCGGCTCCGGGCCCGTTTACGCCGAATACAACACGGCTACCGAGCAGCTGGTCGTGGCCAATTACGATGGCGGCACCATCAGCGTGGTCAATGTTCCGCTGGATGAATACGGCAACGACTCCAACACCTACACCAACAGCAATTGCACTACCTACGCGGCATGCGGCGCCGTTACCGGCGGATTCGGAACTGTCACTACGATCAAGGTCGGCAATACTGCGACGCCCAACCCAGCCAGCGTGACTGTTCTTGCCGACGGCAGCAAGGCTTACACCGCAAATCAGAATGACGATAGCGGCACGGGGAACGGCACAGTGACCGTGGTGAATCTGTACACATACACGGTGGAAAAAACCCTCACCGTGGAGGGACATCCGCGCACCATCTTGAACACCCAGAATTCAGAGTTTGCAAAGATATACACTGCCTCGCCCGACAGTCCTTTTATCACCATCATTGAGTCGAGCCCGACCGTGACTGACCAGATTGACACCACAGTTCTGCTGGAAGGCAAGCCGGTGGATATTCGCACCAACACGCAGACTGGATCCGCCGGCAATAACGACTACAGCAGCCGAGTGCCCGGATACGGACAGCCGTGTAACTTGCCCGGCATCCCTACGCCTACGGGGACGCAGACGCTTTTGCAGGCGTGCCAGGCGATTCCGTAAGCGGCCTGGTCGACCGAGCGCGCAGTTATCTAAAGGGCCATTCTCCGCTGGGGAACGGCCCTTCGGTATTTTGGGGAGATGGTCCGAGTCGATGGCCAAGGAAAGAAAAGCGCGCGGCCTCGATCTTCGCTCTGACAAAGCGCAGATCGGCAAGACGCGTCTCGACCAGTTGCTTGTCGAGCGGGGACTGGCAGCCAGCCGCGAACGAGCACGTGCGCTGATCCTTGCCGGGCGCGTTCTGGTGCGCGAACAAAAAATCGACAAGCCCGGAACGTCAATCGCGGTAGACTCTGCCGTCCGGCTTTTGGGCAATGATCTTCGCTATGTGAGCCGGGGCGGATTAAAGCTGGAGGCGGCTTTGGTTCACTGGCAGATTGAGGCAACTGGCCGCGCGTGTATCGATGTGGGCGCGTCGACCGGTGGTTTTACCGATTGCCTTTTGCAGCACGGCGCGGCGCACGTGACTGCGGTCGACACAGGCTTCGGCCAAATTGACATGAAGCTGCGCAACGACCCGCGCGTTGGCCTGATGGAGCGCACCAACGCGCGCCTGCTCAAGCCCGGATCGCTGGCGGCCACGCCGATCAGTTCCGACTTCACTCTGCTTGTAGTTGATGTGGCTTTTATCTCGGCGACGCTGGTGTTTCCTGCGGTGCTGTCTGCTGCACCCTCGCTCGTTGAAGCGGTGATTCTGGTCAAGCCGCAGTTCGAGGCCGGCCGTGAGCACGTCGGCAAAGGGGGCATCGTCCGCGATCCCGAAGCGCATCAACTGGCGATTGATAAAGTCGCCGCATGCGTTCGCTCGCTCGGCTGGACGGTGGTCGAAACCATTCCGTCGCCGATCACCGGCGTCGAAGGCAATCGGGAGTTCCTGTTGTATGCGCGGCGGGCCTGAGAGCGGCGAGCGTAAAGGCTGGCGGCATGAAAGCCAGCGCATCCTGCCTGCCTCAAACGTGCGTCCCGCATTGAGTGCAGAATGGAGCCCCATCCGGCAACTTTGCGCCGCAGCTCTTGCAGAAACCCAGGCCGATCTGGCTCGTGAGCGGTTGGGGCTGCGCATCAATGCTCATCGGAACGAAGCCGGCATTCCCGGCATACATCATCGCTCCCTGTTCAGGAAACTTCGGGTTGGGCCCGTACTGGTTCACTCCGGGCTGGCTGTCCTGGCACAAGAAGACGATCTGAATGATTGCGCAGACGAGTCCCACGAGTGGGACAATGCCAAGCACGCAAAGCAGTACGAGCATCCAGCCGCTCTTGCCGATGTCGTGAAAGCGGCGCGTGGCGACAGCTAGACCGGGAATAATTGCCGCCAACCCGTAGATACCAACTGGAATAAACAGGAAAAATCCGGTGTCTCGCGACAAGGCTATTCCCGCGAATGCGAGAGTCATCAGGAAGACGACCGCAATCGTATTGAAGAGCGTAAACATCCAATATTCCTTGCGCCGCGCGCGGCCATCGAACTCGGCGAACTTTCTCCAGACGATCAAGTACCACTCCATTGCTTTCTCCCTTTCTTCACTGATTCCTGAACCCACTCGCCCTGGCTCGACATTGCGGCATCAGCTCGCTGTCACAGGCAACGAAAAGGGATCATATTTTGGCGTTGAGACAATATACCGACAGCAGGCCGGCAAAGTCAGCAAGTTTTCGAGCGAGAGTTTTGGAGATGACAGCGCTTTTGGGTAATAGGTCAGTTTGAAAAGAACCTCCCCTCAGGGGCTAAAGCCCGCATTCATTTTGCTGCGCTTTTGGCCCGGCTAAAGCCGTGCCCTTGTTACAAAGCCGTTTGCTTTTTCGTCGCGGCTGAAGCCACCCCTGCGACGAGGATCTGTCCCAGTGGACCCTGGCGTATCGTGCTTATTCAAAACGCATCCAAGCTGGCCCACTACCCCCTTTTGGCCCGCGGTGCAGGTGGTCCATTAGACTTGTAGCTCATGACAACGGTCGCGATCGTTTGCAAGCCGAACAGGGAAGAGCTCAGGCGGCTATTGCCGGACCTGATTGAATGGCTGGGCAAACACGACTACGACGTAGTGCTGGACCGCGAAGGCGCGACTTATACCGATGCCGCGCCGGCCATGGCTCGCGAGCAGCTGCCGACACGCTCGCCGGAGTTGGTGATTGTGCTTGGCGGCGATGGCACTTTGCTTGCCGCCGCGCGTATCTTCGCGACTGTTGGCACGCCACTGCTGAGTGTCAATCTCGGGTTCCTCGGATTTCTTACGGAAGTGCGGCTCGCCGATCTCTACGCGACTTTGGAGAACTGGTGCAGCGGCTGCCACAGCGTCGATGAGCGCGCCATGCTGCATGCCGTGCTTTGGCGTAAAGGGACTGAGCACTCGAGCTTTGAGGCGTTGAACGAAATTGTGGTTTCAAAAGGCAACATCGCTCGCATGGGCGAGTTTGCCGTGGAGCTTGACGGCAGAAGCGTGGCCCGGTTCCGCGCCGATGGCGTCATCGTGTCCACTCCCACGGGCTCAACGGCGTATACGCTGGCCGCCAACGGGCCTATTCTTACGCCCGATGTTGACGCGATGGTGGTGACCCCGATTTGCCCCCATCTGCTTACGCTCAGGCCCATTGTTGTGCCGGGCAGCGCGTTGCTTAACGTTCGCGTCGAGGGCGTTCCCGATGTCGCACTTCTCACAATCGACGGGCAGCAGGGTGTGGAGCTTCTACGCGGCGATGAAGTGCGATGCTGCCGCTCCACACACACGGTCAAGCTCGTGCGCCTCGGTGACGGCGGCTTCTTTGATGTGCTGAGGAGCAAGCTGAGTTGGGGTGAGCTGTAGAAAGGCCGCGGCGTCGGGCCGGGCTTTTATTGCGTCAGCGCGGCAAGAAGCACTTGAGCTTTGGCGGCAAGGTTATGCGCGCCATCCACGTCGCCTGATGCGAGTGCCGTCCGGGCCTGTTTCAGGAACTCGCGAATCTGGTCGGCGGTCTTCTGGTCAGAGTCATTCAGGGTGCGGTTGATGCCGTTGAGCCCGCGCTCGATCGACGCGATGGTGGCTTCCGTCTGCTGTTGATAGTTCCCAGGGTCGCCGGAAGAAAGCGGGCCGACAAGGGCGCTGACCTCGGAGTTCTGGTTTCCGGTCACCTCAGGAGCGATTTCGATCTCCGGATTCGCCGGCCTCCTGTGCCTTATCAGCGGCCTGCTTGTCTCGTCATGCACCCTGATGTTGTAAAGGGGCTTGCCGGGGATCAATCTCAGCCCAGGCGGGAGTTCGGTAGAGGCCAGTTCCATGGGCTGGTTATGGGGGATCGGCGGCGCCATGATCACCTGGGCCGGCTGACTTTTGTGAAAGGGGGAGTGAATGCAGCCGGTAAGCAAGACCGGCAGCAGCCACGCAGCGCACCTGGCGGGTGACTTCATTTCCCCATCCCCTTTTTGTCTTCAACAATCGCCGGCTGCAGATTCCGGCGTCCCCTGTCGGCGGCGGCAAGGGGAATTCGTAACTGAAATTCCGTGCCGCGCCTTTGCCTCGATTGTACTTCGACGCTGCCATGGTGCAATTGCAGAATCCGGTAGGTCATCGCCAGCCCGATGCCGCTGCCCCCGATCTTGGTTGTGAAGTACAGATCGAAGATCTTGTCGAGGATTTCGTCGGGAATTCCTATGCCTTGATCGGCAATGCGCAACAAAGCAGAAGACGCCGGTAAATGTAGACTTGAGCCGGCCGTTCCATTCGCCTTTGCCGCCTGCGCCTGGCTCTCGGGCTGATTTCTGTCCAGCTCGAGAGTGACCTCCAGCATTCCCCCGGTCGGCATGGCCTGCGCACCGTTCTGGATCACGTTCAACACCGCCTGCTTCAGCAGGTCGGCGTCCACATTGGCAATCAGCGGCTCGGCCGGTATACGGCTAATCAGGGTCACCCGGCGCATCGTCAGCTCGTCTGACGCCAGCGCCAGCACGTCTCCGATGATGGGGCGAAGGTCCTGCTCTCGCAGTTGCACCTCCACGGGGCGGGCAAAGTCCACCAGCGTCTGCACAACGCGGTCCAGACGCCGTATCTCAACGTCGATCACGTCCAGATGCCTGAGTGCCGGCCCGTCCGACGCGCCCAGCTTAGATTTCAGAAGTTCCAGATGAACCACGATCGCATTGATGGGATTCTTGACCTCGTGTCCGACTCCAGAGGTAAGACGTCCGATGGCCGCCATGCGGCGCGAAAGCTCCAGCTCGGACTCGATCTCCGCGGCCGACTCCAGATCGTGCAGCATCACCAGCGCTCCGAGACCCTGATGAGTTTCCGCATCGCTGATAAACTCCACCGAAGCCTGGATGCGCCGCCCGCCCTCGGTGCGAATCTCCACCTTATCCATATTGCTGCGGCCCTCGATCGACTTGCGCAAAGCCCGGCCCAGCACTTTCGATTCGTCGAGAAATTCATTGGCATGAAGCCCGAGAATGTTCTCGCGATCAATTTGAAGGAATCGCCGCGCTGCCTCTGAAACCAGCACCGCCCTCGTGTCCTCAGTAAAGAGCATGATTCCGTCCTGCAGATTGCCGAGGATCTGATCGAGATTCTCGCGCAACGCGGAATAAACTTCCTCCACATTGCGCATGCGCTGCCCGATCTTCTCGATCTTGGTTGAGACCTGCGCAGCCACGTCTTGTCTTCCGGCGCGCTTCTCTTCAGCCGGCGTTCCGCCGGACGCAGTCAGCCGGTCAAGCTGGCGGCTGATCTCTGTCATAGGCCGCAGCGCGAGGTTGCTCAACGAAAAAGCCGCCAGCAGCGCCGCGATCAGCGCGAAGCTCATCAGCCAAAGCGCCTTGCGCAGCAGCGGATCATAGACTGCGCGCAGCAGCGAAGTATGGACGCCTACGTGAACCGAAGCGAAGAGTTTGCCGTTATTCTGGATCGGCGCAACGACATCCAGTACCCTGGGCTTGCCGAAGACCTGCATCATCGTCTGCAATGGCCCGGCTTTGCGCAGCTCGTCGTAGTCAGGGCGCACGGGCAGCGGCTTGCCCTGATTGTCAGGATCCGTGCTCAACAGCACCAAGCCCTGGCTGTCGCCGATATTTACGTCGTATACCGTCGGCGAATAGCGAATTACGGAGACCATTGTGGCCTGCAAGGCCGGATCGTTTTGTACAGCCTCGGTCACCAGCGCGCGCAGCTCGCCGGGATTGTTCGGATCGACGGTGCGATCCTTCAGGCCGGTCTCAAGCGCATTCTGGAGCGCGTACCGAACCTGTTCGGCGATCATCTGGCTGGTTTCGTAGGTCTCGAGGACTGCCGCTTTCACGAGCTGGTGCACATACACGAGCGAAACCACTCCGGCGATCAGGAACACCAGAGCGGTAATGGCCAGCACGAGTTTGGTTTTCAGGCGCATGGGCTAAAACATTTCGCAGCAGACCGGCTTCAAGCACCTTCGCATGCAGATTAGACGCGGTTGGCTGCGATTACTTATTTCGACGTGGATTGGCGCGCGAAGGGGACAAAATTTTCAACCACTGCATTGAATTCCCAACCTTCTCAGCTCTTTACTTCCTGCTGTTCCCGCCCGTATTCCTTGAGCTTGTTGTGCAGAGTCTTCAGGCTCACGCCGAGGATCTCCGCCGCGCGCGTCTTGTTTTGTCCGGTTACTTCGAGGGTGCGCAGGATCAGCAGCCGCTCTGCCTCATTTACAGTCGCCCCCACGCGCACGGTGACAGAACTCGGGTCTGATGGAGTCGCGGCGGCTGCCTGATCCTTGCCGAAACCGAGCGGCAGGTGCCCGACATCGAGCGGCGCGCCATCGGGGCAAAGAATCACCGCGCGTTCGATGGTGTTACGCAGCTCGCGCGCGTTGCCCGGCCAACTGTAGGCCATCAGCCGATCCAGCATGGACGGCGCGATGCCTGACACCTTGCGGCCGTGCTTCTGATTCATTTCGCTCACCATGGTTTCAACCATGGGCGGCAAATCGTCAAGATGTTCGCGCAGTGGCGGCATGGCGATATTGAATACGTTGAGCCGGTAGTAGAGGTCGGCGCGCAAGTGACCCTCGGCGACGGCTCGCTGCGGGTTCCGATTCATGGCTGCGAGCACGCGTACGTCTGTATCCATTTCATTGCGCGCGCCCAGCCGCCGGAACTTTCGCTCTTCCAGAACGCGCAGCAGTTTGGCTTGCGTGCCGGACGGCATTTCGCTGATCTCGTCGAGCAGCAGAGTTCCACCCGCCGCGAGCTCAAAGCAGCCGGCCCTGCGCTCAATCGCGCCCGTGAAGGAGCCTTTCTCGTGTCCGAAGATTTCGCTCTCGATCAAAGTCTCAGGAATCGCCGCGCAGTTGACCGCGACAAAGGGCCGGCCCTTGCGCCGGCTCAGGTCGTGCAGCGTGCGGGCCACTAATTCTTTTCCCGTGCCGCTCTCGCCGGTGATCAGGATTGGCACATTCGACGGAGCAACCTGCTCGATCAACGTGAAAATCTCACGCATGGCCTTGGAACTGCCCACCAACTGACCCAGCACACCCGACTCGCGCAGGCGCCGCCGGGCAACCTCAAGCTCGATCGTTGTCTCACGCTGCTTTGTCGCATTGCTGAGGATCGTCTTGAGCCGCGTCGCGTCCACCGGCTTTGGCAAAAAGTCGTACGCGCCCAGTTTCATGGCGTCCACGGCCAATTGAATCGAGCCCATGGCTGTGAGTACGACCACTGCCATGTTGGAGTTGAGGCCCTCAGCGCCTTCGGCCAGCTTGGCCAACAGGCCCATGCCGTCCAGGCGGGGCATCTTTAGATCCGTCACCACGATGGCCGGGCCCCATGCCAGCGTCTTCTCCCACGCCTCCACTCCGTCGCGGGCGGTCTCGGTGCTGTATCCCCATCCGGAGATCAGCTCCGCCAGTCCGGCGAGCGCGTTCGGCTCATCCTCGGCGATCAAGACCTTTACGAAGTTCTCCATAGGGGCACCCGTACTAGCTTACCTTTTCGCGGTCCCATCGGGCCATGAGGCTGCCCAGATGCAGCAATCCGAGCGAAGCGGACAGCGCGAAGGTCTATATTCTTGATTTGAGGGCGGAATTTATTTCAGGCGAGTGATCTCATGTCTTGATTCGAGTCGCCATTCTGAATGGGCGATAGTGGCAATCAAGACCGTTCGCTGCACTTTAGAAGCGGGCCGCTGAGAGGCCGCATTTACCATGACGCAGCAAGCGCCATTCACATTGACGCGACCGGCGGCGTCCGTTAGCATCAATCGACACACGATGAATCCAGACCCACTTATTGGCCAGTCACTCCTCCACTACACGATTCTTCGCCAACTTGGATCAGGCGGAATGGGCGTGGTGTACGAGGCCCAGGATGCGCAACTGGACCGCCATGTAGCGCTCAAATTTCTTCCGCCGGAGATGGCCAGGGACAGCCAGTTGCTGGAGCGCTTTCAGCGCGAGGCGCGCGCAGCCTCATCACTGAATCACCCGAATATCTGCACGATCCACGCCATTGAGCGTCACGAGCTGCAATATTTCATCGTGATGGAGCTGTTGGAAGGGCAGACGCTTGCGGCGAAGATGACAGGTCGGCCGATGGACGCGGAAACGATGGTCCCGCTGGCAATCCAGATGGCGGATGCACTGGAATCGGCCCATGCCAAGGGAATCGTGCACCGGGACATCAAGCCGGCGAATCTGTTTCTGACCGAGCGCGGGCAGCTGAAGATTCTGGACTTCGGGCTGGCCAAGTTCGCGCAGGGCCATATGGCTCAGAACGCAGACACGCAGCCCGCGGGGCAGGAGCTGACTTCGCCGGGCTCGGCGGTGGGCACCATTTCCTATATGTCTCCGGAGCAGGCTCGCGGGCAGCTGGTGGATACCCGCACCGATTTGTTTTCGGCGGGCACGGTCCTCTACCAGATGGCGACAGGAAGTCTTCCGTTCCCGGGAGATACGACGGCGGTAATTTTCGATGCTATTTTGAACCGCGATCCCCAGCCGGCGGCCGAAGTCAACCCATCATTGCCCGTGGAGTTTGTGCGCATCCTGGAGAAGTGCCTGGAAAAAGACCGGGCGATGCGCTGCCAGACAGCGTCGGAGCTGAAAACGGACCTGAACCGGATGAAACGCGACCTGGAGTCGAGCAAGACCCGCGCCAAGGCGAAGACGGATTCAGATCCCGGCGCGCAGAAACAGGGAAAATCGGTCGCCGTCCTCTTCTTCGAGAATCTGAGCGGCGCCAAGGAAGACGAATACCTGCGCGACGGCATCACGGAAGACGTAATTACGGAGCTGTCGAAGATTCGCGGATTGAATATTTTTTCGCGCCCCACAGTGCTTGCATTCCGGGACCAGTCGGTGACTCCGCAGCAGGTGGGGCAAAAGCTGGGCGCCGCGTATGTGCTGACAGGCACGCTGCGCCGTTCCGGTGCGCGGCTGCGCATCAATGCGCAGCTGGTGGATGCGCGGACGGATTTTCCATTGTGGTCGGAGCGTTTCGACCGTGAGATGAAGGACGTTTTCGAAGTGCAGGACGAGATGGCGCGCAAGATCGCCGAAGCGCTGCGAGTAACGCTTTCGCCGGAAGAGCTTGAGGCGCTGGCGGTGAAGCCCACGGAGAATCTGCAGGCCTACGACCTCTACCTGCGGGGCAAGCGTTATGCGCGGCGGCAGACGCGGCAGGACCTGGAGTTCGCGTTGCAGATGTTTGAGAACGGAGTGGCCATCGACCCCAACTTCGCGCTGGCATACGCCGCCTGCGCCAACGCCTGTGCGATGTTTTACTGCAACTACAGCCGCGATCAGGTTTGGGTGGAACGCGCGCGCGAAGCCTCAGGCAAGGCCGTAGCCCTGCGCTGGGACCTGCCCGAAGTGCAGGTGAGCCAGGCCTGGGTGCTCTATGCGGCCGAACTGCACGACGAGGCCGTGCGCATGGTGAAGAAGGCCATCGAGCGCAAGCGCGACTGCGAAGGAGCGTATTACCTGCTGTGCCGGGCGCTGTTTGCGGCGGGGCGCTACCAGGAAGTGCTGGACGTGGCCGAGACCGCCATCGAGGCCAGCGGCGAGGACTACAACGTTTACGTGCCGATCGTGAACTCCCTGGGCGCGCTGGGCAAGACAGAAGGCGAGCGCAACATGCTCCAGCGCCGGATGGGGGCTTTTGAAAACCACCTGAAGCAGGTGCCGGAAGATGCGCGGGCGCGCATTCTGCTGGGCAGCGACTACGCCCGCCTGGGACGGACCGACGACGCCCTGCGCGAATTGAATCTGGCGGTAACGTTGCGCGCCAATGAGGCATCCATTCTGTACAACGCGTGCTGCCTGTACTGCGAATCTGGATAGAAAAGCGGAGGCCATGGACGCGCTGCGCAAGGCATGGGAAGCGGGATTTCGCGACGCGGTGTGGGCGCGCCGCGACCCGGACCTTGCTGATCCTCCACGACGAACCGGAGTTCAACCGGCTGTATCCGGAGCCAGCGGCGTAGGCGACGGGAGTTTCAGTTGCTGACCGTTCAAAGATCAGGCCTTCTCCACATTGACGCCCCGTGCGACGTTCTATACTGTCAGGCACAAGATGAATCCAGATGAGCTAATCGGCAAGTCAGTCCTGAACTACACCATTCTTCGCAAGCTGGGCTCGGGCGGCATGGGCGTGGTGTACGAAGCGCAGGACGCGCAGCTGAACCGGCACGTGGCCGTCAAGTTTCTTCCGCCGGAGATGGCCCGGGACAGCCAGTTACTGGAGCGCTTTCAACGCGAGGCGCGGGCAGCCTCGTCTTTAAATCATCCGAATATCTGCACCATCCACACCATAGAGCAGCACGAGCTACAGCATTTCATCGTGATGGAGCTGCTGGAAGGACAGACGCTGGCCGAAAGGCTGAGAGGGCAGCCGATGGACGTGGCGACGATTCTGCCGCTGGCAATTCAGATTGCCGATGCGCTGGAGTCGGCCCACGCGAAGGGAATCGTGCACCGCGACATCAAGCCGGCGAATCTGTTTCTGACGGAACGCGGGCCGTTGAAGATTCTGGACTTTGGGCTGGCGAAGATTACGCAGGGCCAGACGACGCAGGCGGCGGATGGGGGCAGGACACTGGCAAGCGACGAGCTGACCTCACCCGGCTCAGCCGTGGGCACCATCTCCTACATGTCTCCGGAGCAGGCTCGCGGACAACTGGTGGACGCGCGCACCGACCTCTTTTCAACGGGGACGGTGCTCTACCAGATGGCCACGGGCAGTTTGCCATTTCCGGGAGACACGTCAGCGGTAATCTTCGACGCCATTCTCAACCGCGAGCCGCAGCCAGCCGCGGAGGTTAATCCGGCATTACCGCTGGAGTTTGTACGCATTCTGGAGAAGTGCCTGGAAAAAGACCGGGCGATGCGCTGCCAGACGGCAACGGATCTGAAGACCGACCTGAACCGGATGAAGCGCAACCTGGAGTCGGACAGGAGCCGCTCGAAAGCGAAGATCGATTCGGATTCCGGCTCGCACAAGCAGCAGAGGAAATCGGTCGCGGTGCTCTACTTTGAGAACCTGGGCGGTTCCAAAGAGGACGAATACCTGCGCGACGGCATTACCGAAGACATCATTACCGAACTGTCGAAGATTCGCGGACTGAACGTCTTTTCACGCCCGACGGTGCTGACCTTCCGGGACCAGCCGGTGACCCCGCAGCAAGTAGGGCAGAAACTGGGCGCCGCGTGCGTGCTGACGGGCACACTGCGCCGCTCTGGCGCGCGGCTGCGCATCAGCGCGCAACTGGTGGATGCGCAAACCGATTTTCCATTATGGTCAGAGCGCTTTGACCGCGAGATGAAGGACGTTTTCGAGGTGCAGGACGAGATGGCGCGCAAGATCGCCGAGGCGCTGCGGGTGACGCTTTCGCCGGAAGAGCTGGAAGCGATGGCGGTGAAGCCGACGGAGAACCTGCAAGCCTACGACCTCTATCTGCGCGGCAAGAGCTACGCGCGGCGGCAAACGCGGCAGGACCTGGAGTTCGCGCTGCAGATGTTCGACAACGGAGTCGCCACTGACCCAAGTTTCGCGCTGGCCTACGCCGCATCTGCCAACGCCTGCGCGATGCTTTACTACTACAGCCGCGATCAGAGGTGGCTGGAGCGCGCGCGTGAAGCTTCAGGCAAGGCTGTGGCACTGCGCTGGGACCTGCCCGAAGTGCAAGTGAGCCAGGCGTGGGTACTCTATGCCGCCGCACTGTACGACGAGGCAGTGCGCATGGTGAAGAAGGCCATCGAGCGCAAGCGCGACTGCGAGGGAGCGTATTACCTGCTGTGCCGGGCCCTGTTTGCGGCGGGACGCTACCAGGAGGTGCTGGATATGGCGGAAGCCGCCATCGAGGCCAGCGGCGAGGACTACAACGTGTACGTGCCCATCACAAACTCCCTGGGCGCTCTGGGCAAGAAAGAAGGCGCGCGCAACATGACGCACCGCCTGATCGCGGCCCTTGAAAACCACCTGAAGCAGGTGCCGGAAGACGCGAGGGCGCGCATTTTGCTGGGAGGGGAATACGCCCACCTGGCACGGACGGACGACGCACTGCGCGAACTGAACATGGCCGTGACCCTGCGCGCAAACGAGGCATTGATTCTGTATAACGCGGCCTGCCTGTACTGCACTCTGAACAGAAAAGCGGAGGCGCTGGACACGCTGCGCAAGGCCTGGGGAGTGGGATATCGCGACTCGGGATGGGCTCGCCGCGACCCGGATTTGCTGGCGCTCCACGACGAACCCGAGTTCAACAGTTTGTTTCCGGAACCTGCGGCATGATCGACGGGCACGGTTTGATGGCGGAGACCTTGATCTGCTTGCCCAACCCTGACCGAGGAGCCGCGCGTCGAGTTGCGCATTGGGCCCGCCATTTGCGGCGAATCCTGAGGCCCTCGTTTGAGCCTTTCGGGGGCCTTTCATAAAGCATCGCGGGCGCCTGGGCCGTCTATACTCTTTTTTGTCTGTTTTTCAAATTGGAGCCATTTTATGTCTTCTTCCGCGGTGGACTTTGCGCGCCAGAACCAACCCCGATTCCTCGACGATCTGAAAGTACTGCTACGCATTCCCTCCATCTCCACGCTGCCCGAGCACAAAGGCGATTGCAGCAAGGCTGCCGAATGGCTGCTGGCAGAACTTAAACGCATCGGAATGGAGCACGGCCGTTTGATTGAAACCGAGGGCCATCCGCTGATTTATGCCGACTGGCTTCATGCTGCCGGAAAACCCACCGTTCTGGTGTACGGCCACTACGATGTGCAGCCGGCTGACCCGCTGGACGAGTGGCTCACTCCGCCATTCGAGCCCACGGAGCGAAATGGCAACATCTACGCCCGCGGAGCAGTCGACGATAAAGGCCAGGTGGTCGCGCAGGTCAAGGCGCTCGAGTCGCTGTTCGCCGCCAACCACGCCCTGCCAATCAACGTCCGCATCCTCTTCGAGGGCGACGAAGAAGTAGGAGGGGAGGGAATTGCGGCCTTCGTTGCCTCAAAACCCGCCGACCTCAAAGCCGACTTCGCGCTGGTTTCTGACACGGAGCTTTTTGCTCCCGGACTGCCCACTCTATGTGTTGGCGTGCGCGGGATGATTTACACCGAGATCGAGGTACGGGGCGCCAAGACCGATCTTCACTCCGGCGTCTACGGCGGCGCGGCTCCTAATCCCTTTTTCTCGCTGGCACATATCATTGCGAAATTGAAGGACGAGAACGGGCGCATCCTCATTCCCGGTTTCTACGACGACGTTGTATCGCCCAGCGCTGAAGAGCTTGCTGCGTGGCGAAACTTGCCCTTTGACGAAGAGGAGTACCGCAAGACAGAAGTCGGATCAAGGCAATTAGTCGGAGAGCCTGGCTACAGCGTTCTCGAGCGCACCTGGGCGCGGCCCTCGCTCGACGTCCACGGAATTCCCGGCGGCTTTATTGGCGCCGGGGCAAAAACGGTGATCCCGGGAAAGGCGCAAGCCAAAATCTCCATGCGCCTGGTTCCCAACCAGACGCCAGCCAAGGCTTTCGCGCTGTACAAAAGCTACGTTGAAAAAATCGCTCCCGCCAGCGTCGATGTCGATGTTCGCCTCATTCACTCTGGGGACTCTTGCCTGATCCCAGTGGACAACCCCTACATTCGGGCTGCGACTCGCGCGCTTCACGAGGTCTGGGGCAAGGACACGGTCTTCATTCGCTCCGGGGGGTCTATCCCGATTGTGGGCGACCTTGACCGTCACCTTGGCCTGCCCAGCGTGATGATGGGCTTCGGCCTGCCCGACGATAATCTCCACGCTCCCAACGAGAAGTTCAACCTGAAGAACTTCGAACTTGGCATTGAGTCGCTGATCCGCTTCCTAGAGGAAGTGGGGCGGTGAAAGAGGGGCAGGGGCTAGGGACTAAGGGACTAGGGACTAGGGACTAAGGGACTAAAGGACCAACGGGTCGAGGGAACAAGGGAGCGAGGCGCGCTCGATCCAGTAAGCTACGCCCAGGATGAAAGAGCACGTTGCCTCGACGGATGAAACGGATGCCAGCGGTTTTGTGCTCGCCGGCGGACAATCAAGCCGCATGGGGCGAGACAAGGCGCTGTTGCCGTTTGCCGGGCAACCGCTGATCGCGCATGCACTTGCAATTTTCCGCGAGGCTGGCCTAGAGGCCGCGATCGCCGGAGTTGCGCCCGCCAGATCAACGTCGGCGGCGCAAATTTCCGGAGTCAATCCGCAAACGAATGGCGCGCTCGCCGCTTATGCGCTGGTTATTGATGACCCGCAGCCAGGCCTCGGTCCGTTGGCGGGCATCTGCGCAGCGTTGACTGCTGTTGCCACGCGTTACGCTGTCTTTCTTCCTGTCGATCTTCCATTGCTGCCGTCTTCGCTGATCGCGTACATGGTTCATCACGCAGAAATCACCGGGCGCGCGGCCACGGTCCCTTCGGTGAATGGATTTAGCCAGACATTTCCGGTCGTTCTCGACCGATCCGTTCTCCCCGCGCTCCAAAACGACTTACATTCCGGACAAGGTGGCTGCTTTTCAGCCTTTCAGGCCGCGGCGCGTGGCATGCGCCAGCCCATCGCGAGCGTTGCTGTGGAGCTGCTGGTTCAATCCGGACAGATTGCGCACCCCCTAGGCTTGGCCGCCGCTCACTGGTTTCTCAATGTGAATACCCCCAAGGATCTTCACCGGGCCGAGGCACTGCTGGCGCACGTGATCGCGTAAGCTGATTGCATGGCGTTGTTTGACCACCGCAAAGAGCCCAGCCCGGCGCTGCCTTCCGATACGGATATCGAAGCCGAACTTAATGTGCTCACAGGGACCGAGGACAGCGCGCCTCACGCGGTTCCTGCGCACGCGACAGATCCGTCGCAGCCGATCATTGTGTTCGACAATGTCTCCATCTCGTTCGACGGCCGCTCGGTGCTCGAGAACGTAAGTTTTTTCGTACGCCGCGGCGAGACGCTGTGCATCCTCGGCCGCAGCGGCGTCGGCAAGTCAGTATCGCTTCGCATGCTTATGGGTTTCCTCAAGCCCGACTCCGGAACGATCCAGGTAGAGGGGCAGGAGATTACGACCCTCAGCGAGGAGGGCCTGCGCGCGATTCGCAAGCGCATCACAATGGTTTTTCAGAACGGCGCCCTGTTCGATTCCATGAGCGTGCGAGAGAACGTCGCCTTTCCCCTGCGCGAAAAAGGCGGTCTGGTCGAAGACCAGGTAACTTTGATCGTCGATCGGCTGATTGACCTGGCGGGCGCGCATGATGTGGTCGATGCTTTCCCGGCCAGCCTGTCGACGGGGCGAAAGCGGGCTGTGGCGATGGCCCGTGCGCTGGCTGCGCAGCCGGAGATCGTCCTGTATGACGAGCCAACTACCATGGTCGATCCGATCACCGCGCGGCGTCTTGGAGATCTCATTCAGCGGCTGAAGTTCCAACTTGGGTTTACCAGTATTGTGGTCACGCATGACACACGCTTTGCCCAGAAACTCGCCGACTCAGTTCTGTTTCTGCACCAGGGCCGGGCGCTGTTCTTCGGTCCCCTTAGTGCCTTCCTTGAGTCGGCGGACCCGACAATCCGTGAGTTCCTGAGCCTGGATGCCTACGTATTACCGTCAGATTAAAAGAGTTATGGACATATTGCCCGATCGCTGTAAAATGGATTTACCGGCTTGCGCCATGCTCCGGTAACCAATTCGTTGCACTCGCCCGTAATCTGTCGGCAGTATGATTCTCTTGCTAACCATTCCCTATTTGGGCCAAGCTGGAGTCAAGCGATTGCAAATTTCACAGCGTCGAACTCGATGGGAAAGGCAACTCCCAGAGATTCCCTCGGTTCTAAATAGAAGAGATATCAATCGCTATCTTGATATCGCTGCACTTTATTCCTTAAAAAGCTCTCATTTTCACAATCCGGGCCTAACATCCAAGCCAATGTTTACTCGGACCAGTGTTTCTTCGCATCCGATTGCTGCCGGACAAAGTCGCAGGGGCGCCTTTGCGGTGGCGCCGAGCGATTCCGCTTGCTTCACCGTGTCATCGAATTCAGGATCGGGCAATTCGGGAACGGGCACTTCAGGAAGTTTGAGGTCTGCATAGCCCTTATGGCGAGTTCTGATTTCTGGCAAAAGCTGCAATCGTCCCTGGCCGCATCAGCGGAGTGGGATGCCGAAGTCGCGGGTCACTCCTCGCGGGGCTCGCGGGGCACGGCAAAGTTGTGGATGGTGATGGACGCGGTCACCGTTTTCCTGGCAGCCATGGCAGCTACGCTGTACAGGTTCCGGGCCAATCCCGTGGTAGGTGCTCGATACTTTTTTGAGGGCAATCTGTTTCACGGCCTGTCCGTTTGGATTTTGCTGGCTCTCTTATGCGGCTTCACGTGCGCGTTGATTGTTACCAGCCGGCGTCTGCAACTCTATACGCCGATGCACATGACCAACTTCCTCCACGAACAGAGAATGAGCGCCCAGGCCTGCCTGACTTCCGGCCTGCTGCTCACTGGGGCGCTTTACCTGGTCAGAGCGGGAGGTATTCCCCGTGGTATTGTGCTGGAAACTGTGGGGCTGGTAGCCATCGGCCTGGGGTTGCGCCGCTTCATTTATCGCATTCTGCTTTACCGCCGTTTTGATCGCGGGCTCGATACGCGCAATGTGCTCATTGTGGGCACGGGGCTTGAAGCGCACGCTCTACGTCAGCATCTTGAGACGATTCGCCATTTGGGCTACACGTTCAAGGGTTTTATTGAGCTGCCCGGCTGCACACCCCATCCTGGGGTAGAAGCGGATATCGTCGGCAACCTCGAAACTCTATTCCAGCACACCCGCAAGCAATTCATCGACGAAGTCTTCTTCACCACCCCATGCGAGCGCGGCATGGTTCAGGGCGCTCTGGAGCAGGCGCGCGTGCACGGAGTCGATCTTCGGGTCATTCCCGATCTCTATGACGGCCTGGCCTGGAACAGCCCGATAGAATATGTTGGCCAATTTCCAACCATCCCCTTGCACCGTGGCGAGGTGCCGGAAATCGGGCTCATTTTCAAGCGGGTCTTCGACACCGTCTTTTCCACGGTGGCGCTGCTTCTTCTCTCTCCCCTTCTGCTGGGGATCGCCATTGCCGTCAAGTTCGATTCTCACGGCTCGGTTTTCTACACGTCGGAGCGCATCGGCAAGAAAGGCGTCGTATTCCGCTGCATCAAGTTCCGAACCATGGTTCGCGATGCCGACGTGCGCCGTGCTGAGATCATGCACATGAACGAACGCGACGATGTGCTCTTCAAGGTTTCAAACGACCCCCGTGTCACACGTCTGGGCCGCTTTCTGCGCAAGTATTCGCTGGATGAGTTGCCGCAGTTCATCAATGTGCTGCGCGGCGAGATGAGCATTGTGGGCCCGCGGCCACCATTGGCCGGCGAGGTGCTTAACTACGATCTCGACCATCTACGCCGGCTCGACGTGACGCCGGGCATTACGGGCCTGTGGCAGGTGCAAGGCCGCCAGGACCCATCCTTCGCGAGCTATGTCTCGCTCGACGTAACTTACATTGACAATTGGAGCATCTGGCTGGACTTCAAAATTATTCTGCGCACCATTGCCGTGGTCTTTTCCGGCACGGGCAGCTAGAGCCTGCGCGGGCCGGGACGACCTAGTTCAGGCCGACGGCCGGCTTGACCTCAACACTCTGCAATTCGTGATTCTGGATTTCGTGGACGGATTCTGCCGGCTTTATCACTTCAGCCGGCCGATCTTGAGAGACGGTCTGCGGCGCACGCTCCATGCGCGGTTCGGTATTTCTCCGGACGCGAAGATTGTTGATGGCGTACTCAATGTATGGCGACTTGAGCACGGGATCCTTGCCCAGAAAACGGCATGTCGCAGTGACCTGCTCAACAATGAAGGTGGGCTGGAAGCCGGCCAGCTCCAGTTCTTTTTCTTTGGTGATTAAATACACCATGAAATCGAAGGCTTCATCGGTGAGCGTCAGCATGTGGCGCGCGCACTCCCTTTTGAAGATGAGGCGGAACTGTTCCAGGCCGGGCGGTCCCACTTCGATTTTGTAAGGAAGCCGCCGTAGAAAAGCCGGATCCATCAGTTCTTCAGGATTCAGGTTGGTGGCGAAGATCACGATCTCTTCAAAGGGAATGCTGAAGCTGGCGCCGGAGCGCAACTTCAAGTAGTCGACCCGGCTCTCCATGGGGACGATCCACCGGTTCAAGAGATCTCTGGGGCTGACGAATTGGCGGCCAAAGTCATCGATGAGGAAACATCCGCCCAGCGCCTTCATGTGCAATGGCGCTTCATAGTAATGGCCCTTCTCGTCGTAGCGCAGGTCAAGCATGTCCAGAGTCAGCTCGCCACCGGCCACCACAAATGGCCTGCGGCATGTGACCCAGCGCCTGTCGTGCGTCTCGCGCTTGAAGCTCGAAAGATCGATTTCCTCGTCTTTTTTCGCCTGAGAAGTGACCGGTATATGCAGACGCGGATCGAAGAAGCGGATGATCTGGCCCTCAACGGAGACGGCATACGGCACATGAATCACATCTTTAAAGACGCTGGCAAAACTCAGCGCCACTGAGGTCTTTCCGTTTCCCGGCGGGCCGTAGAGCAGGATTGCCCGGCCGGAGTTTAGCGCCGGCCCAGCTTGCTCCACGATGGTTTCGTCGATCGTCAGCTTCTCGATTGCCTTGTTCACCTGTTCCAACGTCACGCGCTCGTTGGTTGGCTTCTGCATATTCACCCGTTCGATGAACGCCTCCAGCGTTACCGGCGCCGGGCCAAGGTATCCCGATCGCAGCATCACATCGAGAGTCCATCGCTTGCCCTCATCGGTCATGGCGTAGCGCATGTCCAGCACGCTGTCAGAGCTCATAGCGCCGAGGGTGTAGATCAGTTGCCGCTCAATGGCGATCTTCGCCAGGTCCATCACAATGTGCTGGGGAAGCTTGATGGCATCCGAAATCTGCCCGATCTTCTCCAGGCGTCCGGAAAAAACCAACTTCATGAAGAGACCGAGCAGCTCAGTGTCGTCGATACCGGTTGCTTCTATGCTTTCGGGTTCCTGCGGGACGCGGTGAATGAACCGCTCGATCGTTCGAGCGTCGATCAGCTCCAGCGCAACCAGATTTTCGCCGAGGTTGCCCCCCTGCGACACCTGTCGCTGAAGCGCGGCGTTAACGTCGCTCTCGGTGACCAGATTGGCACCGATCAGCAGTTCGCCTAATCTCAATCCCGGTCCGATGGCGTTCCCCCCGACAAACAAATCTGTCTCTGCAGATCTCGTCGACCGCCCTGCGTGTGCCCATTAGGGATGGGTCAAATAGTTACGATTTTGATTCTAGGCGGTGACTTTTGTACAAATGAATCCCCCGTTTGTGGGCATTGCGACTCATCTCATTATTTTTCAATAACTTAGTGATTTCGATTTTTGAGTCCGGCGGGGCGATTGTGGGCGAAACTGCTGTTGTGGAAGGGTTTGCCTGCGTTTTGCAGATTCGGGACGAATGCGGATTCGGGCTCGGTGAGTATGCGTGACTTATTCGGGTTCAGGGATCGACCCGCTGCGCGTAAATTTCAAGCTTCCGCAATTGAAGGCGATCGAGCACATCGACGGTCTCTCGTCGCCCCTCCATTTAGACTGGAACTGTGAAGATCGCACTGGCCCAGATCGATCCGACGGTCGGGGATTTCACTGGAAATCTGCAAAAAATCGTGGCCTTCAGCCGCCGGGCTGCCGATTTGGGCGCGCGATTGACCGTCTTCTCCGAGTTGGCCATTTGCGGCTATCCGCCCGCCGACCTTCTTGAAAAACCCAGCTTCCTCGCTCGATGCCGGACGGCGGTCGACGAGCTTCGAGCTGCCACCTTCGATTTGCCCACAGCGGTCCTGGCCGGGGTTGCGCTGCCGGCAGGTGGCGCGGATGGCAAACCCGCCTTCAACGCTGCTGTCCTGATCGACCACGGGAATGTGCTGCTGGAACAGCACAAGTGCCTACTGCCGTTTTATGACGTCTTCGATGAGCAGCGCTACTTTTCGCCATCGGGGCCGCAGAAGGTGATCGACTTTGAAGGCACACGCCTCGCCGTAACCATCTGCGAGGATGCGTGGAACGATAAGAGTTTCTGGCCGCGCCCACTCTACGCCATCGATCCCGTGAAAGAGCTCATGCGCCAAAATCCGGCGCTGCACATTAACCTTTCATCTTCGCCTTACTGGCACCATAAGCGGACCATTCGCCGCGAGATGCTCGCCGCCATCGCGCGGCGAGACGCCATCCCGGTACTGATGTCGAACCAGGTCGGCGGCAACGACAGCCTTGTCTTCGACGGCTCCTCGCTGGCGCTGAATGCGCGCGGAGAGCTGATTGCGCAGGCCGCGTCATTCGAGGAAGACCTGATCATCGTCGACCCCTTCAGCGCGTCGCCCGTGCCGCTGCCCGATGACGACGAGACGGAGGCCGCTTATCGCGCGCTGGTGCTGGGCACTCGCGATTACGTGCGCAAGTGCGGTTTTCGCAAGGTTCTCATCGCCCTTAGCGGCGGCATCGACTCGGCATTGGTTGCGGCGATCGCCGCGGACGCACTCGGTGCGGAGAACGTGACCTGCATCGGCATGCCCAGCCCGTATTCGTCTTCTGGCTCCATTGACGACAGCCGGCAGTTGGCTGCGAATCTCGGCATCCGCTTTGAGACCATCTCTATCAACGAGCTGTTCGCCGATTTCAATCATGCGCTGGCCCCGCTCTTCAAGGGATTGCCGCCGGACACCACCGAAGAAAATATCCAACCGCGCATTCGCGCCACCATCCTGATGGCGCTCTCGAACAAGTTTGGCGCTCTGGTGCTGACCACGGGAAATAAATCCGAAATGGCAGTAGGCTACTGCACTCTCTATGGCGACATGGTGGGCGCGCTGGCGGTTATCGGCGATCTGGTGAAGACGCGGGTTTACGCTGTCTGCCGCTGGATCAATCGGGAAAGGGAAGTTATCCCCAAGAACATCCTGGAAAAGCCGCCCTCCGCCGAGCTTCGCCCCGGCCAGATGGACACTGACTCGCTGCCGCCATACGAGGTGCTCGATCCTATTGTTGAGGCCTATGTCGAGCGCTACGAGACGCCGGAATCGATCGCCGAGGAGCACGGTTTTCCCCTCGAACTCGTCCAACAGGTGGTGCGCCTGATCGAGCGCTCGGAGTACAAGCGCCAGCAGGCGGCGCCGGTGTTGAAGGTTACTTCCAAGTCATTCGGCATGGGCCGCAGGTTTCCTATTGCGGTCAAAGTCGAGCTCTAACCAACGTCGCGTTATAAGCTAGGGAAAGGGAGTTTTCCCATCTGTGAAGGAGAAAAGCTTGATCCGTCCGTCCTACCGTTTGCTCAGCGCCGTCGCGCTGATTGCCTTATTCATTCCCGCAGTGCAGGCCGTCGCGCAGCAGCATGTGCCGCCCGCGCCCGATAACGCCGCAGCCGAGCCTTCCGCGCCGGCGCCGCAGCAACCTGATTCATCACAGGCGACCCAGCAGCCCGGCGGGGATGCGGTTTCAGCGCCAGCTCCGTCTGGGCCGCCGGTGTTCCCCAAGCCCGATCCGGCCAACTTCAGTGCCGCCGCTCCGACAAAGGAAGAGATCAACAACTTCCTTCAGAACACATGGGGCTACGACGCTGACCGCATGTGGCAAGTTCAGGCCATTCTCAAGACGCCTGCCGACGGCGTCAGCAAGGTCATCGTTCTGGTAGGCGACAAGACCGGCAAGCAGAAGCCGCAGGTCCTCGCCTTCTATTATCTTCCCGATGGCAAGCACATCATCAGTGGCGACGACATCATCACCTTCGGCGCGAATCCTTTCGCAGACACTCGCCAGCAGTTGCAGCAGCAAGCCAATGGTCCCTACCGCGGCGCCGCGACCAAGGATCTGGAATTGGTCGAGTTTGCCGACTTCCAATGCCCGCATTGCAAGGAAGCTGAGGCCAACATGGACAAGCTGGTGACGGATTATCCCAAGGCGCGCATCGTCTTTGAGAACTTTCCCATTGCGACGATCCATCCGCAATCCATGCTCGCGGCGGAATACGGCGTATGCGTGACAAAGCTGGGCGGCAGCTCGGCTTTCTACCAGTTTGCGGCTGCGGTTTTTGACGGTCAGGATGGCCTTGCGACGGCCGACGGCGCCGCGCTGACGCTCAATAGCGCGACCACAAAAGCGGGGCTGGATCCTGCGAAGGTTTCAGCATGCGCCGCCACGCCTGAGGTGAAAGCCAACGTAGACGCCTCTGTTCAATTGGGGAAGGATATGGGCGTCGTCGAGGTTCCCACACTGATGGTTAACGGCCGTCCGGTTGCCGCCACCGCACCTTACGGTCTGCTGAAAAAGATCATCGACTACCAGATCAAGATCGACGGCTTAAACCAATAGCCGTGCAAAAAAGGCCCGGACTCCTCGCGCTGGTTGGCGTTGGGGAGCCTGGGCTTTTTCGCGTTTGCACAGCTTATTTTGCGGGGGCCAACGTTCCCAGAGCGCACGTCGCGCTGGTCGGAGACAGTACTGGATTGCCGTCGCTGTCGAGCGCCGTCATCAGCTTGCCATTGATTGTGGCTGTGCCCGCGCCCGTCAAAGTGCCGTTGGACTGAAGCGTGAGGCTGAATGGCGTGCTCCCGTTCTTCACGGCGATGGTTGCCGCGCCCGCCTGATTGTTCACCTCGTACTGCACCGACACATGAGCCTGCGCGCAGTCAATCACAGCGCCCGCGTCTTGAAATTGAATTTTCAGTCCGCCGGCGCTGGTAAACGTGCCGGCCATGCGCGGCCCCGGAGCGAGAAGAAGCTGCTTCGGTGCGGAGCCATCGGTGTCCCCACCAAAGAGCGAGCCCATCATGCTGATGACGCCAGAGAGGTCGGCGACCATTCCCTGGTCGGGAGCAGTCGCTGGGCCAGGTGTGAGAGTGCCGAGCTTGCAAGTCTCCGTATCGGGGCCGTATTGCGGAGTGCGCGTGCTGGCTCCGGTCTTGCGATTCGTTTCGACGAAATAGCCGACAATTTTTTGTCCAGTAATTTGCTGGATGGCCGCAGCGGTGATCTTTCCGTCGGCATCCAGAGTGACAACCAACGGCTGCGGCTGATTGTCGATCTTGATCTGGTACTGGTGCCCGGACGGCTGGATTACATAGTTGTGGCCGCCCTGCACCATCTGCCCGCAGCCGCCGATGTCGACACTTCCATCGCTGAATGTGAAGTGCAGGCCGCTGGCGGCGTTGTAGACGCCGAACATAATCAGGCGGCCGCTGATGCCGGGGCTGGTCATCGCGCTGAGGTTGACGCCGAGAAGGCTCTGCATTCCCGTGCTGAGGGCGGTGCCCATGCACTGCGTCATGCTGCCGCCCAGCTCCACGCAGCGCCGTGCAGCCAAAGTGCCTGGGTCGGTGGTTGGCGCCAGCGCCGTCTGCCCGTTCGCGGTTGCCTGTTGCTGCTGGCTCTGGGCCTGGGCGGTCAACCATATTTGGTGTACTGTCGGCATTGAAAATGTGCTGAATAGCGTGGTAATAAAGCCGGTCTGCGCAGGATAGGAATCCTGCGGGCTCGCCGGCGACTTAGCGAAAGCGGTATACGCGTTGAAGTAATTTGTGATGATGCGGGTCTCGTCCGGTGTCATCTGGTTTTGAGCCACGCGCGATCCCGCCATGGCGGCAATCATCTGACCAAACACATGCATGGCGCTCAACTGGCGATTCGCAGTATCCTGCGCGCTCGAGCCCTTCATTTGCGCCATGATCTGAGCGACTGTGGGGAACTCTTTGAGGTACGGCGGATTGAAGGTGGTTTGCGCAGCGCCTGAGGGCTGAGAGGACGCCGCAGGCGTGGAGGGCTTTGGCGCAGTGGTGCACCCCTGCAGAAGGCCGGCCATCGAGGACCAACTGCGGTCAGCCGTGTTCACGACCTGGCCGTTTTGTCTTTCAGTCTCCTCACACCACCAGTCGTTTGCGTGCCAGGGTTTGCACACCGACACGGTGTATGTCATCCCGTTGGGGCAAACGTAAGGTGTATTGAGCACCGGCGGCGCAGGGGACTGGGCCGCGGCCGCGGTTGCGAACAGGATCGTGAGTCCTGCAAGGACACTGGAAGCCCGCATTGCGGAGCTCGGCTGGCAAAATTGTTTGTTCAAATCACTGAGAAATCCCGTTGATTGCGCAGCTTTGAAAGCGTACATCGATTTCCTCCAATGAGACCTGCAACTGGCGCAGGCACTCGATTCGTTTGGCGCGCCAAACCGAAACCAAAAGCAGGAAGCGGCACCTGTTCTAATTCTCAGGAATGCGGATGAACAAGCCGGGAGGGGGGCCAGCTGTTGGGGGCTGATGCGCTATGTTAGCAACCCCGCGGCCCTTCTGAAAAGACGGCTGGCAATGAGCCGAAAGTTTCAAGGGCAAATTGAAAGTGGCATGAGTCGGCGGAGACGGAGTGCGCGCGGTTTCGACGTGCGCGGCTACTGCGTGGCCCGCTCCACACGCATCATAGGCGTGTGACCTGCCGCTTGCGTCCCGCGGATCACGTGCGGGGTCATCACGATTACGAGCGTTGCGTAATTCTTCTGCAAATCCCTGCCGGTCAGATCATTCAGCCCGGGAATCTCGCTAATTCCCGGCGTGCCGCTGATGGCGAGGCTCTGCGACTTGTCCAACTCCGTTGCCACCACCGTTGCCTCGCCCTGTCGCAACGTCACCATCCCGTTGTACGCACGGTTATCGAGCACGGGATTCCCATTGATCAAAGTTCCCGACAGCGCATCAAGCTTTAAATCGATGTTGAGCGCAACATCGCCGTCGCGCAGCACCTTGGGTGTCACCTTTAGATTCAGCCCGAGATCTTGATATTGCACCATCGGTACGTTCGGCACCGACGAAGTGAGCGATGAAAGCAGCGAGGTCAGGCTGCTCGAAGCGCCCGCGCCCGTCAATCCCGCAATGTTTGGAATGTTGGGAGAAAGGCTGGAGTATGAAGACGTCTGAATGGGATACCGCTCGCCTTCCTTGATGGTTTCATCCTGTCCGTCTTCCATGCGCAGCTCAATCTGGTCGAGTTCACGCGAGTCGGACGTATTCAGGCTGAGGTTGAATTTGGTTGTGCCGGGGACGAGAGCCGATTCCGTGAGGCCGCCGCCGAACAGCGCGAAGCCGCTCGATAGCAACGGGCTCGAAACCTGGCCGGAAGCGATGAGAATGCCCAGGATGGCCAATGGGTTATCGCTCGATGCCAGTCCGGAGGAAATGATCTGCTGCACCAGGGCCGCGTTCTGGCTGAGCAACGACTGCTCTTCGGCGAAAACATTGAATGCGGAGAAGCTCGGCGGCGTCTGCACGCCAGTGTTGCGCTCGCCCGTGTGCGCGACCTGAATTATCTGAACATCGAGCAGTACCTCGCTGCGGCCATCCAGCAAACCCCTCATGGTTGAGTTGAATGCGTCCAGGGTGGATGTGGGCGCGCGCAGGGTAAGGCTATTCTGCGATGTTGAAAGCTGTGCCTGTTGAATTGCGAATACATTCTTGGCCAGCGATTGAACCTCAGTCATTTCATCGGCACTCAAACCGGCCAGATAAACCGTCTCCATCTGCTGGGGTGTTAATTGCTCTCGTTTTTCGCGCGTATCGTCGGCTACCAGCGCGTGATGCGCATCCAGCGGAACGTAGAAAGTGTGTGTCGCCAATCCGAGGATGTATGCCGCTTCATCAAACTTCACATTGTCTAAATCCAGCCGGACCTGATTCGGCCGCACACTGTCGTCGAGCATTGCCTTTAGCCCGTAGGCTTTGAACACCTGGTCGATCGCCTGCCGCTGGTCAGTGTGTATATGAAAGCTCTGCGGCGCAGGCGCGGCCAAAAGCGTCTCATCGCCAGCGATTGCGCTCGAAGCCTTCCCGTACAAATCCCTGGGCTGGGCGCGCACCGATTCATCGGCCAATTCGTCGAGGTGCTGGCTGGCCTCAAAGTTTGTGGGATCGAGCGCAAGAGCGCTTGCGAGTGCGGCGCGCGCGGCCGGCTCGTTGCCCAATAGCTTGTCCCTGGCTGCCTCTTGTATCAGCGCCGTCACCTGGTGGCTGCGGGCCACGAGCGCTGCCAGATGGTAGTTGTTATTTGCCGGATCGAGATCGGCGGCGTGCTCGAAGCCTTTCATCGCCTCAAGAAACTGCCGGTTCAGGAACAGCTTGCTCGATTCCAAATAAAGCCTGGCGGCGCGCCGCTGATCGGTGCTGCGTGGCTGTTTGGTGCCGGCGGGTGCGGGAATTTCGCTTGGTGGCGGCGCTGCCTGGCCGGCAGAAGCTCCAGCGTCGCCTGGCGCGACAGGCGTTTGCGCCTGGAGGATGCTCGCTGCTGCCGCGAGAAGCAGCCCAGCGCCGAACAGCATTGCTGCAAAGAATCGCCCGCGGCGGGTTCCGGCGCGCTCCCGCGGTTCGTTGTTTGCCGGAGACATTCTCATTGCGCGCTCGGAGCCAGCGCCAGCAAATCTGCCAGCGAGGAAACGCACGCCTCCGGCTGGCAGCGCAGAAGCTCGTCAAAACTGTACCGGCCGGTGGCCACCGCGATCACGGAGAGAAAATTGGCGCGGGCCGCTTCGATGTCGCGTGGCGTATCGCCGACCACGCAGATCTGAACGCCGGTTTCTCCTCCGGGACCGGCCAGCTCCCTGGCTTTCCGGGCGGCATGTCCGATCAGCTCCGGACGCACGGGAAAGTGGTCGCTAAAGCCGCCGAATCGAAACCACTCGCGCAGGCCGGCCTTCTCAATCTTGATCCAGCCAATGGCCTCCAGATTCCCTGAGGCTACGCCCAGCAAGGCTCCTCGCTGGGCCAGATGCCGCAGAACCTCCTCGACTCCCGGCGTCAGCTCCGGGTCCAGCTCATGGCGGCGCTCGGCTACCGAATTTCGCATCGCCTCAAGGATGGCGTCGTAGTGCTTTTCAAGAACCTTGTCGGGAATTCCTGCCTGGCGGCATGCCTCGCGCAGGATCGCCGTGTCGGTGCCGCCGTGGATGAGAACCCCGGCCAGCGTGATCTCGAATCCCGTCACCCGCTGGACGCTCGCGGCCACCGAGTCGTAATGCACGCGGTCGCGGCTGCGCATCAGCGTCCCATCAATGTCGAAGAGATACGCGTCCTGCTCGTCCCACAGGAATCCCGGCTCAATGACAAGGCGCGCTTCGTTGGGTCGGGTTTCGAGGCGGGCTTCGCTCTTCTGTTGTGTTTTCTGCATGATTCGGGCCGCGAGATTTCAGCCCTGGCGGAAGCCCTGGCGAAACGCGCTGTATACAGGACGTTCGCTGCGCGGCGGACGCTTGAGCTCGGCGCGCACTTCGGCAAGATCCAGACCCAGCTCAGCCATGGCGCGGCTAAGCGTGTTGCGATGCATGCCAAGTTCTTCCGCTGCCTTGCACTGGTTCCCGCGGTGCGCCACCAGCACCTCTCGCAAATACTGCCGCTTGAAATCGCGCACTGCCTCTTCATAGCGGAGGCCGCTCGAGTGCATTTGCGTAACCAGGCTTTCCAATTCTCGTTTCACTCAATCCTCTTGCCAATTACGAACAATCAGTCTAAACCGTCCCCCGGCGTTTTTGCAGCACTATTTCTGAGAACTTTTTTTAGGTGGTGCCGTGGGGGTTGAACCACTTCGGTGATTCGTGTTCCAGAAGCTAGCAGGCCCTTGCGCAAACGATCGCCCAACTCCCCCGGAGTGACATTCTCGCTCATGTGGAGCGTGCTGAAGAATAACTTCGGCAGCCGGGCCTGGCTCAACCAATCCTGGCCGGGAAAAAACGCCACCGTCACCATGATGCCGATGGTCACCAGCACCAAGCCCCTGAATAAATCCCAGGATTGCGCCGGCCAGGCCATCGAGGCACCCCAGGCCTAACTTATCGGCGATCCTGCCAATGAGACTCCCAATCAGATTCGCGAGACCCATGACCAAAAGCGCGATCAGCAGGAACGCGACTGTGTTGGCAACCGCTTCGGCCCTGAACATTGGCTTGAGAAGCGCTCCTACTCGCAGGTAGTGCCACTCGGCGAGCGTCAACCCGAGGATCAGACCCGCCAGCGAACATGCAGTGCGGAAAAAGCCCTGCGAAAGCCCGCCTAATGTTGCTGCGGCAAGCACCGCCAGGATGATCCAATCTGCCCACGTCATATTCCGTACCGCTTTCTCCCCAAGCCCCGTTCACAAACCCTAACGCATCTCTCCATAGGATGTATATCGGAGTCTCCGCGACATGCCGCGCAAAATAAAATCCCGCTTTTTTTGGGAAAAGCTCTAGGTCCCCATCGCCCGCCCAGTTAAACGCTGAAACGCTTCAAGATACTTGGCCCGAGTGCTCTCGACAACTTCTTCAGGCAACCCGGGGGCCGGCGCCTGCTTGTTCCAGCGGATCGATTCCAGGTAATCGCGTACAAATTGCTTGTCAAAAGATGGCTGCGCGCCCCCGGGCTTCCATCCCTTTCCGTCCCAGAAACGCGATGAATCCGGCGTAAGGACCTCATCGGCAAGGATAACCCCTTCGGAAGTCTTGCCAAACTCAAATTTTGTGTCGGCCAGGATCAGGCCGCACGATTCGGCGTGCGCAGCGGCCGTCCGGTAGATCGCAAGCGTGAGCTCTCGCAATTCCGCCGCCTCGCAGGCGCCGAGCAGCTCTTCAACAACCGTAAAGGAAATGTTTTCGTCGTGAGCACCGTCCTGGCTCTTCGTGGCCGGCGTAAAGATCGGCTCCGGCAGCCGCGAGCCATCCTTCAGTCCACTCGGAAGCTTGATGCCGCACACTGTTTCCGACGCTTGATACTCTTTCCATCCCGATCCGGCGAGAAACCCACGCGCCACGCACTCCACTGGAAACATATTGGCGCGCTTCACCAGCATCGAGCGCCCGTCAAGTTGGGCGGCGTAGGGCCGGAGCACCTGAGGGTACTCGGCAACATTGGCGGTGATCACGTGGTTGGGAACCAGATTCTTGAGCAGGTCGAACCAGAACAGCGAAATTTGAGTGAGAATCTTGCCTTTGTCTGGAATTCCCGAGCCGAGCACATGATCGAAGGCGGAAATTCGGTCTGTCGCGACCAGAAGCAACGCGTCGTCTACCGCATACAGATCGCGCACCTTGCCGCGGCCCAGCAAAGGAATGTCGCCAAGGTTGGTCGTAAGCAGTGCTGCCATTTAGATTTTTCCTCGCGGGGCTGAATTTTCGATTTTCGAGCGGCGGACGCGCTTTGTCAATTTTCTCAGCGCGCGCGCCCAAACGCTCGCTGAGGCTGCCTCCAACTTTCGCAACTTCGCGCCGCTGCAATTGCACCGCGCTGCCACGATTCGGCTCCGGATCGGCAGCCAGTAACGCTCGTTCTGCCTTAACCACAGCCTTAGTGACGGCGATCACGGAAGTCCCACTCCGCATGGGAGAAAATTCGATTGTCAACACGGCGCAAAGGGTGAAATTCAAAGGGTAAGCAAGAACACCCTTTTTGAGCCATGCGACGCGAGGCAGCAACGGAGAGGGGAAGCCGTGGCTAGCTTCGTTTAGTACGGGGATCGCCAGTAGCCGCGTGCTACCGACCTCCAGTGCCGGCTACTGGTCCCCGTTTTTATCTTGTGTTTTGCGTGATCGACAAGCGCCTCCGAGGCGAAGTTTTCCTTCGGAGGTGATTTTTTTTGCCTGGACGACGCCAACTCTCACGCACCAGACAGGGCCAACAAAGCCCCCGCTTTTCCGGCTGCATGAGCCCGGCTAACTCTGCAATCTTTCAATGCGGCCGGCCCGGCAACACAAAATGCTCCTCGCAGCGCGGCTCGTAGTTGTCGCCGGCCATAATGATCGGGCTTGAGTACTCCGCGGGCTTTCCATCCAAAAGACGTTGCGGGTAGAGCGCCTTCGCTCCGCAACTGCAATAGGCCACCAACTCGGTCACGTTGCCGGCGTACGTTCGCACCAGCCACGAAAGATTAAGCATTTCGCCGAACGGCATTCCTCGAAAATCCAGTTCGAGGCCGGAAACCATTACGTCGTGCCCGGAGTCGAGTAGCCGCTTGGCGAACATGAAGAGATCGCGCACGAACTGCCCCTCGTCGAGAGCGACGCATTCGACGCGCTTGCCGATGCGCTGCTCGGTGGCTCGAATTACGGGCAGTACGGTCCAGGGATCGGCGGAAGGGAACTCGACCGCCTCCATTTTTCCGCAACCATTGCGATTACGGCTTTCCACCAGGCCGGCGGCCGCTTTGGTGTCAGCGCTGGGCTTCAACAGCATCACATATTGCTTGGCGTATTCGCGGCGCGTCTCAATCCTGCGCAGCAACTCGGCGGTTTTGTTGCTCCGCATCGGCCCGACAATCATTTCCAGCTTGCCTGGCACTTCTTACTCCGATAAATATTGGCTGTCAGTTACAGTTTCCCGAGCGCAATTTTCCGAGCGCAATCTCGGCTTTCACGCCGTTGCCCGCTGCGCCTCGCGGTGGCCCAGGCGCACGCTCACGACCTTGGAAACGCCAGGCTCCTGCATGGTGACGCCATAAATCATGTCGGCGGCCTGCATCATGCGCTTGGAGTGCGTCACGATCAGGAACTGCGTATCGTGGCTCAGGGATTCGAGCAGATCTGAGAAGCGGCCGACGTTGGTTTCATCCAGCGCCGCATCCACTTCGTCGAGCACGCAGAAGGGGCTGGGCCGGAACTGGAAGATACCGACCAGCAGCGCCAGCGCGGTCAGCGCCTTTTCGCCGCCTGAGAGCAGCAGCACA
Source organism: uncultured Acidobacteriaceae bacterium (assembly GCA_963763585.1). GTDB lineage: Bacteria > Acidobacteriota > Terriglobia > Terriglobales > Acidobacteriaceae > Telmatobacter. Next base: position 58,207 of record CAVXPR010000041.1, on the reverse strand, counting down.
TTCTGCAGTTTCTTTCCCGGAGGCGAAACCACGATGTCCAACCCGCTCTCGTCGAGATTTCCTTCGTCGCTCACCCGCAAAAATGCCTGGCCGCCCTGGAAAAGCCGGGCGAAAACGCGTCCGAAGTTCTCGTTAATTGCAATGAGCGCCTCATCGAATTTGGTGCGCGAAATCTGATCGATCTCCTTGATCGTATCCTGCGTGTTTTCGATCGACTCGATCAGATCCTGGCGCTGCGTAAGCAGGAAAGTGTGGCGCTCCGCGGTTTCCTTGTATTCCTCGAGCGCCATCATGTTCACCGGGCCCATCTGTTCCAGCCGTTCGCGAAGCGCGCGGCAGGTCTCTTCTTCGGTGGCCAATTCCTCGCCGGCGAGCCGCACAATCTCAGCATCCGCGCGAAGAACCTGCGCTTCCACGTTTACTTCGGCAAGGCAGCTGGCTTCCAAGTGCTCCAGATCAGAGCGCAGCTTGGCCAAGGCACTCGAAAGAGCCGCGCGATCTTCGCGAAGCTGATCGAGGGCTGCTCGCTCGCTCTTGAGCTGGGTTTCAAGCTCCGCCAACTGCACGCGCAGCGCCTGCGCCTGCTCGCTGATCTGCTGCGCCGCGGCCAGCGCTTCGGCCCGTGCCGCGGTCAGTTCTGTCTGCCGCTTGACCAGCTCAACATTTTCATTCACGCGCTGCTCGCGCTCTGCCGAGGCCGCGATGCGCTGCTGCTCGATCAACTGCACGCGGCGGTCAAGATCGCCAAACAACCGGTCGATGCGCTGGAACGCAGCCTCTGCGCCGCGCCGCCGCTCCTCGAGGCCTGCCAACTCGGCGGTCATCTGCGCGGCTTCCTGCTGCAAAATCTCGCGCTTCTGCCGCAGAATCTCCAACTCCGCCTGCTGCGAACTCTGGCTGCTCTCGGCCTGCGCATGATCGGCCTCAAGCCGCGCGGCCTCTTCGCGCTTTTCGGCGATGGATTGCCGCCGGGCCTCGCTCGCATCCTTGTTGCGCGCCGCCTGCGCCTGCCACTCCTGCATGCGCCGGTCGATTCGCTGCGCCTCAAACTCCATCTGCTTGAGAGCCGCGCCCAGATTGGCCGCCTCGCTCTCCGTTTGACGCCGCTCCTCGGCCCGTGACTCAAGCTGCGCAGTCAGCTCCTCGATTGCCCGCGTGAGCGCTTCTGCCGATTTTTCCGCGTCGGCCAGCTCGGACTCGAGCTTGCCCAACTTGCCTTCGGTTTCGCGCAACTCGCGCTTTAGCGCCAGCGGACCCTCACTCGCCGGCTTGCCGCCTGTTACCGTGGAGCGGTGGAAACATTCGCCCTCCGGCGTGAGGAAGTAGGCGTGCGTATAACGCAACGCCAGGCGCTGCGCATCGATTGAGCTCTGCACCAGGTAACCGTGCCGCAGTTTGGGCAGAACGGCCTCAAGCGAGCGTCCAAATCCGTTCAGCACCTTGATGGCGTCGCGCAGCGGCGTAAGACCGGGTTCGTTCACCGATCCCTCGCCTGTATCGAAGAGCACGCCTTGCGCATCGGAGTGCACGAGGAACGTGGCGCGCCCGTCGCTGGTCTTTAGTACACGCACTCCTTCTTCGGCCTCGCCCCAGTTCTCTACGACGACATAATTCAGCTCTTCGCGCAGGAACTCGTCCACCACGCCTTCGTGCTCGCCGCTCACTTCAACAAAATCCGCGAGCGTGCCCACCGGCGCCACAGAGGGCCCCAGCGCTCCCGGCTTCAGCAGCCGCCGTACCGAGTCTGTTGCGTAGCCATGATTGCGGATGAGCGCGTTGAGAGAGTCGCGCCGGCCAGCAACCGCTGCCTGCTCGCCGCGCAGTTGGTTGGCCAATGCCCGCCGGGAACCTTCATCAGCCCGCTTGCTTTGCGCACTTTCGCGCAGCGCTGCAATTTCTTCATCGAGTCTTTTTTGCGCTGCGTCCGCCACTTCAAAGCGCGCCCGCGATTCCCCGGTCTGCACGCCGAGATTTTCCTGCTCGATGCGCGCCTGCCCCATCTCGCCGTCGAGCCGTTCCGCTTCACGCTCCAGCGCAGCCAGGCTCTCTTCACCCTGTACGATGAAGTTCCTCGCGTTGCCCGTCAGCGTGAGCAGGTGCATGGCGTTGCGCCGCACGGCTTCCAGATCGCGCTCGGCGGTATAGACAGACTCGGCCGCGGCTCGCGCCTCCTGCTGCCGTGCTTCAACCTTTTGACGGAACTCGTGCGCTTCACCGGCCGCAGTCTCCAAAAAGCTGCGTTGCTGCGCGCGCTCTTCTTCGATTCCGGCCATCTGTGCCCGTGTCTGCTCAAGCTCCGCGCCTGAAGCCGCAATCCGTGCTTCCAGATCGCTCACGCGCTCAGTATTGCCGCGCTCCCGCGCAGTTGCCCGCTCAAGTTCGACGGCTGCTTCACTCGCCCTGGTTCGCGCTGCTTCGCCTTCATGGTCGAGAGCGTATCCGCGCTCGGTCAACGAGTGCTGGCTTGCTTCGTGCTGCGTCACTGCCTCCACTGACCCGCTGATTCGTTCTGTTAGCGCGGCAATCTCCTGATCCAGCCGAGCCTGATCCGCATCCATCGCAGCCATGCGACTGGCCAACACTACGCGCAGACGCCCGCGCAGTTCATCGCGGACGGCAGCGTACCGCTCCGCCTTGGCAGCCTGCCGCTTCAGGCTGTTCATCTGCCGCGTCACTTCCTCAAAAATGTCGTCCACGCGGGCGAGATTCTGTTTTGCGCTTTCAAGGCGCAGCTCCGCGAGGCGTTTTCTGGTCTTGAAGCGCGTTATCCCGGCGGCTTCCTCAATGATCGCCCGCCGCTCGTAGGGCTTTGAGCTGAGCAGTTGCCCAATGCGCTCCTGCCCGATGATGGCGTAGCTCTCGGGCCCGAGGCCAGTGCCCATGAAGATGTCCTGAATGTCGCGCAGGCGGCACAGCTTGCCGTTCAGCAGGTACTCGCTCTCGCCGGTGCGGAACAGACGCCGCGTGATGATTACTTCGCCCTTTTGCGGTGCGCTGTGAAACTTGCGCCGCCGAATTTTCAGCACTACGCCATGCTGGGCGCCGTTCTGCGCTGCGGCCCCTTGCTCGCCGCCTTCGCTTGGCGACGTGGCAGCTTTCTCGCTGTCTTCTTCTTCGATCGTTTGCCCAGGCTGCTCGTTGGCGATGATCTCTTCGGCCTCTGCCGCACGCTGCCGCCGCACTTCGTCTTCATCCCAGTCGGCTGGGCCTTCGTGATCGATTTCGATCTCTGGAATCACCGGCACCGGGCCGCGATGTTCGGGATCGACGGCTTCGGGATCGATCATGGTCAGCGTCACTTCCGCCATGCCCAGGGGCTTGCGCTCGCGCGTGCCGGCAAAGATCAGGTCCTGCATGTGCGAACCGCGCAAGGTCTTCGCGCTCTGCTCGCCGAGCACCCAGCTTACTCCGTCAAGAATGTTCGATTTCCCGCAGCCGTTTGGTCCCACCACAACGGCAATCCCCGTGCCCGCGACCGTCACTTCGGTGCGATCGCAAAAGCTCTTGAATCCGAGGATATGAATCTTCTTTAGTTTCAGCATCTTTTCTCCGGCTCGTTCCGGTCGAAACCGGAATTGCCAAGCCCGCAATCGAAATTCTCTATAAGCCCGGCGCTGGCATGGGGCAAAACCAAGCACCGGCCATTCAAACAGGCCACGCAAGCGCGCGGTGCAAACGCACGACAACGCCGCTTCAAGTAAGACTCTACGGACGCGGAACCGCAGGGTCAACGCCGATCAAAGGTGCCAATGTGGATAAGAGGGCCGGAATTCGCGCCTGCCGCATAAGCTCCGATTGACAGTCCCATTTCGCCCATTGAAACTCAAGAAATAGGCTCAATCCTATTTCTGATCGGACCCGCTATGAATCAACCGCTTCGATTTGCACTTCTCGCCGCATTGCCACTCGCTGCTTCGCTATCGGCACAGCAGACGCCTTCGCCTTTGGCGCCCTATATTAAGGAAAATGCGCCAGTGCTGGTGCTTCAGCACATGACGATCATCGATGGCACCGGCGCCGCTCCGCAGATCGACATGCGTATCGACATTGCGGGTAACAAGATCATCTCCGTTCAGCGGGACAGCCCCTCGATCCCCTTGCCGCCGGAAGCCAAAGTTCTCGATCTGACAGGAAAGACGGTGATCCCTGGCATCGTTGGCATGCACGAGCATCTTTTCTATCCATTGCCGAACCAGCCGGATGCCGGCAACGGGCTCTACGGGGAGATGGCCGACAGCGCCCCGCGGCTGTATCTCGCAGGCGGTGTCACAACGGCGCGCACGGCGGGAAGCCTTGAGCCATACACCGACCTCGAGATCAAAAAGCAAATCGACGCGGGACTCATTCCGGGACCAAAGCTCGACGTGACCGGACCATATCTCGAAGGGCCTGGCACTTTCGCGCTGCAGATGCATCAACTCGCCGACGCCGACGACGCCGGGCGCACCGTCGACTACTGGGCAGCGGAAGGCGCGACCTCATTCAAGGCCTACAACTACATCACGGCGGACGAGCTCAAGATGGCGATTCGCCACGCGCATTTTCGCGGGCTCAAAATCACCGGACATCTTTGCTCCATCGGATTCAAGGAAGCAGCCGAAATGGGCATCGACAACCTGGAGCACGGAATCGTTGTCGACACGGAGTTCTATTCCGGCAAGCAACCCGATGTTTGTCCCGACTTTAGAGCCGCGGAGAGAGAGCTCGAGTCGATCGTCGATATTTCGGGGCCTCAAGTCCAGGACATGATCCGCGATCTGGTTGTGCATCATGTCGCGGTTACGTCCACGCTGGCAATCCTTGAGACCTCCATTCCAAATCGTCCGCCCCTGGCAATTGAGGGCCGAGAATTGAAGACACTCACAACCGACGCAGCCAGGAGTTATCTGGCGGGGCGCGCGCGTGTGGCCGAGCGGGGAGGCAGTCCGAAGATCCTGCAAGTCGAAATGCAGTTTGAGCGCGAATTTGTTGCTGCAGGCGGGCTGCTTATGGCTGGCTGCGACCCCACCGGCTACGGCGGCGTTGTCCCAGGATTCGGCGATCAGCGCAACATCGAGCTGCTCGTGGATGCGGGCTTTCCGCCGGTGCAGGCCATTGAGGTTGCAACCCTGAATGGCGCGAAGTACATGGGAAAGGATGCAACCATTGGATCGATCGCCGCCGGCAAGACAGCCGACCTTGTGGTGCTGGGCGGAAATCCTGCTGAGAACATCGCGAATATCGAAAAGGTTGAAACAGTGTTCAAGGACGGAGTAGGCTACGATCCGGCGAAATTGATCCAATCGGTTTCAGGTTTGGTTGGGCTTCGCTAAGAAATTGCGGACACGTCCATGCTGGAATCGATGCTTCGAGCGATCTCGTCACATTCGTTTGGGCCGTCCAAATTTGTTCTGGCCGTCGGGGCGGAGATAAACTAGATAAGGAATAGCGCTCGGCTCGGCTTTATCCCGCAGGCTTTCACGCCGCAACGCTGACGCCATAAATTTCAATAACAGTCCCCCAGCCCCCAAGGAGAAGTGCCATGTCTGAACGCGAGACACAGAAGCCCGGACCGCCAATCGTCGACGATCAAAACGCAATGTTAAGCGGATCAAAGACAGGGGAAGCAAAGTGCCCCTTCCCGCACGGCGCGCTTAAGCATACCGTCGCCGGGACCCCAGCGAACGAAAGCTGGTGGCCCGATCAGTTGAACCTCGGAATTCTCCATCAGCAGTCCGCGCTCTCGAATCCCATGGGCGAGACGTTCGATTATGCCGAGGAGTTCAAGAAGCTTGACCTCGATGCCGTGATCAAAGACCTCAATGCCCTGATGACCGATTCTCAGGACTGGTGGCCGGCAGATTTTGGGCACTACGGTCCGCTCTTCATTCGCATGGCGTGGCACTCCGCGGGAACGTACCGCATCCACGATGGGCGGGGCGGCGGCGGAAGAGGATCGCAGCGTTTTGCGCCGCTCAACAGCTGGCCTGACAACGTCAACCTCGACAAAGCGCGCAGGCTACTTTGGCCTATCAAGCAGAAGTACGGCCGCAAAATTTCCTGGGCTGACCTGATGATCCTCGCCGGCAACGTAGCGCTTGAGTCCATGGGCTTCAAGACTTTTGGTTTTGGCGGCGGCCGCGCCGATATCTGGGAGCCGGAGCAAGACATCTACTGGGGATCTGAAACCAAGTGGCTGGGAGACGAGCGCTACAAGGGCGACCGCGAGCTTGAGAATCCCCTGGGCGCGGTTCAAATGGGACTGATTTACGTTAATCCCGAAGGACCCAACGGAAATCCCGACCCGATCGCCGCCGCGCGTGATATCCGCGAAACCTTCTTGCGCATGGCGATGAATGACGAAGAGACGGTTGCCCTGATCGCAGGTGGTCACACGTTTGGAAAGACGCATGGCGCTGCCGACCCGGTGAAGTATGTTGGCCGCGAGCCTGAAGGCGCCGGCATCGAAGAGCAGGGCCTGGGCTGGAGCAACAGCTTTGGCGACGGCCATGGTGGAGATACCATCGGCAGCGGCCTTGAAGTTACTTGGACCACGACGCCGACCAGGTGGAGCAACAATTTTTTTATTAATCTTTTTGGTTATGAGTGGGAGCTCACCAAAAGCCCGGCGGGCGCGCAGCAGTGGAAGCCCAAGCACAATGACGGCGCCGGCACCGTTCCTGACGCGCACGATTCCACCAAAACCCACCCGCCGACAATGCTCACCACCGATTTGTCTTTGAGATTTGATCCGGCCTACGAAAAAATCTCGCGTCGCTTCCTTGAACATCCCGATGAGTTCGCGGACGCATTTGCCCGCGCGTGGTTCAAGCTGACGCATCGCGATATGGGCCCGGCCTCGCGCTATCTCGGTCCGTTGGTGCCAAGAGAAGAGCTTATCTGGCAGGATCCGGTTCCGGCCATCGATCATGCGCTGATCGATGCAAAAGACATCGAAGCGCTCTCGGCGAAGATTCTTGCGTCTGGCCTGTCGATTTCCCAGCTCGTGACCACCGCTTGGGCGTCGGCGTCAACCTTCCGCGGCAGTGACAAGCGCGGTGGGGCCAATGGTGCCCGCATTCGCCTCGCTCCGCAAAAGGATTGGGAAGTTAACCAGCCGGCTGAACTCGCTAAAGTGCTCTCGAAGCTTGAGGCGATTCAGAAGGAGTTCAACGCTGGCAAAAATGGTGGCAAGAAGGTCTCGCTTGCCGACTTGATCGTCCTGGGCGGTTGCGCAGCGGTTGATGCGGCTGCGAAGAAGGCTGGCCACAATGTGAAGGTTGGATTCGCGCCGGGCCGCGCTGACGCATCGCAGGAACAGACCGACGTGAACTCGTTTGCCGTGCTTGAACCCACGGCGGACGGATTCCGCAACTACATCCGCAAGGGTCTGGAAGGATCGGCTGCTGAGCTTCTTCTCGATCGGGCGCAACTGCTCACGCTCACCGCTCCGGAATTGACGGTACTCATCGGCGGTTTGAGGGTGCTGGGCGCAAACTTCGGTGGTTCTCAACTTGGTGTTTTCACCAAACGGCCCGGCGCGCTGACGAACGATTTCTTTGTCAATCTGCTCGACATGAACACGAAGTGGCAGAAATCCGCCAAGTCAACGGGCACATTTGAAGGGCGCGACCGCAAGACCGGCGAAGTTAAGTGGACTGGAACCGTCGTCGATCTGGTCTTCGGTTCGAACTCCCAACTTCGCGCTCTCGCCGAGGTCTACGCGAGCAGCGATTCCGAGAAGGCTTTCGTCGAGGCATTCGTGACCGCGTGGACCAAAGTGATGAACCTCGACCGCTTCGATCTCGCGTGATTTGGTGGCGTGATTTCGCGCGGAAGGGTCGTCCAAAATGGATGGGCCTTTGTTCATGCGCCCCGAATGCTGCGAGTGATAAAATCTATCAGTGCCGGGTCCTACGCGACGTAATCCCGCCAACCCCGCCAGGTCCGGAAGGAAGCAACGGTAACGGGCTCATGCGTGTGCAGTAGGTCACCCGGTACATTTTTACGGCATTTTCCGAATCACCGTAGGATCGCCAAATGTGTGCAAGGTGGATTTTTCTTGGTGAAAAATCCACTCGGCGTCTGTGGCTTGCTTTAGGACAATTCGAAAAATGCGATAGTGTTTCCTTCATTTCTGATGCATTGATGCGGCGAGCCGGTCCCTCACCGGCGTACCTGCCGCAAGGAGTAGCGCTTTGAGCCTTGACGTTCGCCCCATCGTGGGCCGCCGCGCCAAAATTACGGCGCTCGGAACCTACGTTCCTCCCGATGTGATCACCAACAAAGACCTCGAAAAATTGGTGGATACCACGGACGAGTGGATCCTGACGCGCACCGGCATTCGCGAGCGGCACAAGCTGGCGCCGGGGTTGGGCGTGAGCGATATATGCGTTGAGGCGGCGAAAAAAGTTCTGGCGAAGCGCGGAATTGAGGCCAGCGAGATTGAGGCCATTATCGTCGGCACGGTAACACCCGACATGATGTTTCCATCGACCGCGTGCCTGGTGCAAGACAAGATCGGAGCCAAAGGCGCATGGGGCTTTGATGTTTCGGCGGGATGTTCGGGTTTTGTGTTTGCGTTGCAAGCCGGCGTGAAGCTGGTGGAAAGCGGCGCACATTCCAAGGTGATGGTCATCGGCGCGGACGCCAACACTCGCATGACCGACTACACCGACCGCGCGACGTGCGTTCTCTTCGGCGATGGCGGCGGCGCGGTGCTCATTGAGCCATGCGAAGAGGGTGAAATTGGCTTCATTGATTTTGTGCATGAGGTGGATGGTTCAGGCGGCGTCTCGCTCAACCTCAAAGGCGGCGGCAGCCTGAACCCTCCCACGCACGAGACCGTCGACAAGAAGATGCACTACATCTACCAGGACGGCCCGGCGGTGTTTAAATTCGCAGTGCGCAAAATGGCCGAGACCACCGTGAAGGTGCTGGAACGCAACGGCATCACCGGGGCGGACCTCTCGTGTTTTATTCCTCACCAGGCCAACAAGCGCATCATTATGGCGACGGCTGAGCGGTTGGAGATGCCTGAAGATCGCGTGATAATTAACATTGAAAAATATGGCAACACTTCATCGGGGACGATTCCGCTGGCCATGCAGAGTGCGATCGACGAGGGCAAGCTGAAAAAGGGAGATCTGGTTCTGCTGGGAGCTATGGGCGCGGGGTTCACGGTGGGAGCGGCGCTTCTGCGCTGGGAAATCTGAGAGGCGGATTCTGGCTTCTGGCGTTGTGCCTCACGCTGATCAATTACCTTGCAGCAATTCATGCATTTCTTTCCACTCATAAATTTTTATCTTGTCGGTTTGGTTCTTCGCCGACTCGATCATTGCCTTTGCAACATCTTCTCCTGTTATGCCCCGATATTTGCCGGCCTTCCACGTTAAGAGTGGATTTAGCGCGGGCCAAAACTTCATCAGTGCACCTTCGAGCAGCGAGCGATTCTCGTTCCTGTTGCCCACAATCATTGAGGGGCGAAAGATATTCGTGTGCTCGAAGTTGAGCGCGATCACGTCTCGCTCGGTTTCGCCTTTGGTGCGCACATAGAAAAATTTTGCATTGGGATTGGCGTCAACTGCCGTGACCAGAAAGACCGATTTCGCCCCTCTCTCTTTTGCTATCCGCGCTGCGAGGACCGGATAATCGTGATCGACTTTGTAATATTCGGCCTCAACAGGCGACTTTGCCTTGGTTGTGCCGAGAGCGATGAAGACTTCATCAGCCACGATTTCAGATTTCAGATCCGCCAGTGAGTCGTAGTCGCCGATCAATACTCGTAGCTTCGGGACTCGCAGCTTCGGGTCAGAGATATTCAGGTTTTTCCGGGCGACAGCGGTGACTTGATCGTAGTCAGAGCTGCTCAACAGCCCGCTCAGAAGATGCGAACCGACGAATCCGCTTGATCCAAAAACAATTGCTTTTTTCATTTGGCGCAGCAATCCTGGAATTCCTTCGAACTGGCGGCCCGAAATTCTGCCGAATTGACAGCAGCTTGCATCAAAAAACAAATAGCTGCAGGCGCGCTGGTAGAAGCGACGGGCTGCTTCAGCATATACTGTGCCTCACAAACGCCTGAATTTGCCGGCGGGTGGACGATCGAAAGCGGAGGGCGACCATGGACGTGGCAATGACCGCCAGAAAAGGGAGAATCTCCAAGGCATTGCGTGAGCAGGCCGAGGAGGGACTTGAGCGCATGGCCCAGATTCTCGGCAAAACCGCTCACGCCAGCGTCACCATCACGACTCAGCGGCACATTCATATCGTCGAGCTGACCGTGAATGCCCGCCTGCACAGATTTGCGGCCACCGGAAAGGCCGATACGCCGCTTGCCGCGCTTCGTGACGCCATTGAGCGCGCCGAACATCAAGCCCACCGTTACCGCGACCGGCGCCTGGTGAGCAAGCGCCTGCCCAAGGGCGACAAAATTCTTATTGCGCCGCCCGTCGCGCGTTCCAAGGCGCGATCTGGGCCGGATGCAGAGGAAACTGGATCGGCTCGCAATGCTGGCAAAGCGCGGGCGTCTATTAGGGTTCACTCATTTCCCGCAGGCGATACGGTTGTTGAACCACATATCGTAAGTAGCGCCGAAGCCATCGCGCTCAAGCCCATGAGCATTGAGGAAGCGGTGAAGGAGACGGAGTTCCGCGATCGCGATCTGCTGATCTTCCGCACCGTCGCGGGAGGCACATTCGTGTTGCATCGCCGCCGTGACGGTCAGATGGAGTTGGTTGAGATTCCTTAGAATTTAGAAGGTGCGAGCGCGCACAGTCGCTCGCGCATGCATTCCTTTCGCCACTGGTTCTCTCAAATGGGTTCGCGCGGCAATTTGCGAATGGGTCGCGAATGGGCGCGCGGTGCCTTCGTGCCTGTTCCGCGTTTGGTCGCCATTGTGAGCAAAATCACAGATTCAGGCGTGCAAAAGCCGCGCAAACTATGCATTACGCTGGACTTTGGTTGCACACGCTGACCGAATTTGGGTATGGTTCGCCTGTCCGGCAACGCTTACGATTTGAACAAGTTACATATAGAGGCGACCCCCGCGGCGAGCGCCGGGCCTGGGTCGAAATTAGATGAACGGAGTTCCGGCGGACCCATTCCGTCAGACTCAGGGGGAGGCATCGGGTTGAATCTATATAAAAACGCGAACCCCGATGCGCAGCGCGAGGTTCTCGATAGCCTGCCGGTCCTTATCTTTCTTGAACGCGCTGGAACAATCGTTTTTGCCAATGCCGAAGCGCGCCTGCTATTGGGCCTGACTGAAGGCGCCTGGGTCGCACGGCCAGTCGAAGAGGTTTTGTGGGGGCTCTCTGCCGGCACTGCGGAGCCGCAGACCCTGCTTACCGGCTCGCAGCGCGGCTACCCGTTCCATGCCACGCTTCCTGAAAACAATGGCCGCCTCATTCCTGTTGAAGGCACCTACAGCGTTCTCAATCCGGAGCTGCGCGAGGCCGTAATTGTGGCCCATCCGAGCGAACGCGAGCGCGCGCCCAAATCGCGGCTGATGGAGGACGTGCTGGCCAGCCTGCCGGAGGCCGTCGCCATCGAGCACCAGAATCATGTTCTGTATGCCAATCCGGCCTTTACTCGGATGTTTGGCTACACTGCCGAGGAGGCAAGCGGCGGCAGCCTGCGCGAGCTGATTGTGCCTGAGACACGCTTCAACGAGCATGCCGCCCTGCTTAAAGCCGTTGACGACCACGGCGTGGCGATGATGGAGACGGTTCGCAGCAACAAGGCCGGAGAGCTGGTGGACGTGAGCCTGCAGGCTGCACCGCTGCTTGTGGACGGCGACAGCGTCGGTTACGTTTTCACTTTCCGCGACATCGGCGAGCACAAGGAGACAGAAAAAAAGTTAGAACACGACGCCATGCACGACGTGCTAACGGGTTTGCCCAACCGTGCTCTTTTTCTTGACCACGTCAACCTCACGCTGAGCCGCCGCTTGCGCGATCCAGATCAGAATTGCGGGGTGCTCTACCTTGACCTCGATCGCTTCAAGGAGGTCAATGACGGACTTGGCCACGCCGCGGGCGATGCACTCCTGATTGCGGTCGCCGGCCGCCTGCGAGCTTCGCTGCGTCCCCAGGACTCGGCTGCGCGTTTGGGTGGAGACGAGTTTGCCGTTTTGGTGGAGAATATCGTTTCCGCATACGATCTTGAAGTGGTTGCCGGCCGCATACTGCATGAGCTGGAACGGCCATTTGAGGTCTTTGGCCAGGAAGTCAGTGCCGGCGCGAGCATTGGCGCTGCCATGGCCAATCCCGACCACACAACGTCCGACCTTCTCGTCCGTGACGCCGACGTAGCCATGTACCGCGCCAAACAGGCCGGCGGCGACCGCTACGAAATCTTTGACAAGCACCTCGAAATCTCTGTCACTACCAATCGCGAGCGGGAGCGCGAACTGCGTTCCGCGGTGAGCAAGCGGCAGTTCTTGTTCCGTTATCAGCCTATTTATCGCCTCGTCGGCGGATTGTTGGAGGGCTTCGAGTCGTTTCTCAGCCTGCGCCGCGCCGATGGCTCCCCGGATAACTTTGCCGATCTGCCGTCTGTAGCCGATGACAGCACCCTTTCGATGCTGCTGGCGCGCGAGGCTCTTGATGCAGCCTGCGCCGAACTGCAAATTTTGAGCAATCGCTTTCCCGAGCAGGAGTTGATTGTGACCGTCAATCTGACGCGCCGGCAACTCTATCATCCAGATCTGATCGCGAATTTGATGAAGGCTCTCGCGGCCAGTGGCGCTGACCCTTCGCGCCTGATTCTTGAAGCGCCCGAGAGCGCGTTCAACGAGGACCCCGATGCAGCGGTCGCTATTGTGCAGCGCCTGGCTGACTGGCAGGTGCGTGTGGCCATCGACGAATTCGGCGGCGGCCTTGCGCCACTGAATCACCTCGTCAATCTGCCTGTCGGCATGATCAAGCTCGCACCCAGGCTCACGGCCGCGGCGCTCTCATCTGGCCGCCAGCTTGCGGTGCTCGAGTCGCTGATTCGTCTCGGCAATACGCTAGGCCTGCAAATTGTCGCACAGGGAATCGAGACTCCCCAACAGCTCGCGGCGCTCTCCCGCATGGGATGCGCTCTGGGTCAGGGTCCTCTGCTTTCGCCGCCTCTGGAGCCGGAACGAGCGCTGGCGCTGGCCGAAGCCGGCTATTGGGCAGTCGCGCCGGGAATCTAGTTTCAGCCCAACCTCGCCATTACCCCGACAATTTTTGTGCGCATACACCGGTCCATCTCCGGTGTAGCATGAAACCAATGACGCCCCAGAAGGCAAAGCGCCGCGCGCCAAAATCGGGACCAGCAAATCGCGAGTTGAAGACCGCTGGCCGCAAGCCGACGCAGGCAGGCAATCCGCGCCAGGAGCTGATTATTCTTACCGGAATCTCCGGTGCGGGCAAAGCCTCGGCGCTCAAGGCGTTTGAGGACCTGGGATATCACTGCGTTGATAATCTGCCGCTCGAATTGCTGCCTCAGTTCGCCGCAATCGTCGGCAAATCTACTGAAGTGGAACGCGCCGCCATCGTGATGGACATTCGCGAGGGCGCCACTCTCGATCGGCTGCCGGAAATCCTCAAGAGCATCAAAAAGCTGCTCCAAATCCGCGTTGTCTATCTTGACGCGCAGGACGCCGTGCTCGTTCGGCGCTACTCTGAAACGCGCCGTCCACACCCGCTCGGCCAATCAGACACAGTCTGGCGCTCCATCGTCGAAGAGCGTCAGTTGCTCGACCCGATTCGAAATGTTGCCGACACGCTGATTGACACCTCCAACTTCAATGTTCATGAGCTGCGCGCCGACATCCATGCCCGCTTCGGCCACGAGAAGCAAGCCAAACGCCTGCTTGTCTCCTGCCTGAGTTTCGGCTTCAAGAATGGCGTTCCTCTCGATGCGGACATGGTCTTCGATGTGCGCTTTCTTCCGAATCCGCACTTCGTTCCTGAATTCCGCAAGAAAACCGGGCTCGATCCTAAAGTTGCCGCCTATGTCCGCGGATTTCCGCAGACGAAGGAGTTTCTCAATCGCGTCACCAAGCTGATGCTTTATCTGCTGCCTCATTACATTAAGGAAGGGAAGAGCTATTTGACGGTCGCGTTCGGCTGCACCGGCGGCCAGCATCGCAGCGTGATGATGGCAGAAGAGCTAGGCAAGCGGCTCCGCAAAGCCGGCTACCAGGTCAAGGCCCTGCATCGAGACATTGTGCGCTAGGTTTTCAATTGTCTTAGAACCCTTGCCGCTGAACCAAGTCGAGCCATCGGCCCAACGTGTCCTCGGTCTGCTTGTACATATCGCCAGCAGGGTTCAGCCAGACGATCATTTTGCGTGCGTCTACCCTCGTGTAAGCTTCCGGATCTCTGGTCGCACTTTTCCCATCCGTTCGCTCGAACCATTGCAGCGGCACGCGCAGCGCTGCGGCCGCCGCGTCAAGGTCGTATCGATCTTGCACGAGCAGGCGCGCCGGAACCATTCGCGCGCGCGGATCGCTGAAGATCGCGCCCGTCGGATCTTGAAGAGGTGAGTCCACGACGACGCCGGCCAGCTCGGGATGCTTGGCGCCAACTTCGAGGGCCAGATTTGCGCCAAGGCTCGTGCCATCGAGCACAATCGAGCCGGCATCGATGTGCCGCGTTCCAGTTAGATAATTGACCGCCCACTCCGCATCCTGACGCCAGTGCGCCTCGCTGGGCCGCGCATTTTGGCTATCTCCGTATCCGCGATAGTCAAAGGCCAGCACGTTCACGCCTGCGTCGTGCAATCGCACCAGCGCGTCCACCGTGTCTCCAATGTTGCCGTCTTGCCCATGAAGATAAATCACTGTGAAACGCGCACGGGCAGCTCCCGGCGCCGCAGGAATCCACCATCCTTTGAGGCGCGGGACGCCGACGTCCGTCGCCGCGAACGCAACGCGCTCGAAAGCCAATCCCGCGCTGGCCGGTGTTCTTGTGACAGCCGCCGCCGGATGATAGAGAAGTTGCCAGCTGCCTTGCCAGAAGAGCAGGCACAATGCCAGCCAGCAGCAAACAGCTGCGCCCGCAATCGTCGCGCACAACGCCGCCAGCAGCCATCGCCCAGAGATAACGGGATGCTTGCCGTGGCCTGCTTGGCCGCTCGCGACACGATTGCGACCCGCGTCTTGATTGACACGCAGGCCTCCGCGGCCGCCGCTGACAGGCTTTTGCGGCACAAATTGATTTTGGGTTTTCTTGCGCGACATGTTTTCGGCTCGCCCGCTCGCCCGCACGCTTGTCTTTCTGCTGCAACGCGCGTAATCACTTCCATCCTAATCGTCGAGGATGGCGCAGGCAGTCGCGAGCCTTTGCGAAGGAACAGTGCAGCCGTGCTGAATTATCGGTTCTCCGGGTACGCGGATATCGTACGGAAGTCCGCGTCGTGCCGATTTAAATGCCGGACTTCCGGCCCTTTGCGCTTTCTATATTCGGGTGCCGGAGCTACGCAATCGAGCTGCTGATGTTCGAGTATGTATTGGTTAAGAACGTCGCGAGGTTCTTCATACCCGAAATGCACCCGAGCGCAATCAAGGAACACAACAACGCATATTCGACCAGGTCTTGGCCCTGTTCGTCCTTCACCAGATTCTGCAGTTTGATATACAGCTTCAGAAATAGTTGATTCATATAGAGCTCTCCGGGAAATGAATTTTTCAGCTTAGGGAAGGGAGCGGTGGATTAAGCCAATTTAATGTTAATCCTGGACTGCTGTGCGGCCCCTGTCAACGTGGCGTTAGTGCGGTTGAAATCGGTTACTATTGGCGGTTAAATGAGAACTTCCGCGCTGCGGAATGGTGTTTCGGCGCTTACCTCCGTGCATTCGGATTTTGCCGGATTCTCGTCTTTCAGCAGCCGCGCGGAACCTGCGCTCCGGTGTATATTTCTTCTTGGTGTTAACGATTACATTCCCGGAAAGCAATTCACATGGCAACAACGGATCGTCAGGTTACTAATACGCCTTCAAATGAAGTGATTTTGGTGACCAGTGGCGATCTGCGCCTGACTGCCAACCAGGCGTGCTGGCCCGCGCAGCGTGGCATGGAAGAAATACTCACCGCGGCCTTTGCGCAAAAGGGCTACAAGCTCGTCCGCGCTCACGCCTACGACGAGAAGGTGAAGCACGGTTTCATCTCCTCGCAGCGCCAGGGCATGGATGTCTTCATGAAGATTGACCCCAGCGCCCGGCTCGTCTTTGCCACCGCGGCGTGGCAATATAGCCATCATGTTCTGCCCGGTCTCCGATCGCACCAGGGGCCAATTCTCACCGTCGCGAACTGGTCGGGACAGTGGCCGGGGCTGGTCGGCCTGCTCAATTTAAACGGTTCCCTGGTCAAGGCCGGCAAGCCGTTCTCATCAATCTGGAGCAAGGACTTTACCGACGATTATTTTCAGAACGCGCTCGATCAGTGGCTTCGCGACGGGACGATCACGCACGATCTTTCCCATGTTCATTCGCTCGACAAAAGCAAACTGCCCGCCGCAAGCGCGCAATTGGGAGCGCAGCTCGCGAAAGACCTGAAGCATCGCAAAGCCATCATGGGGGTCTTCGATGAAGGCTGCATGGGCATGTACAACGCCATCATCGACGACGAGTTGCTCAATCCTGCGGGAATCTACAAGGAGCGCCTGAGCCAGTCTGCACTCGTCGCAAAAATGCGCACAGTCACTAATGCTGAAGCGCAGGCAGTATACGAATGGCTCGTTGCCAAGGGCGTCAAATTTTCTTTCGGCAAAGATGCCTCGACCGAGCTTACGATGGACCAGGTGCTCGACCAGTGCAGGATGTATATCGCGGCCGTCCGCATTGCGCAGGAATTTGGCTGCGACGCCATCGGCATTCAATATCAGCAGGGTCTCAAGGATCTAGTCCCCGCATCCGATCTGGTTGAGGGCATGCTCAACAACTCCGATCGGCCACCGGTGTTTGACGAGAACGGAGCCGAGCTTTATGCGGGTGGGCCGCTGCCGCACTTCAATGAAGTGGACGAATGCGCCGGCGTTGATGCGCTGGTTACCAATCTCTGCTGGAAGGCGCTTGGACTTGATCCCTCGACCACTCTGCACGATGTGCGCTGGGGCGAGCACTACAAAGGCGCCGGTGGCCCTGAAGATGGCAACGCCACCCCGAAAAATATCGACGCATTCCTCTGGCTATTGCAAATCTCCGGGGCTGCTCCGGCCAGTCATTTTGTGAAAGGCTACGCCGGCGCAATCAGCGAGCGCCAGCCCGCAATGTACTTCCCACTTGGCGGCGGTTCGCTCAAAGGCGTCGGTAAACCAGGCGAAATTGTATGGAGCCGCGTCTTTGTCGAGGGTGACGCGCTACATGCCGACCTTGGCCGCGGCACGGTTGTGAGCTTGCCCGCTGCGGAAACGGAACGCCGCTGGCGCGAAGTCACAGTGCAGTGGCCAATTGTTCATGCGATTTTGCACGGTGTCAGTCAGAATCAGATGATGGCTCGCCACCGCGCCAACCACTTGAATGTGGCCTATGCGCCGTCGGTGGCGCTCGCGGACAAAGCTCTCGCGACCAAGGCCGCGATGCTCGCCGAACTTGGCGTCCACGTTCATCTCTGCGGCGTTACGCAGTGAATTATGTCTGGATTTGCTCCGCCGCCATCTCTCGCGCCGGAATGATTCCCATCTCCTGGTAAATCGGCCGCACCACGCGCCGCAGCGCCGGCAGTTGCGTCATGAACCAGGCCGCGCCCAACACCACAACCACTCCATTGAGAAGGACCGTCCATTGCGCGCCCGACAGCGGAGTGCCTCCCACGAACCACATAGGCATCGGCGGGATTGCATGGGCCAGCGTTCCCGCCAGCAGGCTGCCGAACGGGGCCATCCCCATGAAGGCCATCGTGTAATAGCTCATTACGCGCCCGCGCTTGTCTTCGGTCACCAACGTCTGGATGACCGTATTGCTCGCCGCCATCCCCTGCATCATTCCCATGCCGGCCACGAGCGCCATCAGCATCGAAAGCCAGAAGACGTGCGACAGCCCAAAGCCGATCAGTCCCACGCCGAAGACAGCCGCCGCGACCGGAATCATGCGGATCAATCCGCGCACGCTTCTGCGCGCCGCCAGCGACAGTGCGGAGGCAAGCGCGCCGACTCCCATCGCTCCCATCAGGAATCCGAGCGTGTGCGGCCCGCCGTTCAGCACTTTGACGGCGAAGATCGGCATGAGCACCACAAATGGCATGCCCATCAGGCTGATCACACCAAACAGCATCAGAATTGTGCGGATGGGTAGGAAGCCTGCAACATAACTCCAGCCTTCTTTTAGCTCCGTCAGCATTGATGTTGCCTTCCGGAGCGCTGCTGCCGCGCTCAGATGCATCATCAGCAACGACGCAATCACGGCAATGTAACTGATGCCATCGACCAGAAAACACCAGCCCTCGCTTGTCACTGCAATCAACATTCCGGCCAGCGACGGCCCAATTAAACGCGCCACATTCACCATGGAAGAATTGATGGCAATGGCGTTGCCCAGATCGGCACGGTCGCCGACCATCTCCATCATGAAGGCCTGGCGCGCCGGCATGTCGAAGGCATTCACGACGCCTTGCAGCACGCTCAGAAACAGGATCAATCCAATGGTGATGTGCCCCGAGAATGTCAGCGCGGCGAGCAGAAGCGACTGAATCATGGACAGCGTCTGCGTCCACACCAGCACTTGCCTTCGATCGAGCCTGTCTACCCAAACACCGGCGAAAGGCGCGACGAGAAACGTCGGAATCTGGCCGGCGAAGCTCACCGTGCCAAGCAGCAGCGCAGAGCCGGTGAGCCGGTACACAAGCCACGACGTCGCAATGCGCGTCATCCAGGTGCCGATCAGCGATATGGTTTGACCGCCGAAGAAAAGCCTAAAATTGCGATGCCGCAGCGCGCGCCAGATATGCGATGCGCCGGTCGGCGGCTTAGCTCGGCCCGCGGCTTCAAGATCGGCTGTAGATGTTTGGCCCGGCGCTCCGCTTTCGCTCAAGAGGGTTTCCTTATGTGCCGCTCCTTCGATTCGAAGCGAATAAGCGACACCCTTGTTCTACTTTAATCGCTGCCTGAGAGTAGTTGAGCACGGTTCCGTCAGTCCACAATTGCATGATCCGCCGCGATGTTCATACCGCTCCATGCTTTTTGTGCGGTCCAGGGTTCAGGCGGCGCGCTCCAGAATTGGTCGCTCGCTGCGAGCCCGAGCGGCAGCCACGCGGCCGCGCAATAATAGCAACTCCCGGTGGATACGTAGTTTTCTCCGAGGGCCGGTTGGTGTCCGGCGAATCCGATCGTCAGCCATCCCCCACTATCAAATGTGCCCGGCGCCTCGATCATCCGCGTCATCACGGCGGTCATTGCGCTTCGCACCTGCGCGGGAGAAACGCCCTCCGGCAGGTCGCGCCGCCACGCCATCTCTGCCAGGTGGTGCAAAGTCCCAAACCGGTAGGTGAGCGAGCGTCCGATGGGCGGTATTGTGCCCTCGGGGCTAATGAGCCGTTCTTGAACCGCCGCATAGCGCCTCGCCCGCTCCTCCACAGTTTTGCGTAAAAAGGTCCATCGATCGGTTACCGTCTGCACGGCATCCAGAATGCTCAACAACATTGGCTGGATCACAAAACTATTGAGGTAGTCCCAGTGGAACTCGGGTCCATCACCATATGCTCCGTCGCCTTTGTACCACTCCTGCACTTGCCGCAGGGCATAGTCGATGCGTACGGTATCCCACGGCTCACCAAACTTGCAGAAGAAGGCCTCGATCATGGCGCTGAACAGCAGCCAGTTGTTGAAGCCTGGCTGCAGCTTGCGCGTTTTTGCGAGGGCTGAGACGAGGTTATCTTTGGTCGCTGGATCGAGCTTGGACCACAATTCATCGGGCGCTCGCGCAATGGCCAGCGCAAGAACGCCGGCGTCCACCAGCGACTGCTGATTGGTGCCGAAGTTCAACGCATCGGGCGATTGAGGATCAGTGCCATGCCGGATAGCCAGCCGCGCCCACTCACGATAGCGGCTGCGTAGAGCCTCTTCAGCGGGATCGTTGCCGGGCTCAGCCTGCAGCCACGGAGCCAATCCCGAAAGCAGCCGTGCTACGGCTTCAAGGTGGGTCGACTCCGTCCGCGTCGCTGCCATTCCCGGAGCGGTCTCCACGGGCATGGTTGCGCGCAATCTCTGTTGGCTGATCGCCTCAAGCACGGGCTGCGAAACGCGTTCCACAATGGCGAGCCACTTCGCGCGGTCATCCGGGCCGGATGCGCTTGCCTGCGCCTTTGCGCTGCGTCCCTCGCCCCGCGCCGCCGAGGCTGCCAGCAACGGCGCCGAAGCCAGCACCGCGCTCTTCAGAAAGTTTCGCCGGGTCGCTTTCGAATTCACACGCTCACTCTTTTGCTGCTACCGCTGCAATTGCTTCTGCCGCGGCAAGATTTTGCATCAATTCCGTGGGCACACTATGGCGGCTGCGCAGATACTCCGCGGAGTTATATGAAATCCAGGCTTTTCCGGCCGCGTCTTCCCAGACCAGAAGTTTGAGCGGCAGATCGATGGCGATGCTCGGCGCAGCCAGCATCACGGGGGTGCCCGCCTTCGGATTCCCGAAAATCAACAGTTTGGTGGGACGCATCTTCATGCCCACCTTTTCAGCTTCTCCGCTGTGATCCACAAGCGCGAACAGGGTCACACCCTTAGCCGCGAGAATGCCGCGAATCTTCTCGACGGTCGCGTCGACCGAATGATGGCTGGCGATGTCGACGATTCCTTGTCCGCTCATATCGATAGGATACGTGAGCACATCTCAATTTTATCGAACGTAAATTGAAAAAAGCCCCTTGCCGGAGCAAGAGGCCTCTTCGTTCAAGCGTCGCGCTTAGCTAACGCGCTCGATCGTTACTGACTCCAGCACCACAGGCTTGTGCGGTTTGTCTTGCGCGTTGCGCGGCACCTTTGAAATTTTGGTCACGATGTCCTCGCCCTCGACCACTTCGCCAAAGATCGTGTGGTTGCCGGTGAGCCACGGCGTCGCCGCCACAGTGATAAAGAACTGGCTGCCGTTCGTGTTCGGGCCCGAATTCGCCATGGCCAGCTTGAAGGGCTTGTCGAATTTGTGCGCCGAGCCCCTGGTCTCATCCTCAAAGCGATAGCCCGGGCCGCCCATGCCGGTGCCCGCCGGGTCTCCGCCCTGAATCATGAAGTCGGGGATCACGCGATGAAAAATCGTGCCGTGATAAAGCTTGTCCTTTGACTTGGCGCGCGTTACCGGATGCGACCACTCCTTTGAGCCTTCAGCCAGCTCGATAAAGTTCTTGACGGTGATGGGCGCTTCGGTCTCGAAGAGCCGAACAGTAATTTTGCCTTCGCTGGTCGTGAAGATTGCGTACGTTCCTGCTGCAAGTGCCATGAATTCTCCCCTTTTGAATTTGAGTGGCAGAGCCGATTAATTGGGCAGAGTGAAGTTGACTTTGACAGTTGTGCGAATTTCGACAGGCTGGCCATTGAGTAGATAAGGCCGGTAACGCCATGTCTTCACCGCGTCAAGTGCGGCCTGATGCAGCATATCGGGACCGCTGACGACCTGAAGGTCCTGGACAGTTCCGTCGATTCCGATCGTCGCTAAAAGGATCACTGTGCCCTGAACACCTGCCCTCTTTGCGTCAATCGGGTATACCGGCGGCGTACTCGAAACGAGCATGCTAGTCGTTCCGCCTGGAGTGATCGTTATCTTCCTGGGCGGCATCTGCTGCCCTTCGTGCACTATCGTTACTGTTTTCAGCGTCACCGGCGACAGCGGCCTGTCGTTCGAGTCGCGCTCCACGCGCGCAATAGTCTTTACAACTTCAACGCTCGCGTCGTCGCATTGGCCAAAGAGCGTGTAATGCTGATCGAGAAAATCCGTCGCCTGTTCGGTGACAAAGAACTGACTGGCATTCGTATTCGGCCCACTGTTGGCCATGGCCAGCCGTCCCGGACGATCGAAGTTCAGGCCCGGATCGAACTCGTCGTCGAAGACGTAGCCGGGGTTACCCATCCCGGTCCCCGTCGGATCGCCGCCCTGAATCATGAATTGTGGAATTACGCGATGAAAGATCGTCCCATCGTAATACCGCTTGTGGTGCTGCAGCTTTTTCGTCGTTGGATCGGTCCAGTCCTTCGTGCCCTCGGCCAGTCCGATGAAGTTGGCGACCGCATTCGGCGCCTGCTTCTCGTAGAACTGGCAGGTGATTCGGCCCATCGACGTATCCATCACCACAAACGGCCCGTTAGGAACCGTTGTGGCCTCGGCAGTCGCCTGCGGCGCATCGGGAATTTCGCTTGCGGACGGAGTCGCTGGCGCGCTTGAGGGTGGCGCCGATTGTTGAGCGAAGATAACGAGAGCCGCGCCGGCAATACAGGCCACTGCCAGGGAAGAGAAGAGAAGCGTCCGTCGAGTATTCATGCCAGTCTTCAGGGTAAATCATGCGGCGGCGAGCTCGCCACCGGACTGCTTGCCGTTG
This sequence comes from uncultured Acidobacteriaceae bacterium, assembly GCA_963763585.1. Lineage (GTDB taxonomy): Bacteria > Acidobacteriota > Terriglobia > Terriglobales > Acidobacteriaceae > Telmatobacter. The sequence continues at coordinate 35,739 of CAVXPR010000041.1, read as the reverse complement.
AAGGCGGATAGCCTCATTACACCAACTTTAGAAATCCCGCGCGGCTCAACTGCGCTCCGGGGAAAACTGTCTCGAGATTCTCCGCACCGAGCGTGCGCGTGACCACTTCGCCGAGTACCTGCCGGTAGTCGGTGGTGAGCGCAAGGTCGCGGCCTTCGTTCAGCTGGTCGTCGTCGAGCCCGGGCCACTTGCCGTAGACCTTGCCGCCCTTCACCTGGCCGCCCAGCACAAACATGGCGTTGGCGTGACCGTGGTCAGTTCCGCCGGTTCCGTTCTCGCGCGCGGTGCGCCCAAATTCAGACATCGTCACCAGCGTCACGTTTCCGCCGCCGTCGCCCAGGTCGCGCCAAAAGGCCGCGATGCTCCCGGAAAAATCGGCGAGCCGGTTGGCGAGCTGCCCATTCACGCCACCTTGATTTTGGTGCGTATCCCAGCCGGTCACATCGGTAAACGCAGCTTCAACGCCCAGATTCGCTTTCAGCAGTTGAGCGATTTGCTTCATGTTGTTACCGAAATCCGTGTTGGGATAATTTACGCCAGCTGCAGGCGTGTATTGCGCGGGATTTGCCGCCTTCAGCATCTTCACCGCTTCAAACGTTTCATCGCCCGCCGCGTGAAAGATGCGATCGCCCGAGTCGGCATACATCGCCTCAAACGCGCTGGCCGCCGGCGAAGGCGTTACTCCGCGCCCCGCTACGCTAAAACTATTCACGTTGCTGATCGCGATCGCCGGAATGGTTCCTGCCAGCGTGCGCGGCACTTCTGCGCCCAGCGCGAGCGCGCGAAATGCCGTGTGTTCCTGGTTGTGACGCCCGCAACGGCACGCGGCGAGGTAGGCGTCTTCGGCCTTAAGCGCGCGATTCAGCCAGCCGTCGTCGGTATTTTTCATCCCTGGCGTTCCCGATTCCATATAGTCCTGCGCGTCAAAGTGCGACCGGCTCATGTCTGGCGAGCCGCAGGCGTGCACAATCGCCAACTGTCCCTGATCATAGAGCGGCTTGAACGAGGCAAGCGACGGATGGAGGCCGAAGAATCCATCCAGATCCAGGACTTGATTTTCCGGGATCGCAATGCTTGGCCGCATCTTGTAGTAATTCTTTTCGCGATAAGGAACCACTACGTTCAGCCCATCCGCAGCGCCGCGCTGGAAGATCACAACCAGTCGCTGACCGGGCGAACCAGCGGCCGCCTGCGCCAGCACCGAGCGCACAAGAAAATTCGGCATCGCCGTTGTGCCCGCCACGGCCAGTGCGCCTCTATGCAGAAAAAATCGGCGGTTCATTCGCATATTTAATCTCCTGATTCCAGCTCTGATTCGGCTTCTGCCTGGCTGGCCGCTTGTACGCTCTCTAGCTCCGTTGACTTCCGCTACCTTCTCTGAAACTCCGGCGAGCCCATCAGCAATCCCGCGAGCAATTGATCTTCCCGCTCATACGCGTCGGCTGCCGGCGCTCGATTTAGCCGCCGGACCACAGGTGCTTCGGCGACTGCGGTTGAGCTTGTCCTGACTGCGTCGAAAGGTCTTGATTCGGAGAGCTGGGGATTGCGCTGCATCATCATCGGCGGATCTTGTCTCGCCGGATCAAGCGTTGCCGCCTGCGCGCTTTGCGCCTGAAGTTCCTTCAACGCGGCCGCTCGTGTTGCATCGCTCACTCCACCGGGCAGCAGCACCTGCTCGAGCCGCGCCTCTTCCGTTTCCGGAGTGGGCACGACTTGCTGCGCGGGCGCATCACTGTCCAGCGCGCTCAAGTCTGTCTCGGGCGCCCAGCCTACGGTGATGCCCGGCAGTTTATTTGAAGCCAGCGACAAGGCAAAGTTCATGCGGTCAACCAGCGCGCCCGTGCTTACCCAGTCTGCCTCGTCCCATTTGTACCCGACCGGCGGAACGCAGCCATAGAGCGGCATTCCCATTTGTTTAAGTGCATTTACCAGTGGCTCAAAGTTTGTCACGTTGGCATTGCTCGCCCGCACTGCGCTCACGACATATTCGAGCGGCGTCTTCACCTTGGCGCTGTCGTCCGTCGCGGCCCAGAACTCCGGCGAATGGAACAGCGTCTTCATGACCGTGGGAATGTCGCCGCCACTGGCCATGTACGCTTTCGCCAGTCGGTCCACAAGAGCCTGCGGAGGTTCGTCGCTTACAAAGCGGATCGCCAGCTTGCGCGAGATGAACTCGGCTGTCGTGGGCCGTGTCGCCAGAATGTGCAGAAGCTCGCGGCCCTCATTCTCGCCACCATCCTTGATCTTCGCGCCCATCACTTTTTTCGTGCCCGGCTCATGGCGATTCTCGTTGAACTGAAATTCGCCGCCGAACTGCGGCCGATCGACGGTCCAGCCCGTCAGCACCCGCGCAACTTGGGTGACGTCGGCCTGCGTGTAGCCGCCAGTTACGCCCACCGTGTGCAGTTCCATCAGCTCGCGCGCATAATTTTCGTTCAATCCCTCGGGCGCTTGCTTTTTGGCGTTGGGCCGCGCGCTCGTTCACCATCTTCGCGCGGTAAGCGGCCACGGAATCGGGACCCACGCTTTGCGCGTTGTCGAGATAAATCATCATTGCCGGGCTGTGCGCCACGGCTTCAAGCAGATCCTCAAACTTGCCCATCGCGTGAGGCCGGATTACGTCGCGCGCGTAGCTCACCAGGTAGTAGGGCATCTGCTCGTTCTTGCGCAGGTACACGTTGAAGTGATTCAGCCAGAAGTCTGTCATCACTTCTTCAAGTTGCGCATTGGAATAGATGTCGCGCGTCAGCCTCTCGGCCATCAGCTCTCGGACGACCGTCTGTTCGGGAGCCGCAAGGTCTTCCAGGGATTCTTTTACATCCGGGGTCATTCCGGCGACGAGCGCCGCGCGCTGCACGGGCCTGAGAGATTTCATGAAGCCGTCGAACTCCTCCGGCTGCATCGCCTGCAATCGCCGCACGCGGTCCGTCGGCGGCAACGAGAGGATGTTCGCGATCAACGCTGGGTCGGCGGGCGGCCGGCCGGATTCCAGTGCCGGGGTCGAGGGCGTCATCGAAGTCATCGCCGTTTCCGCATTCATCGCCTGGCCCGCATTCGTTTCCGGCGCCGTTGTCGCGCTCATATCCGGCTGCTGCGCTCCGCCCACCGGGGCCGGTCCCGGATTCTGTGCCTGATTCTGTTCCTGACTCGCCGTATTCGGATTCGCCGCTGCGTTCGCCTGCTTGTCGGCTTGCGCGGCCTTTCTCATCTGGTATCGGTAGATCTGGTTTTCATACACCACGTGCAGCGTTCCGGTTGGGGGAATGTTGATTTTTCCGTCCGCCGCCTGGCGGATCATTGCCTGGCTCGGCATGCGATAGAGCAAATCTTGCGTGCTCCACTGCATGGCCGGGAACTGCGCCAGTCGCGCGTCCAAATCCGTCTCATCGATGTTTTCAGGGTGCAGTTGCTGATCGAACCACTTGTCGAGTCCCGTGTTGTTGGGTCCCGTCTTGTCGGTACCCAATTCGCGCACGGCTTCCATGTCACCGGGTCTTGGCCCAAAGGTAAGCCGATTCAGAGCATGCAGGATGCGCGCATCGCCTCGCAGTTGGCCCGAATCATATTCAGACCGACGCGGCCTGGAAGGGGAAGACGGGATATTGGCCGCGGCGCTTGACGCCGCATTCGGGGCCGACGCCTCTTGAGCCACTGCCAGCAGGGCGGGGAAACACATGCTCCAGCAGAGGACGATAGCAATCGCGCCGCGCAAAAACTCCATCGAATGTGCTCCTGGCTGGGGGATGGCCAGCAAATGCCGCACGGCATGAGCTTACACTCTTTTCAGACGCCATCTTGTGACTAAAGTTGCGGCTGAAAGCCGTGGTGACGCCGCCTGTCCCGCCTCGATACGGCCTTTTGGGGCCCCCATCCCCATTTAATCCTCGCCCCTCTAATCTCCGCGCCTTTAATTTCGGTCCGTCCTTCCAATCACGGTCGGTTCTCCCGCGGCGGTGCTATCATGGCGCGTTGTTTTGAACAGGTTGGAGGATGATATGAACAAATCCATCGTTTTCGCGCTCACTTTCGCAGTTGGGGCAACGGCGTTTCTTGCCGGGTGCGGCCCCCAGGACAAGAACTCCGGCATTGCATTGAAACCCAAATTCACGGGACCGCCTTACCACCTGTCCCTGGCCGCGGCGCCCGCCAAGCCCGACAAATCGGGACTCACCATTCCGCCCATCAAGTACACAGCTGATCCCAATGCGCCATCTGACGCGCTCACGACCAGAGCCGTCCTCGTCGTACGCATCGACACTTCAAGCCTCAAGAGCAAAGGGACGATGACGATGGATCAGGTCATCATGGGCGCGGTCGATATTCCCGGCACGGATGGAGCCCTGCCCGCCGACTACATGGACGCGGCAGACCAAGGCTTGTCCACGCTGTTTCAGGAGTATTGCGTGAAGGGGAATGTGAAGATCACAGTAGCGCTCGCCCAATCGTCGCTCTCGAGCACGGCGGGGGACGGGGAGATCGACGAGAAGCTCATTACTGCGTGGCTGCCGATCGACCTGGTCTTCAAGAATCCGCATCCGGGTTGCTAGCGCGGGCGCCGCGCCAGTGCGACTGGAGACGAGTCGGACCCGGCTACCAACGTCGCTTGGCCCTTTTTGAGGGAAGCGGGTCGAGGTTGAACAACGGTTGGAGCGGAAGGAAAACTGTCTCAGGAGAATTGGGAGGTGGCATGTCCGAGATGGCCTCGACGGTCACGAAGCCCCCCGTGGCCACATCAAGTTTCACGGCAACCATCTGGTTGGTGCCGCTCTGGACCTCGATTTGCTGGGTCAATCGCTTAAATGCTGGAAAGGTGATCGAGAGCGTATGCGCCCCGGAGGGAAGATTTAGGACGGTTTGCCCCTGTCCGTCGGTCTTCAAAAAGGGTTTGGGCTTGGAGGATGATGCATCAATTTCAATGCTTGCGCCCGGGATTACCGCGCCGGTCCTGTCTGTTACCTGAACGGTTACGCTTCCTTGCGGGGTCGGCTGCGCACAAACCTCTACACAAATTAGGGCAAGGAACACGGCGGTAATTCGCGCAGCGACCATGGGGATAATCCTGATGCAGACAGAGAATGGACGGGATTCCAGCCGAAAGGGAAGCTTCAGCGGACCTTCTTGCATTTCTCCATAATCACGCTGTGCAGGCGCTCGCTCACTTCGGTGGGAAGCTCGTAGACCTCGTGGCAGCGGAAGATCTCGATGGTCTTGCGCGTGGTATTCATCACCACTTCGCAGTGCCCGCACTGGCGCAGGTGAATCTCAATCTCGGTGCGCGTCTCTACGGCGATTGATTCGTCAAGTACGTCGTCGAGAATTTCGAGGAACTCAGTGCAGGTCATGCTTCAGCTCCGTCTCCGTTTGGCGCCGCGGCCGCCGGTGCAATCGCCGGAGTCTTTCTGCCAAAGTAGCGCGTGAGCCGCTCGCGCAGTTGCAACCGCGCGCGCAGCAGCCGCGACTTGACGGCGGGGACGCTCAGGCCCAGCGTTTCCGCGGTCTCTTCGGTCGAGAGACCTTCCACGTCGCGCAGCACAAAGACTACGCGAAAGCCCTGCGGCAGGCCCTGAATGGTCTTGCGCAAAATCTCGGCCAGCTCGGCCTGGGTGTAATTCTGTTCCGGATTGGGAGCCCAGTCGGCGAAGTCGCGAGGCACGCTGCCCTCGTCGGTCTGCACGTCCTCGTCCATCGAGACGAGCTTGCCGGTGCGCCGCTTGCGCAGCCGCATCAGGCTCTCGTTGACCGCGATTCGCACTAGCCATGTGTAGAATTTCGAATTCCCCTGAAACTGATCCAGCTTCTCGTACGCCTTCAGAAACGCATCCTGCATTACGTCTTCAGCGTCTTCACGGTTTTGCGTAATGTGCTGCGCAATCCTGAAGATCTGCCGCTCGTATTTGCGTACCAGCGTATCGTACGCCGCCACATCGCCGGCGCGGACCCGTTCTACCAGCGCCACGTCGGGATGGGGCTCGTCTTGACCCGCTATTGGTTGGATGGTTGACATGGGAGTTGGTTCCAGAAAGATGCTGCGAAAATTGCAGGCTGGTTGTTGCCTTAGGTCCTGTCTGGCCGGGGTCGGTAGGTTTCCCGTGGATCCGTGGAGAAGCCCGGCAAAAGATGAGTGTAACGTGCGCAGCCGCGCGGAGCCAAACCGGGCCGCGGCGCCTGCTTCGCAAAGCCCGTGGCGTCCGGTTCGGGCAACTCGCGCAGCATGGTGGTTACGCAAGTGATTCCCCGCGCCGTTCGCTTGCGTCCAAACCGGCATAGAGTGGAACTATGCATCGGCTGCCTTTCCCAACCCGCTTCACACTACCGGCTTTGCGGCCCGCGCTCGCGATCATGGCGGCCCTGCTGGCGGCATTTCTGTTCGTCTTGGCTGCTGCGCACGCCCCGGCGCAATCGACAACAACGCCGGAAGCCAACTCGCCTTCTGCCGCGAACCCGCCTGTTCCCGCCGCAACCGCGCACGTTCCCAAGACCGCCGGGGCCGATCCGGCGGCGAGTCCAACGGGTCCGGCCGGCGCAACGCCGAAAGAAAAAACAAAGGCACCAGCAAAGAGCCACACTGGAGTTCACTCGCCGAGCTACGCATCGACAAGCCACATGTCGTCGAGCCGCGCTGCGCGGCTGGCGCGGACGGCGCGACTCAAGCAGGCATTTGTCGCTTCAAAAGAATTGCAGCCCATGGCGCAGCAACTGGCCACTCTGCGCACGCCGGCGGCCTACGCTGGCGTCGCGACCTACGCGCATAGCCATACCGGCGAAGCTGCGGCCGCGGCTTACCTGGCGCTTGGCCACGCCTACCTGCTCGACAAGCGCTATGCCGAGGCCGAATCGGCCCTGGCGGAGGCTCGCCGTGCCGACGGACAACTTTCGGACTACGTAGACTTTCTCGACGCGCAGGCAAGCCACGAGGCCGGCGACGATCCCGTTGCCGAGAATATTCTTCATGGATTTACCGCTCGCTATCCGGAAAGCATCTTTGACAACCAGACGCCTGAGCTCGAAGCCAACATTCTGCTTGCCATGAACAAGCTGCCTGCCGCGCGCCAGGTGCTGGCTGCGTCAGCCGCCACTGAGGCAGCCGGCCGCCCTGGTTTTCAACTAGTCGAGGCTGAAGTAGAGCAGGGGCTCGGCCAGCAACAGGCTGCGGAAGGTGCCTACAAACAGGTGTTGTTGTCGCATCCCTTGAGCCCGGAGGCGCAGACGGCGCGGGCCAAGCTCACCGAGATGGGAGCTGAGGCCACGTTGACCGTGCCTGAGTTGCGCAGCCTTGCAGACGCCTACTACAACGCGGGCCGCTACCCGGAGGCATTTCAGCAATTCCAGGCGCTGGCGCGCGAGCCGGGCCTGGATACCGCGACACTCAACAGCTTTGCGGTTGCGGGAGCGGCCTGCCTGTTGAAGCTGAAGCGGCTCAGCGAGTCAGAAGCCACAGCACTGCCCGACACTGCCGACGAAAACGGCGCGCACCGTCTGGACCTGCTGATGGAGCTGGCCCGCAACCGCGACGACACAGATGCGCAGAAGAAATTCGTTTCCGAGATGGAGTCGCGTTTTCCGCACAGCCCCTGGCTGGCCGATGCGTTGTTTTCCGCGGGCAACATGTACCTGCTCAAGCGCGACTACCCCACGGCGATCCAATATTACAGCGACCTTACGGCGCGCTTTCCCGCCGACAAAAACGCCGCGGCTGCGCACTGGCGCTCAGGCTGGCTGAGCTACCGGCTGGGCCTTTACAAGGATGCGGCGCGAATCTTCGACGAGCAGATTCGCTACTACCCGGCAGCCGTGGAAACGGTCTCCGCGCTCTACTGGCGCGGGCGCCTCTACGAGACGCTTGACCACAATTCTGCCCTTGCCGCGGCCAACTATCGCACGATCGTCCGCGTTTACCAGCACTTTTTCTACGCGCAGATGTCGCGGCTGCGTTTGAAGGCCCTGGGCAGCACGCAGTCGGCGTCCGATCCGCAACTGGATCGCTTCCAGCCCACGCCGCAGCCGCACCTAGTTGATACTTTCCCCGAGGACAGCCCCCATCTGGCCAAAGCGCGACTGCTCGCGAATGCCGGCTTGAATGAATACATTGCGCAGGAGATCAAGGCCGATCCCGATTCTTCTTCGTGGAGCGCACTGGCCGAAGCGCAGATTTATTCCTCTTATGGTGAGACTTTTCGCGCCGTCCGCTCGCTCAAGCGCGCATTGCCCGGCTCAGCATCGGCCTCCGTTGAATCCATTCCTCTGGCCTATTGGCGGATTCTGTTTCCCGAGCCTTGGTGGGACACGATCGAGGCGGAGTCCGCGAAAAATAATCTCGATCCGTACCTGGTGGCCTCTTTGATCAGGCAGGAGTCTGAGTTCGATCCCTCAGCGATTTCACATGCCAACGCATACGGCCTCATGCAATTGCTTCCTTCAGTTGGGAAAAAGATGGCCCACGAAGAAGGGATCTCAGGCTTCCAGACCTTTCAACTGCTCGATCCTAATATGAACATCCGTTTGGGGACGCGTTATTTCCGCCAAATGCTCGACCGCTTCGGAGGCGTGCAGGAGTATGCGCTGGCCGCTTACAACGCGGGCGATAGTCGCGTGGCCGATTGGGAGGCCGCTGGACCTTATTCCGGCATTGACGAGTTTGTTGAATCGATCCCGTTTACTGAGACGCGGGAGTATGTGCAGGCTATTTTGCGCAACGAAGAAACTTACAGGTCGATTGACGATTTTGCGCGCACTCACGGCGAACAGGCCACGGCAGCTTCTCGCTAGCTGAGCGCGGGTTCGATCAAGATTCGACCGGGATTCGGTCGAGATTCGATTCTTCGGGGGGAATCCCACTTGCTACTGTTTGGCTTCGATTCAAATTGACACAGTTGTTCCGGCCCGGCAAAACTGTCGTTAATCGGATATATGCACCTAACGGCGGAAAGTGTTTTGCGGCCTGCGTAAAGCAAGAAAAACGGGGCCTGACGGGGCAGCGTCAAGGCTCGGCGCACCATCAACCATGGGGCAACCCCGGAGGGAACGATGTCAGCTGACTTGAGTTTCCTGGAAGAATGGATTCCCGAACGGATGGACCCAGGCACGATTTTTGTCCTGGAGAATCAGGCCAAGCTGGGCCAGGCGCAGAATCCCTATGTAGCCGTTATGTCGTGCCCGCGCTGCGGGACGTTGGGGCTGATCACGCGCCGCCAGCTGTACAGCAGCGATCCGATGATCTGCGGAGGCGACGCTTGTTCGGCGGAATATCGGCTGGACGGCGAATCGATCTGCTACCGGTCGGCACAATAGAGCGGACAACAGAGCGACCAACAGAGTGGCGATAGCGCGCTATTGTTGGAGCGTGTAGTCGGCCTTGGTGGTCTTGGCGCCGGTCTGCGCAGGCGTGGGAAGCTGCGATCGGTCCCATCCTCCGCCCAAAGACTGCACCAGTTCTACCGCGGACGTCATCTCCTCAACCCGGAGCGCGTTGAGGGTTTCCTGATTACTCAGCAGCGTGGTTTGCGCAAGCATCACGTCAACATACGGGTCAACTCCGGTGTTGTACCGCACCGTTTCCAGATTGAGATAGTCCTGCGAGTCCTTCACCGCATCCTGCTGGTGGAGAATCTGCTGCGAGTATGTGCGCGTCGCGACCATGGAGTCTTCCACCTGCTGGAAGGCCGTGAGCACGGTCTGCCGGTATGTGGCCAGATCCGCGTTGTACTGAGCTTCATATTGATGCAGTTCCGCTTGATAGAGAAATCCGTCGAAGATGGTTTGCGAGGCCGACGAGCCGATCGACCAGACGCGACTCGGCCAGGTAAACAGGCTGGTTAATGTGGAGCTCTCAAATCCAGCGCTGGCGCTGATGGTCACTTGCGGGAAAAATGCCCCGTAGCCGACGCCAATGACAGCGTTCGCCTCGGCGAGCGTACGCTCGGCCGCGGCAATGTCAGGCCTGCGTTCAACAAGCTGTGACGGCACGCCGGTGGGAATCGAGGGCGGCGTGAAGACCATTGGTTTTACAGGAATCGAAAAATCGGTGGCAATTTTGCCAGTCAACGTTGCGATCGCATGTTCATATTGACCGCGCAGCAATCCCACATTTGTGGCTGCTGCCTGCGCTGCCTCCAATGTTGTCTTGGCCTCGGCAACAGAAATGTAATCGCCGATGCCGGTGTCGTATTGTGCCTGGTTGTAATCCAGCGATTTTTGATCCGCCACTACGGTCTGATTCAGAATCTGCTGGAGCATATCCTGGCCGCGAATCTCAAAGTAATATTCGGCGAGGCTGGCTTGTTCGGTCAGTTTCTCGTTTTCAAGATCGGCTGCGCTCACCTGGGAGGCGTATTGTGCCTCGTGCACCTCATTGCGGATCTTGCCCCAGAGATCGGGCGTCCATGAGGCTTCAAGCGGCATATTCCAAATCGATGATTGCTTACCGGGATTCGCCGTTGAGGAGTTGTTCAGAGTCCCGGAGCTCTTGGATCGGTTCCATGATGGGTTCGCGGTGATCGTAGGCCAATAGAGCGAGCGCGCCTCGGCGATTTGGGCGCGGGCCGCCATGTAGTTCTCGAAATATTCCTTGAGGTTCTGATTATTAATGTTGAGCTGTTCTTCCAGGCTGTTTAGTTCGGGATCGCCGAAGACTTCCCACCAGTTGCCCTTGATCATCGCGTCCTGCGGGCTCGCAACCTTCCATCCGCCAGTGTCCTGAAAGTTGACGGTGGACTCTTTGTAGTTGGGCGCAGTGATTGCGGGCGGCGCCGGCGCGTGAAACGGCGGGCCGATGTGGCATCCGCCAAGCAGAGCGAGCGACACAAATACAGTAACGGTGAATGAAGCCGGAATTTTATTTCTTCGCTCAAGCATGGTCAACATCCTTTATTACGATGCCGCATCGGCGGCCTTTGCAAGTTGCTGGTGGTTATGTCTCTCGGGGAAGAAGAATCGCAGCAGCCAAAGACGCCCCTTGTCCATCAACATGTAAACCACCGGAGTGGTATAGAGCGTAAGTGCCTGGCTCAAAACCAGTCCGCCCACGATCGTGATGCCCAAAGGTTTGCGCAGTTCCGAGCCAGTGCCTGACCCGAACGCCAGCGGCAAGGCCCCGCAAATGGCGCACATTGTGGTCATCATGATGGGCCGGAACCGCAACATGCATGCTTCAAAGATCGCGTCGCGGGTGTTTTTGCCATCATTCCGCTCAGCCTGCAGCGCGAAATCGATCATCATGATGGCATTCTTCTTCACAATGCCGATCAGCAGGATGATCCCGATGATCGAGATGATGTTGAGATCAATGTGGAAGAGCATGAGAGCCAGCATGGCGCCCGCGCTGGCCGAGAAGATGGTGGAGATGATGGTTAGCGGGTGAATGAGGCTCTCATACAGAATGCCCAGCACGATGAAGACGGAAAGCAGCGCAGTGATAATCAGGATCGGCTCAGATGCCAGCGATTGCTGATAGGCTTGCGCGGTCCCGGCAAAAAAGCCGTGCACTGTACCGGGCATCGCCAGGGCCCCTTCCATCTGCGAAACTTCTCGCGTCGCATCGCTGAGCGCGGCGCCGTTCTTCAGGTTGAAGGAGACAGTGGTTGAGGGCGAGAGCCCGGTGTGATTCACCTGCAGCGGCGTCGTGTTCGTGCTCGCTTTCGCCACGGAGAGCAACGGAGAAACGGCGTTCAACCCGGCCGTCGTTGACGAAGAACCGGGCGGCTTGAAGTAAATGTTATTCAGTCCCGACGGATCCTGCCAATATTGCGGCGCCACTTCCATCACCACGTAATACTGGTTCAACGGCGTGTAAATCACCGAGACTTCCGATTGGCAGAATGCGCTGCAGAGCGCGCTGTCCAACGATTGCGGTGTTTGGCCCAGACGCGCCGCGGTCACCCGATCGTAGTTGAGTAAATATTGCAGGCCCCCATTCTGCCAGTCGGTGTTCACATCGGTCAGGTCGGGGAGCTTTTGCATGTTTTTGTAAAGAATCGGAGCCCAACGCGTCAGATCGTCGATGTTGTCAGCCTGAATCGTATATTGGTAGAGCGCGCCGCCGCCGCGTCCTCCGATACGCAGATCCTGGGCGGCCTGCAGATTCGCCGAAGCGACCGGCAAACGACTCATTTTGGGCCGGAGCCGGTTGATTACGTCCGCCGCCGAAGTCTGGCGCACCTCGCAATTGGGGCCTTCTTTGCATTCATTGCTCCATTGATCTCTCAGCGGTTTCAGTGCCATGAACATGAAGCCGGCGTTGCCCTGGCCGGTGTAAGCGAGTACGTGGGCCACGGCGGGATCTGCCTTTACGACATTAACTAGAGACACCGTGGAGAAATTCATGAAGGGAAACGATGCATCCTGAGGACCCTGTATCTGGCCCATGATGATGCCTGTGTCCTGTTGCGGGAAATAGCCTGTTGGGATCTTGTGAACGATCAGGCCATTCAGAACTATGGTGAGAAAAAGCACGACCATCGTCAGGCCCGGATTGTCCAGCACCCACGAGAGGGTTCGGCGGTAAATCGAGAGCATGCCGTCAAAGCCTTTTTCGCTGGTCCTGTAAAACCAATTGTGCTTCTCGTCCTTCTTTTCGGCTCTGAGCAGGTGCGCGCACATGGCCGGCGTGGTGGTGAGCGAAATAACCATCGAGATGAGAATTGCCGATGAAAGCGTGATCGCGAATTCGCGGAACAGCCGTCCGATAATGCCACCCATCATCAGGATGGGAATAAAGACCGCGATCAGCGACATGCTGATGGAAAATACGGTGAAACCGATCTCCTTCGCGCCCTGGAGCGCGGCGGCGAGAGGCTCCATACCAGCTTCGATATGGCGAGTGATATTTTCCATGACCACAATCGCGTCATCAACTACGAATCCCGTAGCGATAACGATCGCCATCAGCGACAGGTTGTCGAGCGTGTAGTCGAGCAGGTACATCACGGCGAAGGTGCCGACGAGCGAAACCGGCACAGCGACGGCGGGAATCAACGTGGAGCGCGGGCTGCGCAGAAAAAGAAAGACCACCAGGATAACCAGGCAAACCGAGCCCACCAATGTTCGATAAACCGTGTTGACGGAAGCGCGGATCGTCACTGTTCTATCCACATCCACAGTGCTCTTAACGCCATTCGGCAGCACCGCCTCAAGAAACGGCAACTGCGCTTTTACTCGATCAACTGTGTCAATAATGTTGGCGCCAGGCTGACGGAAGACGGTGAGCACCACTCCCCTGGTTCCGTCGATGTAGCCGGCGGCGCGGATGTTCTGCGTCGAGTCCACGACCTGGGCCACGTCGGACAGACGGACGGCTTCACCGTTGTGATAGCCGATGATCAGCGGTTCATAGTCGGCCGCCGCGGAGATCTGGTCGTTAGTAATAATGTCTTCGCTGATTCCGGCATTGGAGAGCTGCCCCCTCGGCGAATGAGAGTTTTGCAGGCTGAGCACCGATTGCACACTGCCGAGGGTAAGGCCAAAACTCTCAAGCTTTTTGGGATTGACCTCGACGCGCACTGAAGGCGTTCCACCGCCTTGAACACCGACCTGACCGACTCCCTGAATCTGCGAGAGCTTTTGCTCGAGGATGGTGGAGGCAAGGTCATAGAGCTTTGTCACCTCGTACTTGTTGGAGGTGAGGCTAATGACCATGATGGGCGAATCAGCCGGATTGATCTTGCGATAGGAAGGATTGGAGGGCAGGTTCGCGGGCAGGTAAGTGCGCGCCGCATTGATGGCCGCTTGCACGTCTCTTGCCGCGCCGTCGATATTCCGGCTCAGGTCGAACTGCATGGTCACGTTGGTTGATCCCAACGAGCTCGAGGAAGTCATCTCCGTAATGCCGGCGATATGGCCGAACTGCCGCTCGAGGGGCGTGGCCACCGAGGCTGCCATGATCTGCGCGCTGGCGCCGGGCAGGCCGGCCGAGACGCTAATGGTCGGAAAATCCACCTGCGGCAGCGGGGCCACCGGCAGCACGACGAACGCGATCGCACCAGCGATGCATACGGCAATCGTGAGCAGCGTGGTGGCCACCGGCCGCTGGATGAATGGCGCGGAAAGGTTCATGCGTTCTCCGCGCCGGGCCGCGGCAGGGCAACCGCATGCGCCTTCCTGAGATTCCGGCTCTTCACGCGTTCCGCGAGACGGTCAAAGAAGATGTAAATTACGGGCGTCGTATAGAACGTAAGCAATTGGCTCAGCAAGAGCCCGCCGACCATTGCAATGCCCAGCGGACGGCGCAGCTCAGAGCCCAGGCCGCCCCCGACCGCAAGCGGAATGCCAGCCAGCAGCGCGGCCATGGTGGTCATCATGATGGGGCGAAAACGCAGCAGGCTGGCTTCGTAGATTGCCTCGGTGGAATTCTTGCCCTGCTTGCGCTCGGCCTCCAGCGCGAAGTCTACGATCAGAATGCCGTTCTTCTTCACGATGCCGATGAGCAGAATAATTCCGATGATTCCGACGACGCTGAGATCCTGGCGGAAGAGCATGAGCGCGAGCAGCGCTCCCACGCCAGCCGAGGGCAACGTGGACAGAATGGTAATGGGATGAATGAAACTCTCGTAAAGGACGCCGAGAACGATGTAGACAGCAACCAGAGCGGCAAGAATGAGGAGGGGTTCGTTGGAGAGAGAATTCTCGAACGACGCAGCTGTGCCCTGGAATCCGGCCTGCAAGCTGGCGGGAAATTTAAGGTCCTTAGCTGTTTTTTCAATGTCGCTGATCGCCGTTCCCAATGAAGCGTTGGGCGCGAGGTTGAATGAAACCGTGACGGAAGGGAACTGTCCCTGGTGATTGATGGAAAGCGCCTCGGTGATGTTGCTTTCCTGCGTGAATGCGCTGAGCGGAATGGCGTTGGCGCCCACGGAAGGAGTGGAAAGGCTGGGTGTTGTGCCAGAGCCCGAAAGAACCGAGGAAGGCGCGTTCACAACCTGCGAGGACGGCGTGTAGCGCACCGAACCCGTCAATGCATTCGATCCGGCCGACGACGAAGCTGAAGAAGAATACGAAGTGGCCGCACCCGCGCCGGTTGCGCCCGACGAAGCGCTCGACTGTATATATAGATCGCCCAGTTTGCTGGGATCCTGTTGCCACTCCGGCGCAGTTTCCAAAATCACATGATATTGGTTCAACTGCGTATAGAGGGTACTGATCTCGCGCTGTCCGTAGGAATCGTAGAGCGTGTTGTCGATGGTGGTTGGCGCAATTCCCAACCGGGACGCGGTCACGCGGTCAATTGCTAATTGGACTGCGCGCGCGCCAGTCTGCTGGTCGGTGGCTACGTCTTCCAATTCATGCAAATTCTTCAACTGCGTGACGAATTTGTTGGTCCACTCGTTCAACTCGTCGGTGTCGGGATCCTCAAGCGTGTATTGATACTGCGTGCGGCTCACGCGGTCGTCGACGGTAATGTCCTGCACCGGCTGCATATAAAGGTGCATGCCGTGCACCTGGGCCAAACTGGTCTGCAGGCGGCGGATCACGTCGGAGGCGCTGACGCGTTGATTGATGGGCTTAAGGTTGATCGACATGCGGCCGCTGTTCAGCGTTGTATTGATGCCGTCGGCGCCAATGAACGATGAAAGGCTTTCGACAGCGGGATCCTTGAGGATAATCTTCGCCAGCTCCTGCTGTTTTTCGCTCATGGCATCAAAGGAAATCGATTGCGAAGCCTGCGAAATGCCCTGAATTACGCCGGTGTCCTGCACCGGGAAGAATCCCTTGGGAATGATGATGTAGAGAACGACAGTCAGTATGAGCGTGGCCACCGCCACCAAAAGGGTGATGGTCTGGTAACGCAGCACCACTTTCAATGTGCGCCCGTAGAATGCGATGAGACTATTGAACATTCTTTCCGACGCCTGGTAAAAGCGGCCCTCCTGCTGCTTGGGATCGTGGCGCAGGATGCGCGAGCACATCATCGGAGTCAGAGTGAGCGAAACGACTGCTGAAATCACGATGGTGACCGCCAGCGTGACGGCGAACTCCCGGAACAGCCGGCCCACAACATCACCCATGAAGAGGAGCGGGATGAGTACTGCGATGAGCGAAACGGTCAGCGACACAATGGTGAAGCCGATCTGGCCCGCGCCCTCAAGAGCCGCTTCCAGCGGCGGCATTCCTTCTTCAAGGAAGCGGGTGATGTTCTCGATCATCACGATGGCGTCGTCGACGACGAATCCGGTGGAGATGGTGAGCGCCATCAGCGACAGGTTGTCGAGCGAGTAGCCGAGCAGGTACATCACCGCAAAAGTGCCAATGAGCGAAACCGGAACGGCGACGCTGGGAATAATCGTGGCGCGCAGGCTGCGCAGAAAGAGAAAGATGACCATCACGACCAGCGCGACGGTCAGCATCAGCTCAAACTCCACGTCGTGCACTGAAGCTTGAATGCTGGTGGTCATATCGGTCAGCGTCGTGACCTGGATTCCCGCCGGCAGGTTCGACTCCAATTGAGGCAGAATCTTTTGAATTTCGTTGACGACGGTGATGGTGTTGGCGCCGGGCTGGCGCTGGATGTTGAGAATCACCGCCGGCGTCAGATTCATCCACGCCGCCTGCTTGGTGTTCTCAACGCCGTTGACCACGTTGGCGACATTCTTGACGAAGACCGGCGCGCCGTTACTGTACGCGACCACAACGTTGCCGTAGTCGGCTGCGCTGGTGATCTGGTCGTTCGCGTCGATTTGGTAGTCCTGGCGCGGGCCGTCGAAGTTGCCTTTGGCGGAGTTGACGCTGGCCTGCGTCAAGGCCGTGCGCATGTCCTCCATGTTCAAGCCGTAGGAAGACAGCGCGACTGGATTCACCTGGATCCGGACCGCCGGCTTTTGGCCGCCGCTAATCGAGACCAGCCCCACACCGGTCAATTGCGAAAGCTTAGGCGCGAGGCGCGTGTCGACCATGTCTTCAACCTGAGAAAGCGGCAGGTTGTTCGAGGTAATCGCCAGAGTGAGCACCGGAGCGTCAGCTGGATTGGTTTTGGTGTAAACCGGCGGCACAGGCAGATCGGACGGGAGAAATGTCTGGCCTCCGTTGATCGCCGATTGCACTTCTTCTTCGCCGACATCGAGCGAGAGCGTAAGGCCGAACTGGAGTACGATGACCGACACGCCGCCGGCGCTGGTCGAAGTCATCTGGCTCAAACCCTGCATCTCGCCGAACTGGCGTTCAAGCGGCGCGGTGATCGTTGTCGCGACCACGTCCGGGCTGGCCCCGGGATAGAAGGTGACTACCTGAATCGTGGGGTAGTCCACCTCTGGCAGGGCCGACACGGGCAGCTGAAAAAAAGCCACCAGACCCGCGAGAAGAATTGCGGCCATCAGCAGCGAGGTAGCGACGGGCCGCAGGATGAATGGCCCTGAGGGATTCATGGAGCGCCCTCGGTGGTATCGGTCGATGTGGCCGGGATCGTTACCTTCGAGATCGAAATGGACGTTCCGTTCGTCAATTTTTGGAAGCTGCTGTTGGCCACCACGTCTCCCGGATTAATGCCTGTGACCGCGGTGTTTCCCTGATCGGTGATTCCAGACTTCACGGCCCTCATGATGGCCTTGTTGTTCTGAATGAGATAAACAAAGTCGGCTGTACCGTTGTGCTGGATCGCAGAGGAGGGAACGAGAGTCTGGTTCTCGAGTGTCTGCACAAGCAGGCGGGTGTTGACGAACTCATTCGGGAAAAGAATGCTCTTGGCGTTGTCGAACTGCGCGCGCAGCTTCACGGTTCCGGTCACCGTGTCGATCTGGTTGTCGATGGTGATGAGTTTTCCTTGCTCCAACAGCTTTTGCTGTGTGCGGTCGTAAGCGCCAACAGGGAGTGCTTTGCCTCCGCGCATCTGCTGCTGAACCTGGGGCAGGCTGTCCTCAGCCAAAGTGAAGATCACGGTGATGGGATGAATCTGCGCGACCACGACCAGAGGGGTAGCGGAGTTGGCCGTCACCAGATTGCCGGGATCGACAAGGCGCAGTCCTAACCTGCCTGCAATGGGCGAAGTGATGTGGCAGTAGTTGACCTGTACCTGGTCGTACTGGACCGTGCCCTCGTCATTCTTCACCGTGCCCTGATCCTGGAGCACCACCTTTTCCTCGTCCTCCAGCGTCTGGCGCGGAATGGCATTCTTGGCCCATGCGTCCTGATAACGCGCCATATCCATTTGCGCTTCGGCCAGCAGATTCTGGTCGCGCTCAAGAGCGCCCTGAGCCTGCGCAAGCTGCGCTTCGTATGGTCTCGAATCGATGTCGAGCAGCGGATCGCCTTTGCTTACATCCTGACCTTCGCGGTAATGGACGGCCGTAATTACGCCCGTGACCTGCGCCGTAATGGAGTCGGTGTAGGTTGGCGTAACGGTGCCGATGGCGTTGAGATAAACGCCGATTGAGCCCTTCTTTGCAGTCGCGGTGGTAATCGCCACGGTTCCGCCCGCCCCAGCGCCGCCGCGCCCGCCTCCTCCGGCCGGCGATGTGGCCGCGCTGTGCTGGTTCCATACCCACCAAATCAAGAACGCAAAAACCAGCAGAACGATCACCCAGATCCAAAGGTGACGGCGTTTTTTGGTGGAATCCTCGGGCGATTGCCGAGAGTCAGAATGTGGGTCAGAATTTGAAACCGACAAGGGTTGGTCCATCGCCTTCTTCTTCTCGCATGTCCGTTAAGAACACCCGGTTTGATAGGGATATTTTCTCATATTCGAAATGGTGGCCGGGATGCACAAGCCATCCCTGTGTGCCTGGGCGTCTGTTTATTAAGATGCGTTCTTACGCGCGTGGTTGTTGCTTAAATTCAAGGACGGCTAACGCCAAATTGATCTGGGCAGGACGAAATTCAACATGCCGCGCACCGGCGCGTGCTTTCAGGGACGAAACAGGCTGCCAAAAAGTTGCACAAATCGTCCAGGAGTGGGTGGAAATCCCAGTTTGGGCAGCCTGGTTTCGAATAATCTAGCCTCGAAGAATCGGCTGACGGGTCCAATAGTCCGGAGTTAAGCAGCGATACTCAGACCGCCAGAAAAATCGCGCCTTCTTCCATGGTGAGTTCAACGCCGGCAGCCTCAGCCGCTTCCTGCAGGGCCGCGCTCAGCATCACGATCGGATCCGGGCTTACATCAAGCCGGCGCATCAAACCTTCGCCCTTTTTCGTGCCTGCGGAAAGAGTGATCTTTAGTCCGCGGCGCTTGCATCGCACTGCGGTGCCGTCTTCAAGTTTGATGTTCATGGGCTTGATGAAGGCGTCGATGTAGTGAACGCCGATGCCGGACTTATCTTCGCCTTTCGGGGGAAGCTTGCTTTCGGCGTCCGGATTTACATCACAAAGTTTGACTTTCACGTTGCGCTCCCAAAATTCGATTCTGACGGTTTAATTCTTAAAGGTTGGGGTCTTAGGGGGGTCGATTCCTTTTGCTACGAGAAATTCGTCCATCACTTTTCTGAAGGCGCGTATGTGATCAGGCGTGCTGCCGCAACACGCGCCAATGATATTTGTTTCCGCATCAAGCAGAGGCTGCAGACCCTTTACCATCTGCTCCGGCGTTTCGTCGTACAAAATTTTCATGTTAACCAGCCGCGGCTTTCCACCGTTCGGCTGCACCATCACCGGCAGATTGCTCGCGTTTTTATACCGCTCCACTGCCAGGAGGGCGTGCGGCATATCCATGCCCGTGCCGCAATTGAGGGCGACGATGTTTGCGCCGTGCTCCTGCATAAATTCGGCTGCGCGCTCAGGCTCAATACCCATCATGGTGCGGAAAGTGGAGCCGTCGAGCGTAACGTCATAGGCCATTGATCCGATGATGGACTTGGCGCCGGCTTGTTTGGCTGATTCAATGGCGATCAGCAGTTCTTCCAGCCCTGTCTGCGTTTCAATGATGATTGCGTCCGCGCCGCCCTCGACGAGTGCTGACGCTTGCTCCTCGAAGGCACTGCGAACCTGAGCTTCAGTAAAGTCGCCAAAGGGTTCCATCAATCCCCCGAACGGGCCAATGTCGCCGAGGACGTATCCATCTTTGTCGCCGAAGGCTTGCCGCGCGATCTGGACGGCTGCCTTGTTGATCTCAGTCACGTGATCCGGTTCGCCATGGCGCGTGAGCATGATGCGCGACCCGCCAAAAGTGTTAGTGATGATGCAGTCGGAGCCCGCTTCAGCGTACCGGCGCTGAATAGCGAGCACGCGCTCCGGGTGCGTTAGATTCCATGCCTCGCCGCAATTGCCCTGCTCCAGGCCGGCAATCATCAACTGCGTACCCATCGCGCCGTCGCCGAGCAAAGGCCTCTCCAGTGCCGCCTCGTGCAAAAGTTTTTTCGTCATGGCTCCGTCTCCCCGCTCAATTCTTTTTGTACCAGTGCGTAGTGGATGGTTTCGAGAACCAGCCCCCATTTGTGAATGCGGCTTAGCGGATCACAATAGCAGCCCGCACCATTCGGTTCGCGACGCCACGACAAGATGGCATTCAGGCGCTGCCCAATGAGAGGCTTCTCGCTCGCGATAGCTGCCATCAGGCGATCGGAATCCTCAATGTATTTGCACATGGCCGCGTGCCCGGTGTCGTCCGCGGCCGGGCCGCAGCGCTGCTCCAGAATAGGGTAGCCTTCATCGCGCGGACCCAGTTTTACGTTGTAGACAAAAGCCAGCGGTGCGCCCATGTTCGTGCAAGTGGTTCCGTCGTAGCGGAATGTCGCGTCGATCACCCCATCGGTGCCGGATTGCATTGAGAGGCGTTGCTCGGACCATCGTTGCAGGGCTTTGCGATTGATGGTGTACTGCGCGTCTTCGTCCAGAACCGCAATACGGGCAGGGAGTGGCTCGGCTGTAGTGCGCGGCGCTCGCTTGTAGGGCGCGCGCCTGTACTGGCAAGGCCCGAAAGAGCAGCTCTCGCACGGAATAAGACTCGTGAGCCGTTGCAGGCGCTCGACGTGGTGCGTCAGACCAAAGACTGCAAGTTGCGTTTTCTTGGGTCGCAACATTCCGGTGTCAAATGCATCCACGCTGGAAGGGAAGTGTTCACTTTTTGTTTGTTTGATCAATTCCAGCAATCGTGGCTGCTCTGCCACGTCCCACTCCGGATAACCGGGGCTGGAGTGAGGCAGCACAGCCATCCCCTGCCGTTCAGCCCAATCGCAAAGACGCGCGCCGGCAATTGTTGTCAGGTGTTCAACTACGGCGGAGGCAAACATCTCGAGGAAGAAGTATTCGTCGGGCCGGTCTTCGGTCCAGCAGCGCCGTGCGTGTTCCTCTGCCTCCGGGCCTGCGCCAACGGCAACCAGAATCGCGCTGTGCGCTCCAGCTTGCCCCATCGCGCTGCGCAGACGTTTGCTGTTGAAGTCCACGCCGTCAAATTGGATCGTGTTGGGTCGGATCGTGTTGTCGTCAATGTCGCCGATCTCCATCGTCTCCGCTTGCCGCGCGTAAAACCATGGCCGGCCATTCTTCGCGTACCAGTCCCGCGCCCAGTCTGCCAACTCTCTCGCGCGCCCTTCAAGCACCCAGCCGCGCGGATATCCGAGCAGCCGCGTGTACTCCTCTGGCGACACGTCCACGGCGGAGAGCACATCGGCCATCTCGATGGATTCGGCTACCTGGCGCATGAGATTGACTCCACGGCTTTGAACTGGCAGCCCTCGACGAAGTAATCGAAGAAGTTGGGGTGAGTTTCCAGCCGGCAGTGTTGCACTTTCTTCACCAGTTCTTCAAGCTCCTGGCGTTTCGTCTTCGAAAGCAGAGCGATCGTCGCGCCCTCAATCGCAAGATTGCCGGCCCGCACGAATTTTTCCAACGGAAGGCTGGGCACGAGCCCGATGCGCTTGGAAGCCTCGACACTGAAGATGCCGTCCGAAGCCGCCAGCCATATAAAACAGATCAATATCGTCGAAGTCGATGCCGTAGGAGTTGAATACGACTTGCAGCCCCGCGACGTTTGCGCCTTTCGCCTGAGCCAGCTCATTCACGTCGCTTTCCAGCAGGTAGACGTCGCCGTTTTCGCCATGGCTGATGTCGATGCGGTGCTGATCGTCTTCGAATCGGCCTCGCTCATTCATGCGGCCTGTGCGGAGCAGCTCGCTCAGCAGGTCGACAAGGCCGGAACCGCAGATGCCTTCAGGCGGCACATCGCCGATGACGCGAATCCGAAACTTTCCATCTTCGCCGATCGCTACTTCCTCAATTGCGCCGTCGAGAGCTGGCATGCCGCAGGCGATGGCTCCGCCTTCGAAGGCCGGCCCGGCCGGACACGACGCCGCGAGAATCCGATGTCTGTTGCCGATTACAAGTTCCGTGTTGGTGCCGATGTCCATGATTGCAATCAGGCGCTCTTCATGCGCAAGATCTGCGGCCAGCATGCAGGCGGCAGCATCCGCGCCCACATGACCGCTAATGATGGGAGCGCCGTACACGCGGGCCTTAGGATGAATCGGCAAAAGGCTGCGCAGGCCAGTCTCGACAAGGGTCGTCGTGTCGCGCTTGCCTTCAGCCAATTCGATCTCTGTGATCGACCGGTATGGCGTCTGGCCGATCGAATACACATTCTGGCGGAAGAAAAGATCGCGCATGGTGGAGTTGCCGACCACGACCATTTCGTAGATCGTCTTCGGATCGACTGGAAATTTTTCGATCGCGTGGCTCAGGTATCCGGCCAGCGTCCGCATCAACAATCGTCCCGGATGGCTGGTGTCGTAGGCGATGCGCGACATGATCTCCGAGCCGCCAAAGCGCTGCGGATTTTCAAACGATGTGTCGGCAATCAACTCGCCAGTTTCCAAATCCAGCAGGCGCACCACGACCGTCGTTGTTCCGAGGTCCATCGCGATGCCGTGGATTGGCCCAGCGGATCGTTCCACTTCAATTCCGTCGATCAGGATGCGGTCGCCATCGCGCGTGACGGCGGGATCGAGCTTGAGCGACTGGCCGCTTGCGGGCAGGCCGTACGCCTGCCGCTCGATCCGCATATGACCGCGGCGCATGGTGTGGCAACGAACAAGATTGGTCGAGACTGGACCGGTCGAGACTGGGCCACTGGCGCCGGTCACGAATGTCTGGCAGGAGAGGCGAAAGTTTCCCTTCAGATGATGCTCCGCGTCGGTCGTCGGAGACAGGGCTCCCATGCCTTCGACCACCTCGACCATGCATTCTTTGCATTTGCCTTGCTTGCGGCACGACGTAGGTACGTCAATGCCCATGGCTTCGGCTTGATCGAACAGAGATAGGCCCGGATCGGCCTGAGTGGATTGCCCGTTGATGATTAAGGTGACGGCCATTTTGGGGAAGCGTCTACCATCCCTTCGCCTCGAGCTCTGCCTTCAGCGCGTCTGCCACTTCCTGCGCTGATCCCTCGCGTTCCTGCTCTTCGCTCCACTTCCATTGCGCCAGATAATCGTCGGCGTCCTGCAACCCGCGCATGGCGGCAAGGCGATCGATGTGCTCCATGAATCGCCCATCCAGCATTACGGTTACGTCATCGTCCCCATCGTCAGTCTTGATCTGGGTGGGAATTTCCTGCCAATAGAGAATCTTGTAAGTGGCCATTTGGGTCACGCGTGCCCTGCCAGCCGCATGAACAAGTCCACTGCCGCAGAGGCATTAGCTCCATAACCGTCCGCGCCAATCTCATCGGCAAACATCTGGCTGATAGGAGCGCCGCCTATGGCAAACTTAGTTTCCGTATTGCCGGCCGCATGGAATCCTTCGATCACAGTCTTCATATACATCATGGTCGTCGTCAGCAGCGCGCTCATGCCGATGATGTTCGGCTTGAATTTCTCAGCCGCAGCCATGAACTTGTCCAAACTTTGATCCACGCCAATGTCGTGCAGCTCAAATCCCGCGCCCTCAGCCATCATGCCGACAAGATTTTTGCCAATGTCGTGCAGATCGCCGCGAACCGTACCCATCAGCAGGACGCCCTTCGGCGGCGTGCCGCCTTCCTTGGCAGTCAGCAGCGGTTTCAGCACTCCCATGCCCGCCTTCATCGCCCGCGCCGAGATCAAGACTTCCGGGACATAAAGCACGTTGTGCTTAAAGTCCTCACCGACCACGCTCATGCCGGCGATCAACCCGTCAGTCAGGATTTCCTGCGCGGTTCGTCCTTCGGCCAGAGCTTCTTTGGTAAGCCGCTCTACCTCATTGGCGTTTCCTTCGTACAGGTGCTGATTCATCAAGGCGTAATCGGGCATTGAATCGCTTCCTTAGCGGGCGCTCGCAACCGTTACCGCGGCGCGCTTTGCATTAAATTCGTTGAGGGCCTCAAGCATGGCCAGAATATTTTCGCGCGGCATTCCCGGGCTGGTGCCACCGCCGACGGACAGAATGATTCCCTCGCCGCCGGAACACTCCAGCACTTCGAGAGTCTCGTCCTTCACTTCTTCGGGAGTTCCGCGAACAGCAATTTCCAGCGGATTTACATTGCCCATCAGGCACATGCGGTCACCCACGCGCCGTTTTACCTCGGTGATGTGGCGCTGCTTGCCCCAGTTCAACACGTTGAATCCAGTGTCGGGCAGATGATCAAGGCAGGCGTCGACTTCGGCGTCATTGTGATACAGCTTCACCCAATCTTTGGGGAACGCATCGCAGATTCGCTTGAGATATGGATGCGCGAACTCCAGGTAATGCTCCTCATTCACGAAGCCAACAATGTCGTCGAGGATGAAGATGCTTTCGACGGTATCGCCCATCACTTTTTGCTGCGCTTTGAGCCAGTCGATGATCACCCGCGTGCACAGGTCGAGCAATTTATGCGCGCCCTTGGGATCCTCCACCAGATCGATCATGAACTCTGTCGTCCCGCGCACAAAGCCTGCGGTGCACATTGGTCCGCGCGAGGTCACCATGGGCAAAATATATCCGGCATCCAGAATGCGCTGGCGCGCCATGCCGATGCGGTGCAGAGTGAGGCCCGCAAACGCGTCGGCCTCAACTTCGTATTCGGGAAAACGATCGACATCCTCCAGCCGGAAGAGCATGTTGTATTCGCTGGGTGTATTGTCCTGCCAGAATTTGATCTTGGCGCCCAGTATCGAAGGCTCGGCCGCCATCCCGTACTCCATCCACCAGGATGGAATGAAAATGATGTCAGGGAATTCCTGCAAGATCTTCAAGTTCGACTGAAACCACAGCTCCGGATCTAGAAAATAGTCCATGTGCTTGATGCCGAGATATCCAGGAATCCACGGGCTATCGACAATCAGCGCCATCGGGATCTTGTCGAGCTTTTCGCGTCGCACTGCCTTCTTGAATATTTCCCATTGTTCCGGCCGCATACTTTCCCTCCGGATCACCGTTCGTGACCCATGTCCCTCATGCTCATTACGCCCGAATGAGCGACGGCGTCGTCATCCGTATTACCCGATTCCAAACTCCATTACTATGCTTGTGCGCCGCTTCTTGCCTAAGGTTCGAACCCTTCAGACAGGGAGAACAGGTCAGGGGATCCGCGCAAACCTAAGTGCAATCTTTCTCATCATCTAGCATTTTGTTCGACTGTCGCAGTAATTGCGACTCAAGCAATCATAGTGTAAGCGCGACGAAACGCACAAGAGGAGTTGAAAATTGACCTTTGCCCACGGCGTCGGCGTTCCTTCTACTTTTTCCCACGCGCAAGATCGTGGGTCAATCAGGATGAGGCACGATCATTATGGTGATGATAATAAACGGCTTATCTGGAACCAGGCGCCGGCCAGTCTCCCGCTTCGATCCGGCCTAGCGCGGAGCAGGGCTGGCGAACGGTCTCGATCCGTCGCCCACGAAGACGTCCGCGGTTCTGTCTTTTCCATCGCGGATATAAGACAGCCTGGCATCGGTTCCGGGACTCAGAACGAAAATCCCCGACACCACTTCGTCCGTGCTGTTTACGGGGTTTCCGTTCAGCGCAACGATGATGTCGCCTGCTTTCAAACCGGCGCTGTCAGCGGGACCGCCCGGAACGGCGCTAATAACATGCACAACAGTGCTGGGAACATGAGTGCGCGGATCGACCGGGCCGGGGAGATCTTTTAATTGAAGGCCAATTACACCGTACGGTTTGACAATGCTTATCGACTGCAACTCCGACTGAGTGCCGCTTTTCTGTTGCGACCAATTGTTGCCGCCGTCTTCGGTGTGCAGAATGACTCCGTCGCGGCCAACAATCCAGCCTGTCTTCGAGGTCGCGAAATCAACGTCGATCAGGTCTACTCCTTCGCCGCTGGCTTCGAAATTCCATGTCGCACCGCCATCTTCGGTGTGCAGGATGATTCCTTTTCGGCCCACAACCCAACCCAACTTCGGGGTGACGAAAGCCGCTGACATCAAATCTGATCTGGTTCCGCTGGATTGGAAGTTCCAGGTGCTGCCTGCGTTTTCGGTGTGCAGGATGGTGCCCCTTTGCCCGACTGCCCAGCCCGAGGAATTGGTGGCAAAGAACAGCCCGATCAAGCCCCTGACAGTTCCGCTGTTCTGCGGTTTCCAGCTATTGCCCCCGTCGTCGGTGTGCAGAATTGTGCCGCCGGCGCCCGCCGCCCAGCCCGACTGCCTGGTGACAAATGCCAAAGACCAGAGATTGTCGCTGGTTCCGCTGTTTTGCTTTTTCCATGTGCTGCCGGCATCCTCAGTGTGCAGGATTGTGCCGTCATCACCATCCATCCAGCCAAACTCCGGCCCGACAAAAGCTACTTCGGTGAGATCAGTGGTGACGCCGCTTGTCTGCCCACCCCAAGATTCGCCTCCGTCGTTCGTATGCCAGATAGCGCCGCCTGCACCCACCGCCCAGCCGGACGACCTTGTAGGGAAATTTACCCAATAAAAAGTGCCCTTGCCACTGTTTTGTGACTTCCAAGTCGCGCCGCCATTATCGGTGTGCAGGATTGTCGCGTCGTCCCCGACTGCCGATCCCGACCACGGCGCGAGCAGCTCAGGGCTGGTGTTCATGGCGCGAGTTGGCTGTTGATTATCCATTCCGGCGTTTTCATTTGACCGCGAGACTATGTGCATCCAAAACCAGATCGACCCTATCAGGAGAACTCCGCATGTCGCCGCGACCAAAGCCAGTTGGGGCCGTGTCCCTGGCTCGGCAAGCCGTCGATGGTTGAGCGACGCGCGAATCTCCCGAACTGCGTCGCGAAGCAATACGGCCGACAAGCCAAGCAGCGAAACGAAAAATGCCACAAAACTAATCGCTCCCCAGTCAGGCTTTAGAGAAAATGCCTGACAGGAGTCTGAAAATCTGTAACTGATGAGTTCTCCGGTGAGCCAGGAGGGGACAAGTCCATGCCATGAAGTGGCGCAGCTCCTGAGCGCATAGAGGCCCGCCGCCGCCACCATCACTGCAATGTAGCCGGCAAGCCCCTTGGCAGTTGCCAGGAACAACGAAGGCGCCTCGTCGACACCAGGCACGGGTACGGATTTGCGTTTACCTTTGAACTTATATGGCCACAACTTTCTGGCCCCATGCCTGAATAGCGAGCAACCAAACAGAACGATGACGGCATGCTCGAGGATCCACGACAGCATTTCTACCAATGGATGGTCGTGCACAATCGGCCACGCAGAATTAATGTCTCCGGCCATCCAGTTCAGCCACTTGGGGACAATGCCGTTGGTGAGAAGGGGAGTACCGTATTGGACCAGGCCGAACAGCCCGACCAGTCCCCACAGAATTACGACAGTGGAACCTATACCGAGCAGAGCCCATCCCAGCATTCTGATTCTGAGCGGCTGAAGCGTCGGCAGCGATTGTTCCTCTTCACTTGCAGTGTGGCGACGATAACGCCTTAGCCTTTGGCGGCCGGATCTAAACCACGCGAGACCGCCAGCGCCAAGGAAGAGCGAAAGCACCACAAAAATAGGAAAGATAACGTAAGTGGTGGTTGCATTCGACGTACCTGACACCATGGCCGCAGCGCAGAGCAGAATAAACACTGCCGCCGAAAGGCAAACGATGGAACCGGCCAGAACCGAAGCCCAACTGAAGACCATGGCTCGCACGCGCCGGCTGGCGAGCACCGGCTGCACCAATGCGTCATGGCTCAGTTCGTAGTAGGTGCTGTCGGACCTGCGATCAGTGCGCAACAGGCGACGATCGACCAGGTGGCTTAAAGTTTCACGGGGCAATTTCAGCTGCCGAAGCAATTCACGCTCTTCGACGCTTAGCCTGCGTCCCTCTGGGCTGATGAGATATTGCTCGCACAAAACTCGCACCGCGCCCCGCAGATATCTGGCCGGCAGCGAGCGCACCGCGTCTAAATAGAAGCTCTCAAGCGTATCCGCCAGCGCGGCGTCGCCTCCGAGATCCTTAAAGCTGATTACGATCTCTCCGCTTGTTGCCTGCTGCTTGAACGCTGCAATTCTCTCAATGCGCTGGCAAATCAACTGCAAGTGGAAAGGCTCCACGTGCTGACCCGCCGCCGCACGCGGCCCAGCAGTTGATTTGGCCAGATAGTCCAGAATCGAAGTCACAACCTCGGGCTCCAATCGGAAAGCCCTCGTGGAAATATCTCCGGACTCGATTGCGGCCGGGCCCGTGATGGCCTTCGACGCCATCTCATGACTCAGCGGCGCCAGGCGATAGCGGTGATCCAGAATCTGCGGTATGTGATCCGAAGCTTCTTCAAGCAACCCGAGGAAATCTTCGCGCAGGGATAGGACCACGCGGATTGATGGAGGAGCTTCGCTGGCGGCTGATTCGCTCTTCGACTGCGACGGCGGAGCAACGCCGCGAATCACGTAGCCCAGCTCAGATAGAAAACCCTCTCGCGCCTCCTGCGATTGCAGCGTAAACAACTCCTCAAATTGATCGAGAATTAGAACTGGCGTCAGAAGAAGATCGTTGCGCCAAAATTCGACTGTTTTGAAAAAGCTCCAGAGAGAACTGGTGTCTCCTGGCACGTATTCCACTTGCTGCCGCTCAGCCTCGGCGCGCACGCCCTCGAGAACGGAATGGAGGGGACCGTTTTTGATGTCGTTGACCCGAACAAACAGCGGCAAGCTGCCTGCTTCGCGAAGACGAGGCGCTACGCCGGCATTTAGCAGGGAAGTTTTGCCCAAACCGGATTTCGCATAGACGATTAGCAGACGATTGGCGAGGATTTGGTCGGTAAGTGCGATGGAAGCCGGCTCGCGCCCGAAAAATGTGCGGCGAGAAAAATCATCGTCGCGAAACGGTTGAGCGCCGGGATAACGGTGAAGGGTTTCCATCATCACTCTCTATCGGTTGCGGCGCTGATATTCGCGCTTCAAAACTGAGACAATCTTGGAGAAGTCTTCGTCGAAATCTGTTTCCCTCAGTTCCATTTCATCAAACTTCCGAAGCGCATCGACCCGGTCCTCTTCGGTCAGGTCAACCGTGCGAACCGGAATCAGGAATGAGCCTCGCACTCGAAGCGCGCGTTCGCAAGCCAGCGCCACCTCTTTATTCACATAGCTGTCGGTCTTCCGGCAGAACTCCGGCGTGTAAAGCACCAACACGAAGTCTGAGGCATCCAGGTCCGCCTCAATGCGCTTGTTCCAGTCATCACCGCCCTGCAGTGACTCCTGATCGAGCCACGGTTCGAAGTAGGCTTTTTGGAGCGCATCAAATACTTTCGAAGCCAGAGCCGCGTCTTCTCGCGCATAACTAATGAACACGCGGGGTCGAGGTCCCAACGGGGCAGCTTGTCCAACGAATCCGCCGTCTGCCTCCAACCTTTCCGAAAGCTTGGTCAGAAATGTCCCCACGTCGGCGTCTTCAAGCTCAACACGCGTGCCGCGCTGATAAAAGAGGATCATCTCGTCGCGATCTGATGGGATCAGGCTGTCGAGTGGCTCGGCAGCAACTGCCGGGCCGCTGCGATTCAGCTCCAATGCGCGGAGAAGAATCTTCAGCAGAATGCGCAGATCCCAGTGCCTGATTCCAAAACCGACAAACAAGAAGCTCTGCCCGATGCGCTTGAGAACTCGCAGCAAGCTATTAGGAAGGGGAGGCCGCTCGGAAACGACCCTGATCAAAAAGTCGAGGACGTCATTCTCGCTGAGCACAAGGGAGGATGGCTCCTCCGCGCTGCCAAAAAGATGGAAGACCACCGGCGAAGCAGGGGAGCCGGGCACCACAAATTCAGGGTTTTCTCTCTTGTCGCCGCGAAGATGATATCGCTGCGAGACTGGCGATTTCCCCGCAGCTTTAAGAGCCTGCTCCAGCAGTGAGTCCTGGCTGGTGGTCACAATCAGCGAGAACGGAAGCGCTGCTAACTGTTCATGAACGCTGGATGGACTGTAAAGGCGCGAGGTGAGGGCCATTTCGGCTGTAGCGCGGAGAGTGGTCGGCCCAAACCCCTCAGTATCTTCATATTGCTGGGCAAGTGCCGCCAGAGTTGTACCGCTCGCGGAGCGGTTATCCTCTTCGAGCTCTCGCGCGAGCCGGCGCCGCAACTCCTCGGCCAGGGTAGTACTGTCCGTGGAGGCAGCCGTCGAAGATGTCGAACCAACTTTGACTGGAATCTCAGAACCGAGCATGAGAACGCAGTTGCCATGCCGAAGAGACCCAACCAGATTATTCCAGTGGCGCTCTTTCACTCGACCTCCACCGGCGACTCGGGGATCATGAGGCTAACTCAAGTACTGGCGGAGAGACTGGGATTCGAACCCAGGTTAGAGTTTCCCCTAAACACGCTTTCCAAGCGTGCGCCTTCAGCCACTCGGCCATCTCTCCGATAGATCGTGTGGACTGATTGAGTTTACCATCTCCAAAATCGGATTGCCCCGCGTCGACGTTGTGCCATGCCGGGCAGGACTGCGATGCCGTTTCGGAGGCTTTCTGAAACCGTATACAGCTCAATGCGGGCTGATTTATAGTGCGTTGTTGTCCGCCGCCTGGATTTTATCCGCGTCGGCATTGCAATCGTTTCTGAAAGAGGCCCGTTATGTCTCCTATTTCCCGTCGTGATCTGATCTCGTCCGGCCTGGCGTTGTCGACAACTTCTCTCGTGGCCCGCTCGGCGTGGGCGCGCACCGCGGCTCTTCTGGCAGGCGCTCCCGATGCGGCCACCGCGACAGCCCTGGCACCACGTGAGCAACTGCTCTTTGACTTTGGCTGGAAGTTCCAGCTCGGCAACGGAACCGACCCGTCCAAGGATCTCGGCTTCGGAACCAGCCAGGATGATTTCTCCAAGACCGGTGACTTCAAGTTTGCCAAGGTGGGATACGACGACTCAAAATGGCGCTCGTTGAACTTGCCCCACGATTGGGCTGTTGAACTGCCGTTTGTGTGGGACGACGCACTGGCGTCGCACGGATTCAAGCCGCTGGGCCGCCGCTATCCCGAAACCAGCGTGGGCTGGTATCGGCGCGAGTTCGACATACCGGCGAGCGACGCCGGAAGGCGAGTTGCAATCGAGTTTGACGGCGCATTTCGCGACGTGTTCATTTTTGTGAACGGATGCTTCGTCGGCCGCAACGATAACGGCTACGCGCCCTTCCGCTTCGACATCACAGACTTCCTCGCCGTGGGCCAAAAGAACTGCATTGTGGCCCGCGTGGACGCGAGCTTTGGCGACGGTTGGTTTTACGAGGGCGCGGGAATCTACCGGCATGTTTGGCTGACGAAGACCGATGCGATCCACCTGGCGCCGCGTGAGAGCGTTGTCCGCGTCACGATGGAGGGGCAATTTGCATCGGTCGAGCTGGCAACCGTGGTCGAGAATCACACCGGTCAAGTCGCGCCAGCGACGGTGACGTGGGAGATCCTGGACCCCACCGGGAAGACCGTAGCCACCGCCGAAACGCATGAGCAACCGGTGGGGCCATGCTGCGACTCCAGCTTCAGCGAGAACGGATTCCTTACCGACGCGCACATCGGCCATCCGATGTTATGGTCCGTCGAAACGCCCAACCTGTACACGGCCATCGTCACCGTCAAATCAGGCGATAAAATTTGCGATGCCGAGCGCATCACTTTTGGTTTGCGTACTGTGAAGTTTGACGCCGATCACGGCTTCTTCCTGAACGGCCAGCCGCTCAAAATCCAGGGCACCTGTAACCACCAGGATCATGCCGGGGTGGGCGCTGCCGTGCCTGACCGCCTGCAAGCCTACCGCGTCGCTGTTCTGCAGGGCATGGGTTGCAACGCGATTCGCACATCGCACAACATGCCGACGCCGGAGCTGGTCGAAGCCTGCGACCGCATGGGCATGATGATGATGTGCGAGACGCGGCAGATGAGCTCCAGCCCCGAAGGCATAGCGCAACTGGAGACGATGGTCAAACGGTACAGGAATTCGCCGTCGATCATCATCTGGTCGATCGGCAATGAAGAGTGGCAATTGCAGGACAAGATGGCCGAGGAAGGCGCGAAGATCGCCGCGACCATGGCGCAGCGCTGCCATCGAACTCGATCCTACGCGCGTAGTGGGAGCTGCGGTGAACGGCGACAACGAGAAGGGCGTATCCGATGCGCTCGATATTGTCGGGTTCAACTACGGCCTGAATCGTCCCGACGGCTACCACAAGGAGCATCCCAACGCGGCCGATTTACGGATCGGAGACGGCGAGCACCATTTCGCAGCGCGGCTGCTACCAGACCGACAAACTACGAAATACTCTCAGCGCCTATGACGTGAACCACACAGAGTGGAGCCAGCTCGCCGAGGAGTGGTGGACGTTTTACGCAACGCGCGAGTGGGAAGCCGGCGGCTTTGCGTGGACGGGATTCGATTATCGCGGCGAGCCTACGCCGTATGGATGGCCGTCGATCAACTCGAACTTCGGCATCGTGGATATGTGCGGATTTCCCAAGGACAACTTCTTCTACTACAAATCGTGGTGGACGAAGGAGCCGGTGCTGCATCTTTTTCCGCACTGGACGTGGGACGGCAGGGAAGGAGAGGAGATTCCGGTGTGGGTTCACTCGAATCTCGACGAGGTTGAGCTGTTTTTGAATGGAAAAAGTCTTGGCCGGCAAAAGGTTGCGCGCTTGAGCCACGTCGAGTGGAAGGTGCGCTACGAGGCGGGGGCGATCGAGGCGCACGGATGGAAAGACGGGAAGCTTGTGCTGACCGAAAAGCGCGAGACTACGGGCGAGATAGTGGCCGTGCGGCTGACGGCCGACAGGTCGGAAATTGACGCAGACGGCGCGGACGTGGTCGTGCTCACCGTCGACGCACTGGACGCTGCGGGCCGCGCGCTACCGACTGCGCAGAACCTGATCAACTTCAAAGTTACCGGCGAAGGCGCGCTCATCGGCGTGGGCAACGGCGACCCCAATTGCCACGAGAGCGACAAGGAACCGCGCCGGTCTCTTTTTAATGGCCTCGCGCAGGTCATCGTGCAGTCGACCAAAACTGCGGGCACGATCACCATTGAAGCCCGCGCCGTCGTTCGCGACAAAACGGTGGCGCCGGCGAAGTTGGAGATTGCGACGAAGCAGGTTGAACTGAAGGCATCCGTCGCCTAGCGACGGACGATCTCAGTTTTCAGTCGACAGTGCGCCGCAGGAAATGAGGCGCAGTCCAGAGCTCGCGGAGTGAGCAGTTCTGCTGAAGAATCGTCGAACGGTTAAGCGATTCTAACGCGGGAACGGAATCGTCCGCTTGTGATCGCCAAAACATTCCGCTCTGCCTCGTCTCCGTGTGGCTTTCTTAGTCGAAAATTGCGCGCGAACACGTGTCGCCATCCACTTGCTCTTACTCCCACGGAATTTTGGCCGATAACCCATACAGAAGATTGGCATCGGAGCCACGAGAAGCTTGAACTGAAGTTCACCGTCTATCCAGTTCCGGTGCCGGGAGACGCAATGTCCGATTCTGGCGAGCGGCGATTCGAGCTTATGCGGATTTACTGTCACGCCTCGGCCGTCGTTGTCATTGCGATGGCATGCCTGGTCCTGTGCGGATGGGCGCTGAACATTGAATATTTAAAGGCTGTAATTCCCGGATTGGTCACCATGAAGGCCAACACCGCATCATGCCTTGCGCTATTAGCCATCTCGCTCTTGTTGCTGCTGCCGGGCGAATCGCGCAATGCCCGGGGACGCATCGCTCGCCTGATTGCTCTGTTGGTTGAATTGATTAGCGTGGCCTCACTCAGCGAATACTTCTTTCGAGTCAACCTGGGGATAGACGAATTGCTTATTCGCGATCTGGTAGGGTCGAAGGGCACCTCCGCGCCCGGACGAATGGCCCCGATGACGGCAACGGGGTTTATCGCTATCGGATTGGCTCTCATTCTGTTGGACTGGGAGACTCGCCGCGGCCGGCGCCCCGCACAGGTCTTGAGCCTGTGGGCGGGATTCATCGCCATGTTAGCGATCAGCGGTTACCTCTATCGCGCAACCGCGTTAACCAGAATTCTGCTCTATACGCAGGTCGCTGTTCATACCGCGATCGGCCTGTTGTTGTTGAGCAGCGCGGTTTTTCTGGCGCGGCCCCGGAACGGCATCGCTGGGGATTTAACAAGGGATGGAGCGGGAAGCTCGATGGCCCGGCGAATTTTCCCTGCAGTTTTCCTGGTACCGGCCTGTCTTGGCTGGCTTCGGCTCCGGGGTCAATTGATTGGGTTATACGGCACCGAAATGGGAGTGGCGCTCTTCGCCACTTCCGACACAATCGTCTTTGCCGTTGTGGTTTGGTGGAGTGCCAAAAAGCTCAACCGGGAGTTTGACCATCGCAGCAGCGCGGAGGCCGGCATGAGGAAGCTGAACGCGGAACTGGAAGAGCGCGTGGCCGACCGAACCAGGAGCCTGGAGCAACAGACTATCGTTCTCGCCGAGCAGGCGGAACAAATCGCCCATCTGGCTGAGCACGACTTTCTCACCGGCTTGCCCAATCGAATGCTTCTGAACGATCGAATTAGCCAAGCAATCGCGTTGTCGCCTCGCCACGGGACGAAAGTCGCGCTGCTGTTTCTCGATCTGAATGGCTTCAAGCAGATCAACGATTCCCTTGGTCATCGTGCGGGCGACGAACTCCTGCAATCGATCGCAAAGCGATTGCAAAGCTCAGTGCGACGCACAGATACCGTTTGCCGACACGGAGGCGATGAATTTGTCGTGCTGCTTTCTGAAGTGCAGCGAACAGAGGATGCTGCCCGGCTGGCCTGTCAGATTTTAGAATCCGTTGCCGAACCCCATTTCATCGACGGCCAATGCCTTAACATCTCGGGCAGCATCGGGATCAGCCTCTATCCCGATGACGGAGCGGACGCTGCGTCGCTGCTTGAAAATGCAGATTCCGCAATGTATGAAGTCAAGGGAAACGGCCGCCAGGGCTATAAGTTTTTCGCCTCGACTGCGAGGACCCTTTAGGCCTGCGTGCTTTCCGTCGAAGAGCGTTCAGGGCAGGGCTCCCTTCTATTTCCGCATGCGTATGAATTATCGTTCTTGGGTGAGAGGTTAAGATGCGCGCTGCGGAACTGATTGCTCCACTCACATTCCGGCTCACCGATATGGAGATCGAAGATCCGGGACCTGGCGAAGTACAGGTCAGAGTGGAGGCCGTGGGCGTATGCGGCTCGGACATGCACGCCTACACCGAAGGCGCTGTGGGCGGCAACGCCAATGTGTACCCGATGTTGCTAGGACACGAGCCGGCGGGAAGAATTGTGAAGGCAGGCGCGGGCGTAACGGGCCTGGCGACAGGCGATCGCGGGGCTCTGGAGCCGGCGTTTTACTGCTACCACTGCGAGTTCTGCCTGAGCGGGCACCATAACGTGTGTGCGAACATTCGCTTTCTGAGCACGCCGGGGCACCCTGGATTTTTTCGCGAGCTGGTGAATTTGCCGGTGGCCAACTTCAAGCCGATTCCGGCAGGGATGAGCTACGGCGAAGCGGCGCTGGCCGAG
>CAVXPR010000040.1:0-5627 GCA_963763585.1 uncultured Acidobacteriaceae bacterium | reverse complement strand
CCGCAGTGCTCGGCCTGCTTCATCAATGCCGTGGACGACTCTCTGGAGTCGATTCTGACGCTGGCGAAGACCGAAGGAATGCTGTTCAAGTGGGGATCGGGCACGGGGTCAAATTTGTCGTCTCTGCGCGGATCAATGGAATTGTTGTCAGGCGGCGGGTCGGCGAGCGGGCCGTTGAGCTTTATGCGCGGGTTTGATGCGTTTGCGGGCGTGATCAAGAGCGGCGGCAAGACGCGGCGCGCGGCGAAGATGGTGATCCTGAACGTGGACCACCCGGACATCGTGGACTTTATTGAGTGCAAGTCAAAGGAAGAGGCGAAGGCTTTCACGCTGATCAAGGCGGGCTACGACGGATCTGGGCCGGACTCAGAGGCTTTTTCGTCGATCTTCTTCCAGAACGCGAACAACTCGGTAAGGGTCAGTGACGAGTTTATGCGCGCCTACGAGACCGACGGGGACTTTACCACTTATACGGTGAAGGGCCACCAGCCGGTGAAGACCTACAAGGCGCGGGAGATCATGGGCAAGATTGCCGAGTCGACGTGGCTGTGCGGCGATCCGGGAATGCAGTTCGACGACACGATCAACAAGTGGCACACGAGCAAGAACACGGCGCGGATCAATGCTTCGAATCCATGCAGCGAGTACATGTTCCTGGATAACTCGGCGTGCAATTTGGCGAGCCTGAACCTGATGCGGTTTGTGACGCCGGCGGGGACGTTTGACATTGCGGCGTACCGGCACGCGATCTCGGTGCTGATCACGGCGATGGAGATCCTGGTGGACAACTCGGGATATCCGACCGAGGCGATCTCGCGGAACTCGCATGACTACCGGCCGCTGGGGCTGGGCTACGCCAACCTGGGCGCGCTGCTGATGTCGATGGGGCTGCCGTACGACTCCGAGGCCGGACGCGATATGGCGGGGAGCATGACGGCGATCATGTGCGGACAGGCTTATCTGCAGTCGGCGATTATTGCGGCGAAGTGCCCGCCGCTGAGCTCGGCGACGCCGCTGACGGCGAGCGTGGAGCGCCAGGGCGGAGCTTGCCCCGGCTTCTACGTGAACCGCGAGCCGTTTCTGGATGTGATCCGGATGCACCGCGCGGAAGTGAACAACATTGGCAAGTCGCGGACAGCGCGGAGAGCCGTTCATGGTGCCGCAGCTTGAGGCGCTGATCGATGCGAGCCGCGAGTGCTGGGATATGGCGCTGCTTTACGGCGAGCGCTATGGCTATCGCAACTCGCAGGTGACGGTGCTGGCGCCGACGGGAACGATCGGCTTCATGATGGATTGCGACACGACTGGCATTGAGCCGGACCTGGCGCTGGTGAAGTACAAGAAGCTGGTGGGCGGCGGCATGATCAAGATCGTGAACAACACGGTGCCGGCGGCGCTGTTCAAGCTGGGCTACGACAACGAAGAAGTGAACGCGATTGTGAGCTACATTGATGCGACGGGCACGATTGAAGGCGCGCCGGGAATCAAGCCGGAGCACTTGGCGGTGTTCGATTGCAGCTTCAAGCCGGCGAAGGGCACGCGGTCGATTCACTACATGGGGCACATCAAGATGATGGCGGCGGCGCAGCCGTTCCTTTCGGGCGCGATTTCAAAGACGGTGAATCTGCCGCACGAGGCCGCGGTGGAAGATGTGGCCGAGGCCTACGCGGAGAGCTGGCGGCAGGGCATCAAGGCGGTGGCGATTTACCGCGACGGATCGAAGGGAACGCAGCCGCTGAACGTGAGCATGGATGCGAAGAAGGAGCCTTCGGCGCTGGATGCTGTGGGCGGGCGCGTGCTGAGCCATCTGGCGGCATCGCAAGCTGCGGCCGAAGCGGATGTGAAACTGATGGAGGCGCACGGCGCTGACAAGGTTGAGGTGAGCGCGAAGCAACTGCTCGCGACGGCGCAGGCATTCCAGAAGGCGCTGGAGGAGATTGCAGCGGCAGCGGCGGTACCGGTGCTGACAGCGACGCAGACGCCGGCGATGAGTGCTGCGACCGAGATTCCTCGCGAATCGCAGGATCTGAATGCTCCGCCGCGCGCGATACGGCACCGGCTGCAGGAGGAGCGCGCGTCGATTACGCACAAGTTCTCGATCGCCGGGCACGAGGGCTATATCACCGTGGGACTTTATCCGAACGGCCAGCCGGGCGAGATTTTCATCCGCATGGCCAAAGAGGGATCGACGGTGAGCGGGCTGATGGACGCGTTTGCGACGTCGATTTCGCTGGCGCTGCAGCACGGCGTTCCGCTGAAGGTGTTGTGCGAGAAGTTCGCACACACGCGGTTTGAACCATCGGGCTGGACGCAGAATGAGCAGATCGGGTACGCGAAGAGCCTGATGGACTATATCTTCCGCTGGCTGAGTCTGCGCTTTCTTTCGGGCCAGCAATTGACGCTGTTCGCGGGCCTGGCTCCGCAGGCACCGCAACTGGCGGCATCGCCGAGCATGCTCGCGGAAAGCGATCTCGACGAGGATGAGCCGGCAGCGGCGCAGAGCCAGATGGCAAAGCTCGTGGAGGAAGTGGCCAAGCGGTTGAATCAGGTGACGACGACCGGGGCGGCGACCACAGGCGGACACTCGGGCGGCGGCATCGCACCGGAGCCGCAGGCGGGAGTGGGTGGAGCGCGGCGGATGACCGAGGCTCAGGCGCATTCACAGTCGACCTCGGGGCCGGCGGCAGGTTCGCCGCAGGTGCCGAGCATGCAGGATCGCGGGCTGTATCATGCGGCCGATGCCATGCGCGACATGTACGACATGGGCGATGCGCCGAGTTGCGGGACGTGCGGAGCGATTATGGTGCGCAACGGGAGTTGCTACCGGTGCATGAGCTGCGGGTCGACGTCAGGCTGCTCTTGAGGGCGAGTGCAGGTTAGTTGAGTTGCGATTAAAACAATTTGGGGGACGATTGAGGCCAGGAGAAAATCTCCTGGCCTTTTTGTTTTCGCGATCGCAGGGCGCGGGGCCGAGACGGAATGCCGGATCGGGTTGGCGAGAGCAATTGGGTGAAGGCGATTGGGTGAAGGCGAGCGAAAGCGTCGATTCGCGGGCATGTGATACAAGTTAAGGCGGTGAATTCGGCGGCATATCGCCGTTGAATTTGATCTTTCAAGGCAGAGCAGAGGACACAAAAGCGATGCGATCGGTGGCGATTATTTTATTGGCGGCGGCTAGCTGCGCAGTTGCGACGGGTGAAGTTGCAGCGGGTCAGGTTGCAACGGGTCAAGTTGCAAATGGGCAATCGGAGCGGGCAGACTCGTGCGCGGGAATCGCCAATCTCAAGATGGATGGCGTTGAGATCACGAAGGCGGCGACGATTCCGGCTGGTGCCATTATTCCTCCGCCGTATCCTGGCGCTTCGTCGATCGGTCCATTACCCGCGCACTGCCTGGTGAACGGCGTGATCAACCGGCGCAAGGGCGCAGACGGGGAAGAGTTCGGAATTGGATTCGCGGTGGCGCTACCGGAAAGAGAAGCGTGGAACGGGGACTTCATGATGCAGGGCGGCGGCGGCGGCAATGGTGTCGTGTCCTACCCGGCCGGAGCAGCGTTCGCCGGCGACCAGCCAGCCCTGACACGCGGGTTTGCCGTGGCCAGCACGGATACGGGGCACACGGCGAAAAACGGCGGCTTCGATTTTTCGTTCATGCGGGATCAGCAGGCGTATCTGGATTTTGCGTACCAGGCCAACGCTGAAGTTGCCGGGGTGGCGAAGAAGATCATCGCGCAATACTTCGCCAAGGGCGCGGCGTATTCCTACTTCGTGGGCTGTTCGACGGGCGGACGTGAAGGAATGATTCTTTCGCAGCGCTATCCCACGGTCTTTAATGGGGTGGTGTCGGGCGATCCGGCGATGCGGACCGGGCTGTCGAATCTGGCGATCGGCCAATGGATTCCTGTGGCGTTTAACCAGGCGGCCCCGAAGGACGCTTCAGGAAAGCCGGAGCTGGATAAGTTTCTCAGCGAGGGCGAACGCAAGATTGTTATGGATGCATTGATGAATCGTTGCGACGGAAAGGACGGAGTGGTTGACGGAATGATCTCCGATCCGATGGGCTGCGATTTCGATCCCGCGGAGGTAGCGTGCAAGAGCGGGCAGAGCGAAGGCTGCATTGCGCCGGAGAAGGTGGCGGCCATTAAGAAGGCATTTGGCGGGCCGAAAAACTCTTACGGAACGCAGGTGTATCCGGGATTTCTATATGACGCAGATATCGCCGATGCCGGCCCGCTTCCGGGGCTGCTTGCTCTCGGGAGTCACGGGCTTTTTGGACCGTATCCAACGGCGACGGAGATCGATGTTGACAAGGAAGCTCTGCATGCCTCCGACCCGCTGGTCGAGCCGGCACTGACGAATCTGTCGACATTTTCAGCCAATGGCGGAAAGATTATTTTCTTCCACGGAGACAGCGATCCCTGGTTCTCGGCTCTCGACACGCTCGGGTACTATCAATCCCTTGCAGCGGCGAACGGCGGCGCAGAGAAGGTGGCCACATGGAGTGAGATGTTTCTTGTTCCGGGGATGCGTCACTGCGGGGGAGGGCCGGCTCTCGACCAATTCGATATGCTCGACGCGGTGAAGAGCTGGGTGGAGGAAGGAAAAGCGCCGGTGAATGTGATTGCTACGGGAAAGGCATTTCCGGGGCGAAGCCGGCCGCTTTGCGCGTATCCCAAACATGCCCAGTACTCGGGACATGGCGATACGAATGACGCGCGCAACTTCAGCTGTGAATGAGGCTGGCTGGGTTCAGGAGTTGCCGAAGACGGGAATGGATGCGCCGTGACTGACTCGCGAAGGGCAAGGAAAAACGCCGGGCGAATTTTGCAATGATTGCGAGGCGTTGATGGCTGGGGCGGCACCGGGCAATATTCCAAATACAAAAGCAGTCAGGATTACGCGCCGGGAATGGATCGTCATTCTCCTGCTGGTTCTCTCGGTGGTGGTCAACTACGTTGACCGCAGCAACCTGGGGTTGGCGATGCCGCTGCTGGAGCGGCAGTTTTCGTTTTCGGCATATCGCGCCGGCGAGTTGTTGTCAGCATTCTTCTGGACCTACGCGCTGGTGCAGCTGTTTGGAATTGCGGGCGAGCTGACCGATCGTTTCCCCGTGGGCTGGGTGCTGATGCTTGGGTACCTGCTGTGGTCGACGGCGACGGCGTTTACGGGAATGACGACGAGCTATGCGGCGCTGTTCGCGCTGCAGCTTGTGCTGGGACTGGGCGAGTCTGTCGCGTATCCATGCTATTCGCGCATCTTTGCCGCCATGCCGCAGGAGCATCGCGGGCGGGCGAACGCATTTATTGACGCGGGGACGAAGCTGGGGCCCGCGGGCGGCGCGTTCGTAGGCGGATTGGTGCTGGTGCATTGGGGCTGGCGCTGGCTGTTTGGGATCTTTGGAGTAGGCGCGCTGGTCTGGATGGTGCCGTGGTACTTTGCGATGCCGCGTGGTGGGCGGAGAGTGGATGCGGCAGGCGGCGAGAGGAATGCAGAGCGGCTTGGTGAGGCGACGGGGACAGCAGGACCGACCGGTTCAACTGGCTCGATTGCGAAGATGGTGCGTTTGCGGTGCGCGTGGGGAACAACGATTGGGCACTTTAGCGGGAACTACTTCTACTACTTTCTGCT
>CAVXPR010000039.1:0-5712 GCA_963763585.1 uncultured Acidobacteriaceae bacterium | reverse complement strand
TTTATTGTCGTCTACTTCGTTCAGTTCGTGGCGAGCAGGTCCTTCGGCGCCGCTGAAAAGCGCTTCGCTCAGGATGACACCGGAAAATAGGAGTTCGTGCTGTCCCACCCTTCGCCAGTAAAAAGGCGAAGGATGGGGCAACCATCCTCGTGTGGTGGATGAGGGTCGCGAGGGGCAACTGCGGTTCTGGCGACATTCAATAAGTGCGAATCAATTAGTGCGAATCAATAAGCGCGAATCAATAAGTGCGAATCATCTAGCGCCAACCTAGCGCTGGAGCGACCTGGGTCAAAATCGCTTCCAGCACATGCACGTTGTAGGCGACGCCGAGTTGGTTGGGGACGGTTAGCAGGAGCGTGTCGGCCTCGGCGATGGCCGTGTCTTTTTTGAGCTGCTCGATCAGAACATCCGGCTCAGCTGCGTAGCTGCGGCCAAAGATGGCGCGCGTGGTTTCGTCAAGGAAGCCGATTGAGTCCGCTTCATTGCGCTCGTGACCGAAGTAGGCGCGATCACGATCCGTGATCAACGCGAAGATGCTGCGACTGACAGAGACGCGCGGAGTGCGAGCGTGGCCGGCCTCTTTCCAGGCGGCGCGGAAGGCGCGAATCTGTGCTGCCTGCTGGATGTGGAGCGGTTCGCCGGTCTCGTCGAATTTGAGAGTTGAAGTCTGCATGTTCATTCCCAGCTTCGCGGCCCACTCGGCGGTTGCGTTGGAAGCAGACCCCCACCAGATGCGGTCGCGCAATCCATCGGAGAATGGCTCAAGACGCAGAAGCCCCGGCGGATTGGGAAACATAGGACGCGGATTGGGCTTGGCGAAGCCCTTGCCGTCGAGCAGCTTGAGAAATTCTTCGGTATGGCGGCGTGCCATGGCCGCATCGTCCTCGCCTTCGTTGGGGCGATAGCCGAAATAGCGCCAGCCATCGATGACCTGCTCGGGAGAACCGCGGCTGATTCCCAACTGGAGGCGGCCGGTAGCGATCAGGTCCGCAGCGCCGGCGTCTTCCGCCATGTAATGAGGATTCTCATACCGCATGTCGATGACCGCGGTGCCGATTTCAATCTTTTTTGTTTTCGCGCCGATCGCCGCGAGCAGCGGAAAAGGCGATGCAAGTTGGCGCGCGAAATGATGGACACGGAAGTAGGCGCCGTCCATTCCGAGGCGCTCAGCCTCGATGGCGAGATCGATCGACTGGAGGAGCGCGTCAGCGCCCGAACGCGTTTCCGACTGGGGCGAAGGTGTCCAGTGACCAAATGAGAGGAAGCCAAGTTTCTTCATACAATCCAGATTCTCATGTTAGTCAGATTCATTAGCGGGCCGGAGGGATTCGGCCGCCTCTTGATAGCCTCAGCACTGTTTGTTTGGCAGGGCATCGAAATGCCTTCGCCGCTCCCGGTGGAAATCAAAAACCATCCCTCAACTTACGCTGTCCTCGCGCCTGAAGGCCGGTTATAATTGCCCAATTCCCCCGGAGTCTCCCGAACAATTCTGTGGAACACGAACGCCCAGCTTTGGAGTCGATACCTGTGACGAATCAGCAAGAACGCATTCGCAGCCAACAACCAACAACCGTTACTCTCGCCGCGATCACCGCAGTGTTCGCGGTCCTCACGCTGCTGCTGCCACTCAGAGTGAGCGCGCAGGGCGGCCAATTCAAAATCGGCGTATTGCCATTCGCTGACAACACCGGGTCGAACTCGGGAGATGTCGCCGACTCTGTGTCTCACGCCGTTCAAACTCAGATCGTTCAGTCAACGAAACTGATGGGCGTGGTTCTCACGCTCGATTCCGGCCTGAGCCCGAACGGGCTTGATCCTGCAAAAGCCGTCGCGATTGGTCAGGCCCAGGGTGTGGACGTAGTGCTGATCGGCACCATCATTGAAGCAGACTCACAACAGTCTTCCAGCTCCGCAAATCTGCCATCTTTTGGCGGCATCAGCCTGGGCGGCAGCAAGACGAGCGTGAAAGCGACCGTTACCCTTCAGGCCGACCTTTACAGCACTTCTACCGGCCAAAAAATTGACAGCTTCCAACAGACTGGAAACGCATCGCAGAGCAAAATCGGCAGCGATGTAAGCACTGGCCTGGGAAGCATCAGCACCGACGGGGCGGACTTTAACAACTCCGCGATCGGCAAGGCATTCCACACCGCGGTGATCGCACTGGTAAAGCAGATAAACAGCGATCAAGGACAGATGGCGCACTTTACGCCGGCTGCTGCAGCGCCGGCCGCCGCTGCAGCGCCTGTCGCAACAGCGAGCCAGGCAGGCCCAGCTGCGCCTGCTGCCGATACAACCGTAATCAAGGCTTATCAGAATTACGACTTCACGCCCGGCGATACGATCCTGTTTGCCGACGATTTTTCAACCACGCAGGAAGGCGAGTTCCCCGACCGCTGGGCGCTGATCAGCGGTCAGGGCGTGATGAACACCACCAGGGGTTTTCCCTCGTTCCTGCTAACCGATGGGAACTATGTTCGAGTCAACCCACGTGTCACCAACAAGAGCTATCTCACCGATCAGTTCACCGTGGAACTCGATACGGTCATGGTCCCGAACGCTTACGGCCTGAACATCTTCTTCGAGACCGGTGGGGATGGCGGCGAAGGCATTCTCAACGTGACTGCGAACGACCTTGATTGGAAGGGCGCCGACGACTACACGCTCAGCGCAAATCTTCCATCTGCGATGTCGGGCGACGCGTATCTGAACAAATGGCATCACGTCGCCATTGCGGTCAACAAAACCCAGATGAAGGTGTATGTCGATCAATATCGCGTTCTCGTTATCCCCGACATGCATACTGTTCCCGTTTCGCTCGAGGTTGGCGGCATTGGCAATCAGGATTCGCCGCTGGTCTTCACCAATGTTCGCATTGCAAGTGGCGGCGGCATGAACATGATCGGGCAGACTTTTACGGATGCGAA
Organism: uncultured Acidobacteriaceae bacterium; assembly: GCA_963763585.1. GTDB lineage: Bacteria > Acidobacteriota > Terriglobia > Terriglobales > Acidobacteriaceae > Telmatobacter. Next base: position 2,785 of record CAVXPR010000039.1, on the reverse strand, counting down.
GATCGTGACGCACGGCATCAACTTTGACGTGGACAAGGCCACCATCCGCCCCGAGAGCATGGGCACACTGAATCAGATCAAGCGCGTCCTTACGCAGAATCCGGGCCTTAAGTTTGAGATCGACGGGCACACCGACAATTCGGGAACGCCCGCGCACAATCTCACCTTGTCACAGCAGCGCGCCGACGCGGTCAAGGCGCAGTTGGTCCAGATGGGAATTGATGCTTCGCGACTCACCACCAAGGGCTTTGGCGATACCAAGCCGATCGCCGACAACTCAACACCCGACGGCAAGGCCAATAATCGTCGCGTGGAGTTTGTGACTATCAAATAGATGGGGAGGAAGTGCTGCCAGCCTTGAGGTGTGCCAGCCGGGACTGGGCGTGCGCCTTTGACGTCAAGAGCGTGACCGACACGGCGCGTTCCTTTCGGCGCTCCTTCGCGCGCGGCCAGAATCCTGCCAATCTGCGTGACGTGAACGCCTTCGATGCGCGAGGGGATGCTGGCGGAGGCCGGCGCGGTGAAGAGCAGCTCGTAGTCTTCTCCGCCGTTGAGAACCTGAGCGGGTGTCGCGGCAGAGGCGAAGGGCAGGGCGGCAGCGTCAAGCTCCGCGGCGACGCCGGATTCGGCGCAGAGATGGGCGAGATCGGTGGAGAGGCCGTCGCTCAAGTCGATGGCGGCAGTGGCCAAACCGTTGCGCGCGAGCCAAAGGCCCTGCGCGAGGCGCGGCGTGGGAAAAAGATGCCGGTTGAGCAGCGCCTTGAGGCGCGGAGGAATGGGCGGAAGTGGCGTTGACTTCTGACGTGAGCGCTCGCGTTTAAGAGCGGCGGCGAGGGCAGTGAGGTGCTCGAGGCCGACAGCCGCTGCGCCCAAATGACCTGTGACGTAGATCAGGTCGCCGGGCTTGGCGCCGGAGCGAAGAAGAGCTTTTCCCTGGGAGACGGCGCCAGTGAGAATGACATCGGCGACGGCGAGCGGTGACTCGGAAAGATCGCCGCCGGCGAGCGGCAACTGATGGGCTTCGGCGAGCGAGAAAAAGCCGTCGAGAAACCTGTCAAGCCAGATTGGCTGCCCGGCCTGCGGGCCTCGCAGAGAATCGCGATTGGCGTGCGCGCTTCGGGGCTCGCGCCCTTTTACTCTTTGGACGAGATCTTTGGGAAGGGCCAGCGATAGAAATGCGGCGACGGGGCGTGCGCCCATGGCGGCCAGGTCGCTGAGTCCGCGGGCCAGAGCGCGATGGCCGACGGATTCGGCAGGGTGCCAGTCGAGGTGGAAGTGGCGGCCGGCGATGGAGAGATCGGTGGTGACGGCCAGCTCTTCGCCGGGAGCGGAACGAAGGAGGGCGCAGTCATCGCCGATGCCGAGTTGCAGCTCTGGACTTTGGGCGTGGGCTGCGCGAATGCGAATTCTACTGAGCAGGGCCAACTCACCGAAACTACTGGGACGGGAGCCGCCGGGAGGGGTGCGGACGGAACGAGACGGCTTCGGCTGTCGTGACCCGGGAGGAGCTGGCATGATTTGAGGATAGGATACGGAGCGGCCGGGCGAGAGCGGTGTCCGGAATCGCTATAGATTCCGAAGCGCGTTGAACGCATCGGGCGATAAGCCAATGTTTCAGGCGCGAGTGTCAGCGGGCAGGAACCGGCTCACAAACTTGTGGAAATGCGCCGCCAGGCGGACACTGAGTTGGCACATAAGTTGCTTAATATCAAGGGGAAGGCCATAGTGTGGACACCAGCCGGACAATCAGGTTGGCGGTGGTACTCTAGTAATGACGCGGGCCGTTTTTCGCTGACCCGTTTTTGAACGGTCTGCTAGGCTTTAGCAACATTCTGGTAACTAGCCCAATGGGCACGCAGGTTATTTAGCGGGTTGAGTAATCTGCAACCAATCGACTTCCCCCGATCTTGAATCATGTTCGCAGGCGGATTGCAGGGGATTGCAGGCAAAAATGCTACGGAAGCGATACTACATACTTTTTGTTGCGCGCGATGAGGACGGCGGATTACGCAAGATTCCGCTTCCGCTGAAGTATGTGTATGGATTCGTGGCTGCGGCAATCGTGGGGGCGTTTACGATTGTGGGCCTGGCCGGCTCGTACACGCGGATGGTGCTGAAGACCGAAAGCTACAACCAGGTTCGGGCAGACCGCGAAACGCTTCGCCAGAACTACCAGCGCATGGCGGCAATTGCGCACAACCGCAGCGTGCAGGTGGCGAGCCTGGGCGCGCTGGCCAATGAAGTATCGGCTCTCTATGGCCTGCGGCAGAGCAGATTACAAGCCGCGACACAATCGGTTACGCCGGGTGTGGGAATCAAAGTGGCGTCGGCTTCTGTGACGCCGGCTCAGGCAGATGAAGTAAACCAGCAGCAGGTCACCAACTCCATTGATATGTTTTATGAATTGCGCGCCGAAGCGATGTCGGGCCAGGTTTCGCGCGCGCTCGAGAGCGGACTGACCCCGAACTTTGCGGGTGATTGGACCGAGCTGGCCGATGCGCCGTCGATGTGGCCGGTTGAGGGCCGCGTGGCGTCGAGCTTCGGCGAGCGCGAGGATCCGATTAATGGTGAAGGCGCATTCCACTCGGGGGTAGACATTGACGCGCCGTATGGAACGCCGGTGCGCGCAGCAGGCGACGGCGATGTAACCGGGGCGCAGATGGGAGCAGGATACGGTCGCGAAGTGACGCTGAATCACGGTCACGACGTGATGACGCTCTACGGGCATCTTTCAGAGATTGCAGTTTATCCGGGGCAGCATGTGATTCGCGGGCAGGTGATCGGA
>CAVXPR010000038.1:0-86032 GCA_963763585.1 uncultured Acidobacteriaceae bacterium | reverse complement strand
TGTGCTGCCAGCACCTCGACGAGTACCGTATTGCTCACGTCGTTGCGCCGTACAACGACCTCCGCGCCCAGCTCGCCCAGGTACTGGACCAGGTTGTAGGTAAAGGAATCGTAGTTGTCGAGAACGAAGACCATCGTGAACTCCAGTGTAGCGCCCGCGGCGCCGCAGAAGCACCGCGGCGTGAACTCGCCCGCTGCTTGCGTGCGCTCACGCGCATCTGCAACACTGGCCAAGGTCGAAATCCATGGTTGTTCATTTCCTTATTCAAGGCCGCGTGCAGGGTGTCGGTTTTCGCTGGTTTGTTCAGCGCGAGGCGAGCGAACTGAATTTGCGCGGATGGGTGCGCAACACTGAAGACGGCGACGTAGAAGTCGTTGCCGCGGGCGAAGCCGGCGACCTCGATGAGCTTCGCGGCAGCCTTCGCAAAGGCCCGCGCGGCTGTCGCGTAGATGGCGTCGTCGAACACCCGCTGGCCGACAGCGAGGCCGAAGGCTTGACTTCATTCAAGATCGACGGCGCGTGGTGATTCTTGCTCCCTGTCTTATAGACTGTTAACTGATCACTCACAACCGATCGCAGAAATCAGATCACTGGAGCCACGCACTGCCATGTCGGAAACAACCAAGCCCGTCAACATCGAGGATTTGAAAGAACTTGTCCGCACCGTGCCGGATTTTCCCAAGCCGGGGATTCTCTTTTACGACATCACCACCGTGCTCAAAGACAAAACGGGCTTCGCCCAGCTTATTGACGCGATGGCCGCGCATTACATCGGGCAGCACATCGATTTGATTCTGGGTATCGAAGCGCGCGGCTTCATCTTTGGCCCCGCGCTGGCCTATCGGCTCAACGCCGGATTTGTCCCGGTCAGAAAGCCCAGAAAGCTGCCCGCGCCCGTGGCCCGCGTGACGTACGACCTCGAATACGGGACGGACACCCTGGAGATCCACATGGACGCCATCGCTCCGGGACAGACCGTTGTTCTGGTTGACGATCTGCTCGCCACCGGCGGCACCATGGAAGCCACAATCAAGTTGGTGAAGCAGCTGGGCGGCGTCATCGCAGGGCTCGGCTTTGCCGTTGAGTTGGATTTTCTTAAGGGCCGCGAGCGCTTCAAGGAGTACGACGTCTTCAGTCTGCTGCATTACAGCGAATAGGAAATCCACAGTTCCCGGGCGCAAGCCGCCGTTTTAATCCCAATGTGCGCGGCTCTCCGGTGCTATTCTGGTTGCCCAAATCAACCCCGGAGGTAAGAGATCATGAAACTCCATCCGGCAGTCAAGACTGCCTTGTGTCTTCTCGTCGCTGGCCCCGTCCTTTGCACGGCGCCCGCGATCGGCCAGATGCCGCCCAGCGGCGTGAATCCGCCGCCGAAGTACATTTACCTGAGCAACATTGAGATCAAGCCGAATATGACCGGCGCTTTCATCGCAAGTGAAAGCACTGATGTGCAGGCCGAACGCGCGGCAAATGCCCCCTTGAACTATTTCGGCATGGTCAGCATTACCGGTTCTCCCCGAGCCCTCTTTTTCGCCGGCTTCGATTCCTTCGACAGTTTGCAAAAACAACACGAACAAGGAATGTCGGACGCCAAGCTGCAGGCTGCGATGAAGGCAGCTGACGCAACCGAAGCGCCCGCGCTCAGCCAAACCTACGGCAGCATCTACAAGTTCCGCGACGACCTGAGCCTGAATTCGGCCCTCGACATTTCGCAGCAGCGATTCTTCGACATGACCGTCTTCCATGTTCGCTCCGGCCACTATCAGGATTTCGAGCATCTGGTAAAGATCTACATCAAGGCCTATTCATCCATCGCGAACTCCCATTGGGCGATGTTTGAAAAACTGTATGGCGAAAACAGCGACAGAACCTTCATCCTGGTGACGCCCATCAAGGCGCTTGCCGAAGAAGATCAGTTCATGATCGACGGCGACAATCTGCCCAAGGCTGTTGGCGAAGATCAGCTGCAATTGATGCACGAGCTGGGCTCGGAGACAATCGAGTCATCCGAATCGGATCTTTTTGCGATTGTCCCGGAGATGAGCTACGTGCCTGCCTCGTGGCTCACGGCCTCGCCTGATTTCTGGGGCAAGAAGTAAACCGGGCAAAGATCACCACAATACAAGAAGGCCCGTTCCTCGATGGAATGGGCCTTCGCATTTACAAGCCGAGTCGAAGCGCGTCAGTTTACAACCTTAGGCGTCTCGTGGTTGCCCGGCTCATGTTTGACCGGCTCGTTCTCATCTTCCGGCAGATCTTCGATTTCCGGCGCAAGTTCGCCGTCCGGCATTTCTTCAGCCGCGCCTGATCCTTCCTGAAGCGACCCCTCCTGGAACATCTGCGCATCGGCAAAGCGGTATCCCACGTACACATCGGTGAGCAGATACAGCGGCTTCGATGGATCGTCTTCGATCTTTTTGCGCAACTGCCGGACAAAGGTGCGCAGGTACTCAACTTCTTCACGGCTCTCTGCACCCCACACCGCGGTCAACAGCTTGGCGTAGGTCACCACACGCCCGGCCCGGCTCATCAGGCAATACAGAATGTCGAATTCCTTGCGCGTAAGGCGCACCGGCGCGCCGCGCCTGGTCACCAACCGCTTGGCCGGCTCCAAACGAATCTCGCCAATCTCGATGGGCGCATCCTCTGGCCGGGCCGGGGCGCGCACGCGGCGCACGGCTGAGCGGATTCTCGCGATCAGCTCGCGCGTGCTGAACGGTTTGGTCACATAATCGTCTGCGCCAAATTCGAGCGCCTCCACTTTGTCCTCTTCGTCGTCGCGCACTGTCAGCATCAGCACCGGCATGCGCGGCGCAAAGCTGCGAATTCGCTTCAGTGTCTCGATGCCGCCAATTCCCGGCATGTTGATATCCAACAGCACCACGTCGTAGGGCGAAGCGCGCAGCAATTGCAGCGCCTCTTCGCCGCGCGAAGCCTCTGTCACTTGAAATCCAAGCTCCAGCAGCGGCGGCCGAAGAGCACGTCGAATCGCCGGCTCATCGTCGACCACAAGGATCCGGATTCCCGGCTGCTGCGTCATAACGAAATCTCCCTCTCCAATGTCAGCGGAATAGCGGCAAAGAAGGTAGTGCCTTCTTCTTCATCGCTGGTAACCCAGACATAGCCCCCGTGAATCTGCGCGGCCCGCCTGGCCACCGAAAGCCCGATTCCCGTTCCGGGTGCGCGGTCGGCATAGGTCGACGAACGGTAATAGCGGTCAAAGATGCGCTCACGGTCCGCCATGGGAATCACCGGCCCAATGCTGTGCACAGAAAAGATCGCCTCTGCCCCGGCGACCTGCACACGGATGGTGACTGTGCTGCCAAAGTTTGAATACTTGCATGCGTTGTCAATGTACTGGGTCAGCAGCATGGTCATCAACTGCTGATCGCAACTGAGGACCAGATCGTCGTCCTCAATTTCGATAGCGACCTTCATGCTTGCCAGCCGATCCTTGAGCGCTACAACCACTTCTTCAATCAGCGTTCCTGCGCTCACTCGCGCGACGTGAATGGCAACTTCGCCTGCGTCAAGCCTTGCCGTCGTCAGCAGGCGGTTAGTCAAGTCGCCCAGCAGCCGGGTCTGCTCGTCGATCAATCCCACCAGGTCCGCTTGCCCCGCGGAGAGGTGGCCCATCTCGCCCAGCCCCGTTGAAGCAGCGCGAATCGCGGTCAGTGGAGTCTTATAGGCGTGCGCCAGGCTATCGAGAACCGTGGCGCGGAGCTGCTCCGTGCGGCGCTCGGTCTCGATCCGGCTCTCATTGGCAAAGGCGCGGTACCTGTCGAATGTGACGGCAATCAGTGACGCAATCGCGTTATTAATAAGCGGTCCGGTATCGCCGCGCACCACCAGGCTGCCGACAGGCACGGTCCCCAGCCGCACCACGCGCCGGCCGACGCCGGACACCGGATCGTCGTCCGCTGTCTCGAAGTAGTAGACGTTCTGAGCCATCTCCTGCGGGTCCACATTCCAGAATCCCGCAGTGTATACATCGTGCAAATCGGCGTCGAAAACCGCGACTGCTTCGAGGTTGAAGATCTCGTGCACCAGCTCCGCCAGCTGCGGGCCCGGTTCAACATGCAGATCCATCTGCAAGGTTCGCCGTGTGAATTCGTAAAGATCTTCCATCTGCCCGCCGCGCAATTCGGCCTCTCGCGCGTGGCCGGTCACTCGCGCCGACAGCCTGCTGACAGTGAGCGCAACCGCCACAAAGACCAGCAGGGTGAATGAAGTGATCGGGTCAGCCGCTATGGCCAGCTCCGACTCCCGAGCGGTGAACCAGCCATGCGCCACCACCGCCGAAAGCGACACGATCACCGCTTGCCATGACCCGCACAAGAGCGCCATGGCGACCACGATCAGCAGGTATAGCAGCGCGGCTACGGGTAGCAGCCGGGGCCACCAATGCGTGAACGCCGCCACCAGAATCACCAGCGCAACTCCCAGCGCGCACTCCAGCGTGAACAAAAGCACACGCAAGCCAGAGCCGCGCGAACGCCTGGACCGCAAGCCGAAGTGACTATGTATTTTCTGAGCCAATACGGCACTCACTTTCCATATCTGAGAACCCAGCGGAGGGCCACTTCACTCGAAGGCAGGAGAGTTTGCGAATCAGAACTGTATGCACCGTTCGCTACCGGTTCACACACCCGGTTCACAGGCTTCGGCTTTGAATCCAAATCGTGCTGCCCGTCAGGTCTCAGGTGCTGGGCTGGGAAAAGAGAATTTTATCAGGTTCTTCGCCTCTTCTTCACGTGCGAGAGCCCTTACGTTGCCTGAGTCTCGGCGAGCAACTCGCAGCGAAATGCCTTAGAAAGAGCGCGCAAGACCACAATCAGAAGGGCGCATAAGGAATCTTTTTGATTTCATCATTTAATCTTTATGCCCACTTTGCATTACTAGTAGTAGTTCGGTTTACCCAAACAACGGTGTCAATAAGGGCAGCGAGATTGCCAAGCACGTCCCTGGCAATCGACACCATACGTGTGTTCATCGCTGCATAACCTCAACCCGACATTCCGGGGCGCTTCAAAAGTCGAGTCTCACTGTTCCCCTGGGCCGGATCTCATCTCGCGTTATTCAAATACTTTCTTGGAGGTAATCAGCCGATGTATCTGAACACAAAGGTCATCTCGAGTTCACTCGCCGCAGCCGCAATGACAATCGCGCTCACGGCCGGAGCACAGGCGCCGGCACCACCAGCGGATTCTTCCGCGGCTCCTGCTGCGGCTCCCGCCGCACCGGCTCAGGCTCCTGCCCCGGCGCCAGCCCCGGCCGCTCCTGCCGCACCCACATGGAGCGTAGGCCCCCTGGATGTGAGCGGAATGATCGACGGCTACTACAGCTTCAATTTCAACCGCCCCAACACATCGGACATCTTTCCCGACCAGGTCAACCAGCTCTATAACTTCAATGACAAGACGGATCAGTTTGAGTTAAGCTCGGCCAAACTCACGCTGAACCACGCTCCCGATCCGGTGGGCGCCGACATCGACTTCATCTACGGCCGCACCAACGACCTGATCAATAACTCTCCGCTAAACACGACGACAACCACCTTTGTCGCTTCGCAGCTTCCTTACCTTGAGCAGGCATTCATCAGCCTGAAACCTGCCAAGGCCAAAGGGTTTGAGCTGGACTTCGGCAAGTGGGTCACGTCGGCTGGAGCGGAAGTCATCGAGTCGTATAACGACTGGAACTATTCGCGCTCGCTGCTGTTCGTGAACGCCATCCCCTACTGGCACTTCGGCGCCCGCACCTCGATGCCGATTTCGAAGACCGACACCGTTGGCTTCCAGTTGTTCAACGGATGGAACAACGTCTCCAAGTCAAATGGCGGCCTCTCCGGAGCGTTTACCAACGCTTTAGTAGAGCCGAAGTACTCTTGGTTCTTCAACTATCTGGTCGGTCCTGAAAATTCAAACACGGATGCTGGTCTTCGCAACCTGTTTGACTCAACTCTGCTGCTCACGCCTCCCGGAAAGTTCAACGCGTACGTCAACTTCGATTACGGCATGAACCAAAACGAGGTCGTGTCACAAGGCAACAACAAGTTGGTTGCGTGGTACGGCGTAGCCGGTGCATTCCACGAACAGGCGAACGCCAAGAACGCCATCTCCGGCCGATTTGAATGGTTCGACGATGCCAACGGCAACCAAACCGGTACCTATCCAACGGCAAACACCCTCTATGAAGGCACTGTCACTTATGAGTACAAGTGGATTGAAGGCGCTGCTCATGCGGGTTGAGTATCGCATCGACAAATCCAACTTGCAGTACTTTGAAAAGCTGGCCAATCAATTCACTGACCAGCAACAGACGGTCACCGTAGCCTTCATCGCGTTCTTCGGACCGAAGCGCTAGAAATGTTTCATTTCTTGATTTTGTCCTGATGGAACGGTGGATACAGTCACTTAACAGCAATTGAACCGGGACTCGCCAAGAGCTTAACCAGGCAACTGGCGGGTCCCGCAGCAAGCCGCCGCGACTCTCGATCGGATTCTAGACATTGTCGAGCGCGCAGCCCATTTGTAATTGAAATTTCCCGGCGGGAAGCCGCCGGGACGCCAAACGAACTTCAAAAATCTCAGGAGAATGCTCATGGCAGATCAACAAGCACCTCAGATGCAGGCCACCCTGGGCCTAACCGGGTTGACCAGCAACGCAATGGCGCTCATCGCCCCCGGCGCCTTCCTCTGGCTCACCTTCTACATCCAGGCCACTACGGGTGTTGCCGGCCAGCCATCCACTGCCCCATCCATGTGGCTGGGCATCTTCGTTTCCTTGCTGCTCTGTCTCGCCACTGCCGTGTCCTACGCCGAGATCTCCAAGCTTTATCCCGGCACCGGCTCCAGCTACTACTACGCTGAGCAGGCTATGCTCTCAAAAGATGCGGCCTTCAAATACGCTCGCATCTCCAAGTTCATCGTCGGCTGGGGCTCGCACCTTTACTACTGGGTCTATCCCGGCGTGATGGTGGCTGTCACCGGAATCTTCGTCGGTTATGTGGTCGGCTTTCTCTTCCCAAGCTTCATGAGCGGCTCCAACCCTGGCCCACTCTTCATGGCCCTGGTTGCCGTGGTCTTCTCGTTCTTTGTCGCCTGGATCGCGGCCAAGGGCGCTGGCGCTTCGACAGCTGTCAACCTGGCCATCAATGTGGTCCAGATCTCTGCGCTGGTGGTCTTTAGCGTTCTGGCCCTCGGCTACCGCGCAAACCACCCCGACGGCACGGCTGGCTTCCAGTACGACTCGCAGTCGCTGGCGACATACAGCTACCAGTTCGCGACCGCCAAGGACGGCACCACCATGCGCGACTCCAGCGGCAATCCTTTGCCGCTGCTTGATGCCGCCGGCAAGCCGGTTCCGTTTGTGATCACCTACCCCACTACGGACGCGACTGGCAACTTCCTCACCCATCCCAACGCGGCTTCGGTGATCGGCGTGCACAAATGGAGCTTTGTCTTCATCCAATCAACGGTCGCCATTCTTATCCTTGTAGGATTTGAATCGGTCACCTCGATGGGAGGCGAGGCAAAAAATCCGACCAAGCACATTCCCATCGCTGTAATTGCATCGCTGTTGATACAAGGTTTGTTCTGTTACTTGTTTGAGTATTTCTGTGCCAATTACTTCCTCAATTCCGGGTATACCATGGCGAGCGCAACCGGTTCGGCCGCGCCCATCGGCGACATGATGATCATTGTCGGCGACGCGCTGCTTGGCCAGGGCCACGGCAAATACTTCATGGAGGTTGAGGCCTTCACAGTGTTCCTCGCGCTCATCGGCACCACGCTGGCCTGCATGAACACCGGCGCTCGCGTCACTTACGCCATGGGCAAGGACGACGAGGCCCCCGAGCACTTCGGCATGCTGCACGCTGAGTCGCTCTCGCCGCGCAAGGCCATCTGGACACTCGCCTGGATCTCGGCGGTCATCGGCGTAATCGCTGTCTCACTCGTCTTCGGCGACGCCAGCGCACCCACCGATGCCACCATCGCTGCTCTGCCTCACGGGCTATTCTCCAGCTTCGGCTACCTCCCGCACGATACTTTGGCCAAGCTGCCCAACTCGCTGCTCGCCATCACGCTCACTTCCAACTTCGGCACGTTCATTCTTTACGCGCTGAGTTGCTTCCTGTGCATCGTGGCCTACACCGGGCGCTCAGACTTCAACATCGTTAAGCATTGGCTCATTCCTGGCTTTGGTTTGCTCGCAAACTTGGTCTGCATGGCCTTCTATTTGGCCGGGCCGTTCTTTAACCTTGGCACGAAAATGGAACCACTTACTGCACTGGGCATCGCGGGAATATGGGGCATCTATGGAGCGATCTACTTCCTGCGGTCTTCTAAGTCCAAGGGCAAGTCTGTGCTGCTGAGTTCAAAACAGGGCGTCTCATAGATAGATCATTAACTTAACCCTCACTTCTGGGTGGAATCTCTTCCAGCCTCGCTATGAGAGGCTGGAGAGAGAGATCCACCCAGTCGTTGTTTTAAGGCGATGCATCACGATCTCCTAAAGAAAGGAATATTGGCGGCGCATATGTTGGACGTTCAGTTCGGCCAGGCCAGCGACTTCGGAAAAGTCCGCACCAACAATGAAGACGCCATGGGCTCCTTTATCCCTTCTAGCCGCCAGCAGGGGCGATCCCACGGTTTTCTCTTTGTGGTTGCAGATGGAGTCGGCGGAATGGATCTGGGAGAAGTTGCCTCGGCCACCGCCGTCTCGGTCATGACCGAGGAGTTTGCCAAGGCGCAATCCGGTTCCATGCTCATCAGCCTGATGCCGCGCCTCATCGAGCATGCCAATTCTGCTGTGCACGATCGCAGGCTGCAACCCCAATATCGCGGCAAAAACATGGCCACCACCTTGGTGGCGTGCGCGCTGCGTTACGACCAGGCCGTTGTCTCGCACGTGGGCGATTCGCGCTGCTACCTAGTCCGCAACGGACAGGCACGGCAGGTCACCCAGGACCACACACTCGTCAACGAGCAGCGCAAGATGGGCCTGATCTCAGCCGGCGATATCTCCTCATCCGACGCCCGCCACGTTCTTATCCGCTCGGTCGGGCCGGAGATGTTTGTTTCTCCTGACACCACCGCTCTCAGCCTTCAGCCGGGCGACGTGCTGGTGTTATCGACCGACGGCTTGCACGACGAGATGGGCGAAGCCGAAATCGCCACCATCGCTTCGCAAAAGAAAGATGCAAATCAAATCGCCCGCGAGATGGTCGCCCGCGCGGTCGAAATCGACGGCGGCGACAACACCACCGCGCAGGTGATTCGCGTGCGCTCGGTAGAGCAAGTCGGAATGTATCGCGGCCGCCCCTACCGGCTGCCGATCTAAAATGAGTGCGCCTTTTTCCGTGTTCCCTGATCTCCTAGCGCCAATTTGTCCTTTTTGTCCCTGCCTTACGCAATCCTTACTATCTCCGACGCCATCACCCGCTACATTAGTAAAGGCAACGATGGAGCACGCAGCACGATGAGTTATTTCAACGTCCCTGAACCAGGAACCGAACTGGATTTCTATCGCATCGACGCGCCCATCGCCAAAAGCGGCATGGCCTCCATCCTCCGCGCTACCGACGCGCGCGACGGCCGCACCGTTGCCATCAAAATTCCCCACCCCGACATGGAAGCCGATCCCATCCTCTCCGACCGCTTCAAGCGCGAATCGGACATCGGCGAGCGCCTCAATCATCCCAACGTCATGCGCGTCTTCGGCGGAGAGAAGCACTCCCGCATTTACATGGTCATGGAGTGGTGCCCGGGCCGCCTGCTGCGCCAGATTCTCGACGAAGGCCGCCTTCCGCAAGACCGCGCCATTCGAATCGCCATTCGAAATTCTCAAGGCTCTCGATTACATCCACTCGAACGGGGTTGTTCATCGCGACCTGAAACCTGAAAACATCATGGTCGATGAAAACGACCACATCAAGCTCATCGACTTCGGCATTGCCGGCGACACTGCCTCGCGCCGCCTCACCTATGCCAACTTCACCACCATGCTGGGCACGCCCAACTACATCGCGCCGGAGCAGGTGAAGGGCAAGCGCGGCGACGGCCGCACCGATCTTTACTCCATGGGCGTCATTCTCTACGAGATGCTCACCGGTAAGCTGCCTTTTACTGGCCCCACGCCGCTAGCCGCCATGAATGACCGCCTGTTGAATCATCCGCTTCCGCCGCGCGTCGCCGATCCGTCTGTCTCGCCACAGTTGCAGGAGATTATTTATCGCGCCCTGGAGCGTGATCCAAAGAATCGCTATGCCACCGCGCAGGAGTTCATCCGCGATCTTGAGCATCCCGATCAGGTTGGCGTGGAAGATCGAGAAGAGCTGCGAGATTGGCAAAAGCGCAAGTCGCAGCTTTCACGCAAAATTCTTTATTACGCAGGCCTGGCGCTCATTCCCGTGGTGATTTTGCTGATTATGGTCATCATCGCTCGCCATCACTGATCGGCGGTTTCTGCGCTGAGATTCGCAAACTTCAATTGTCCTTTTTTGCCAAGGGCGGCTCTCAGACCAGGAATCTCGGAGCCCGCGCATCTTTCCCCGATGTTGTCATCCTGAGCGCCACTCCCGATATTGTCATCCTGAGCGACCCTGAGGCCGCAACGCGGACGAAGGGGAGTCGAAGGACCTGCTGTTTGTCACTTACACCCAAGATCTTGTTGCTATAAAGTGCCCACATGCACGAAAGTGACTACTACGTATATATGGTTGCCAGTCGCAGCCGAACCCTGTATATCGGAGTCTCCGGCAATCTGCACAAACGAGTTTTCGAGCATAAGCGCAAACGGTTCGAAGGATTCTCTTCGGCTTATGAATGCCATCGGCTCGTCTGGTTCGAAGGATTTGTTTATGTAGGCAGCGCCATTGCGCGGGAGAAACAGTTAAAGGGATGGAAGCGCGCGAAGAAGATTGCGCTGATTGAAAAATCCAATCCAACGTGGGAAGACCTCAGCGAACCCTGGTATACAAAGGAACAGTTGGTCCCGAGCAGTCGATAGAAGCAGGTCCTTCGACTCCATCGCGCTACGCGCTCGGTCGCTCAGGATGACAGTGCAGAGGACTCGATTTCCTCCGTCAGCGCCTCGGCCGCATCGATGCAATCCTTTCCGGCTCACGTCGCAGTGCGTCACAACGCGAATCGCGTTCGGCCCAAATGCGCCAACGAGAACTCCGCGCGCCTTCAGCCGCGCGGACAATTCCGCTGCGCCCTTCCCTGCCGCCAGCCGGAAGATCACGATATTCGTCTCCACTGTTTCCAGATCGATCACTACGCCCTCGGTATGCGCCAGCGCTTCCGCCAGCAACCGCGCATTGGCGTGATCTTCGGCGAGACGTTTAGGCCCGTCTTCCAGCGCGATCAGCCCCGCAGCGGCCAGCACACCCGCCTGCCTCATCCCGCCGCCTAATGCCTTTCGAAAAACGCGCGCTCGAGCGATCAACGCCGCAGAACCAACCAACATCGATCCCACAGGCGCGCCTAATCCCTTCGACAGGCAAAACATCACGGTGTCGAAGCCGCGCGTGAGCGCCTTCACGTCAACATTCAAGGCAACAGCAGCGTTGAAGATGCGCGCGCCATCAAGGTGCAGCGGGAGTTTGTACGCCTTCGCCCCAGTCCAAATCTCTTCCAGAACTTCGACGCGCGTACAGACCCCGCCAGCCAGATTGGCAGTGTTTTCAATTTCAATCAGCCCAGTTGCAGCGCGGAAACTTCCATACGGGCTGATCACCGGCTCAATGTGCTTCCACGTCAGAATTCCGCCCTCGGCCGGCACCGCGCGGATCAGGCACCCGGAAAAAACTGCCGTCGTGGCCATCTCGTAGTCGAGAATGTGCGCGCGCGATTCGGCAATCACTTCCTGGCCGGGCTGCGTCAGCGCGCGAATCGCAATCTGGTTGCCCATAGTGCCCGTAGGCACAAACAGCGCCGCCTCGCGGCCAAAGATCTCCGCCGCGCGCCGCTCCAGCAAATTGACGGTCGGGTCCTCGCCGTAAACGTCGTCGCCAACCTCGGCGGCGGCCATCGCCGCACGCATCTCCGGCGTTGGCTTGGTTACGGTGTCGGAACGCAGATCAATGATGCTTGGCAATCTTTCGCGCCTCTTCGTCTTCTTGTTCCCTTATTTATTCCCTTGGTCCCTCGTTCCCTGCCCTACGGAATCTGCTTCATCGGCAGTTCCATCACTGGCGTGCGCTTGCCATCCTTCTCCGCATAAGCCCACAGCCCGTGAAAGTTCGCGCGGATTCCCGGCTGCGCTTTCAGGAACGCGCTCATCACCGCAGTCGCCTCGGTGCGCATCGCTGCTGGATCAGTCACCCCGACCGACTCGTACGCCACGCCCAGGTCGGGCTCGTGCAGCGAGGCGTCGAGTCCTACCGCATCAATCTTCCATGTGCGGTCGCCGTCGGGCAGCGATAAGGGAAACTGGCTCTCGGGTGACGGTGAGATCAGCGCCTGCTCCTGGTGCAACTTTTGCAAATTTGGTGAAGACAGAAAATCCACCGGCAGAAGCAAGTACCGCGCCGCGTCGTAGGCGAACCATCCGCTCCAGGGGTCAGTTCTGGCCAGCTCCCGCGCGCGCGACCAGTACCAAACGCCGTCGTGCCCGTCGAACATCCCCGGCCGCACGGTCAAGCCCGCAAGCTTCCACGCGGTTGCAGCGCCATCCCACGCCAGCACCACTCCCATCTGGCCGGCAAGCGGCGCGCCCGCGGCATCGGCCAGCGCCACCGCGTAACGCCCCGGCGGCAGTGCCGTCATATTGATAGTGACCGTCAACGATCCCGTCGCGTTGGAGCAGAAAAATTGCGTATCGGCAGTCGCGGTCTGGTCAGTGGCGTCCAAAAGATATACATCGCGCAACTGGAAATGACCGCCCTTCACCAGCGGCGTAGCCTGTTCCACAGTGGCGCGAATGCCGTTCCAATCCGAAGCCTCCTGCGGCAGCAGATTCGCCTGGAGAGTGGTGAAATCCTGCGCCAGAACCGCGTTCGCCACACGGCCCGAGGCCGCTGCCAGCGCATCGCGATCCAGCGAGCCCAGCTCCGCCTGCGCGGTGCAGCTCGTCGCCCTGCTTTCGAGCGGCGCCAGCAACGCAGCCGACACCGCTAATACCAAACATCCGATGCGCATTCCTGCCAGCATCCTCTCTCCCCAATAATTCCTGCCCGAAGATTCCAATTCGGACCCTGTTTCGAGCGTCCATCGGCCACTGCTAGTCTATTACCTAGGGCAACTCGTACATAGTCCAGCTGGTATCTGCTCCGGCAGTTGAGCACCGCTGCCTGACTCAAAGTAGAGCGTCAGCTACCTGCTCTTGAATAGACTCCGGATTAGACTCTGGGGGGAGGCAATTCCGATGCGTTTACAACAATTACCGCAAACGGAATCTTCGCGCGAACTCCCGTTGCGCCTCCAACCAGGGCATTACGCGCTAAGACTCGCTCTTCTCACTGCCCTTTGCGCGTGCTCATTCCTCTGGTCCGGCACGCTCGCCAACGCTCAAACCGCCAGCGCTCAAACGAACCAGGCTCAGAATACTTCTGCTTCCGCTCCAACCACCCCGCCCGCGCACAAGCACCTTCATCCGCACAAGAAACCGGCCGCCGCCGTTCCGGCGCCTCAGCCGGCTCCTCCGCCTGCACCTGTGCTGCCCCCGCCTCCGGATTGGCCCACCAACGATCCTCCCGCTGCCGCAACCGTCGTCTATGACAGCCGCGGCCTGTTCATCGCCGCGTCCAACTCAAGCCTGGCGCAGATCATGAAAGATGTCTCGACCGATACCGGCGCCAAAGTGGAAGGGCTTGGTTCAGATCCGCGTATGACCGACCAGCGAATCTTCGGCACCTATGGCCCTGGACCGGCGCGCGATGTGATATCTCACCTTCTCGATGGCTCGGGGTACAACATCCTGATGGTTGGCGACCGCGGCCAGGGCACTCCGCGCCGGATTGTGTTGAGCTCCCAGGGCGGAAGAGCCGCGCAAAATACCGCCAACAACGCTCCGGCGCCGAGCAACGAGGACTCAGACACAGACCAGCCGGCCCCTGAACCGGAAGTCGAGCAGCCCCCGAGCCCCACCGGCCCGCCAGTACCAATACGCACTCCGCAGCAAATAATGCAGGAGCGCCAGCAACAACAGCAAAATGGGCAGCAGAACCCGCAAAGCTGGCACCACGCCAGCTGAAACGTCGCTGCCCTGCGAGTTGTTTGCTGAAAGCTGAGAGCTGAAGGCTAAAAGCTGTTTCCTACGAGATGCGGGCGGCCTCGGTTTGCGCCTTCACCGGCGCCGGCGTCTTTCGGGGGCGCATGAACGCAAAGACCACGCGCACGGCTGCATACGCGGCAAGAATGCCAAATGCCATCGCGCCCAGTGTTGCACAAATCAACATCAAAATGTCAGCCATTCAAAGCGCCTCGGGCCAAACAGGGCCGTCTCAAGAATTACAACGATGGAGAACCAAAACAAGCGCAGTTGAAACAGGAAAGGATCATCTGCTGCCCCACGATCATCTAAAAGATTGTCGCAGAAGATTGAACGCGTTGACCCTCGTTTCTATTGGCAAATAGAATACCCCTAGAGCGCTGTTTTCCCTCAAGCATCCGGCACCGCTCGAAACACGAAAGTACCCTCCGTCTTCGGTTCACCCAACAATGGCTATCACTCACATCTCGGTGCGTGGGGCGCGCCAGCACAACCTGCGCGACATCAATGTGCGCATCCCCCGCAATTCCCTCACGGTCGTCACCGGTCTCTCCGGCTCGGGCAAGAGCTCGCTCGCCTTTGACACCATCTACGCCGAGGGCCAGCGTCGGTACGTCGAGACGCTCTCCGCTTACGCGCGCCAGTTTCTTGACCAGATCGAGCGCCCGGACGTGGACTCGATCGAGGGCCTCAGTCCTGCTATCTCGATCGAACAAAAGACCACCAGCCGCAGCCCCCGCTCCACGGTCGGCACCATCACCGAAATTTACGACTACCTGCGCCTCCTCTATGCCTCGGTGGGCACGCCGCACTGCCCCAACTGCGGCCGCCCGATCACCCGCCAGACTGCCGACCAGATCGTCCATCGCATCCTGGAGCTTGGCCGCGGCGAGCGCGCCACCATAATGGCTCCGATCGTGAGAGGCCGCAAGGGTGAGTTTAAAGATTTGCTGGATCAGCTTGATCAGCAAGGGTTTCGCGCTCGTGTCGACGGCGAAATAGCCGACCTTTCCGAGCCGCTTTTTCTCGACCGCCGCAAGAACCATACCATTGAAGCCATTGTTGACCGCGTCCTGCTTAAAACCGAGGGTGCCCCCGGTCCCTCGCATTCGGGGACCGGGGAAGGAATTAAAGCCGGGCCCAAACCTACCAAGCCATCCGCCGAAAAGCGTCCAGTCGAAGCGCGTTTGGGTCAGGCGGTCGCCAAGGCTCTCCAGCTCGCCAACGGACTCGTCCTGGTCGGCTTCAGCGAAGGCAACGAGCAGTTGTTCTCCGCCTCAATGGCCTGCCCGGATTGCGGTCTCGACGTGCCGAAGCTCGAGCCGCGCAGCTTTTCGTTCAATTCAACCTTTGGCGCCTGCGCCAACTGCCACGGCCTTGGCTCGCTCTACGACTTCGATCCCGCAAAGGTCATCACAGACTGGTCAAAGCCGCTGCTCGATGGTGGCCTTGGTCCTGGCTCGTCTTCGCAGTACCTCATTAAGCTCATCCAACTCGCCGCCGATCGCTACAAGATCGATCTCAAGGTGCCGTTCGAGGATCTCCCCCCGAAGCAGCAACACATTCTCGTCTACGGTCCGCCAAAGGGCGAAGCGCCGCGCACCGGATTTCACGGGATTCTCGCCTACCTGCGCGACAACACTGAAGAAGCTCGCAGCGATAGCTATCGCGAGTACATGATGAACTACATGACTGCCGCGCCCTGCCCCGTGTGCCGCGGCAAGCGCCTGCGCCCCGAGTCGCTCGCCGTAAAGATCGGCGGCCTCTCCATCGCCGACTTCACCGCCCTGCCGCTCAACCGCGCGCTTTCAGCGGCCATCAATCTCAAGTTCACTGATCGCGAAGCGCTGGTAGCCGAACGCATCCGCCGCGAAGTTGCAGAGCGCCTTGAATTTCTTTGCGCCGTCGGCCTCAACTATCTTTCTCTCGACCGAAACGCCGCAACACTTTCCGGTGGCGAGGGCCAGCGAATCCGGCTCGCCACGCAAATCGGCTCCCGTCTGCGGGGCGTCCTCTACGTCCTCGACGAGCCCTCCATCGGCCTGCACCAGCGCGATAACAACCGCCTCATCCAGGCACTCGAAAGACTTCGCGATCTCGGCAACACTGTACTTGTCGTCGAGCACGATGAAGAAACCATCCGCCACGCCGACTATGTGCTCGATCTCGGTCCAGGCGCAGGCCGGCTTGGTGGCGGCGTCGTGGCTGAAGGCACTCCGGCACAGATCATGGCCACGCCTGCATCGCTCACTGGCCGCTATCTGAGCGGCGAAACGCCAATGCTGCAGCGCGCCAAGCCGCGGCCGCTCACAGGCAAATGGCTTTCGATTACCGGCGCGCGCGAGCACAATCTGCACGATCTCAACCTGCGCATTCCCCTCGGGCTAATGACTGTGGTTACGGGCGTGAGTGGCAGCGGCAAGAGCACGCTGGTCAACGACATTCTTTATCGCTCGTTGGCGAAGACAATTTACGGCTCGCGCGAGGAGCCGGGCGCGCACGACGACGTCACCGGCGTCGAGCAGATCGACAAAGTGATTCGCATTGACCAGTCGCCCATCGGCCGCACGCCGCGATCGAATCCTGCGACATACACGCAGGTCTTCTCACCGATTCGCGATTTGTTTGCAATGCTTCCCGAGGCGCGCGAGCGCGGCTATAAGCCAGGCCGCTTCAGCTTCAATGTTACCGGCGGCCGCTGTGAGGCCTGCCAGGGCGATGGCCAGCGCCGCATCGAGATGAACTTCATGCCCGACGTCTACGTGCAGTGTGAAGTCTGCAACGGCCGCCGTTATAACCAGGAAACACTTGCCGTAAAATTTCACGGCCACTCCATCGCCGACGTGCTCGACCTCACCATCGAGGACGCGCTTCCCCTGCTCACCGACGTGCCTCTGGTCCGCCAGAAACTCCAGACCCTTGTCGATGTCGGCCTTGGCTACGTGCACCTTGGCCAAAGCGCAACAACACTTTCAGGCGGCGAAGCGCAGCGCATGAAGCTGGCGCGCGAGCTCTCCAAGCGTCAGACAGGCAAGACCCTTTACCTGCTCGACGAGCCCACCACCGGCCTGCACTTTGACGACGTGCGCAAGCTGCTTGAGGTTCTGCACCGGCTGGTCGATCTCGGCAACTCAGTCATCATCATCGAGCACAACCTCGACGTCATCCGCAACGCCGATTGGGTCATCGATCTCGGCCCTGAGGGCGGTGAAGATGGCGGCCACATCGTCGGCGAAGGCCGCCCGGCAAAGATCGCCGCTACGTCCGGCTCTTATACCGGCCAATTCCTCCAGCGCTACTACAAACTGTCCAATGGCCGCCTCGCGCCCGCCGAGCCAGAAGACGAAGCGATCCTCGCCGCAAACGGGCTCACTGCCTCTGTAGTGGGATTGGCCAGCGCCGATCTTAAAGCTGATCCTGAAGCTGCGGCGCGGACCAATGGGAAACACGCGCAGCAAAGTAAATCAGGCGGCGCACGCCGGGTGAAGAAGACAGGACGCCCATGACAAATCTTCCCGAAGAAGAAGAGCCGCGCGAGTTCGTCAATTTTCCAGCGGACGCCGCTGCGAGCAACTCGCCAGCGCTCATAGATCCTGCATCCAGCGAAACCTCGCCGGCACAAACCGTTTATCTCACCCCCGACTCGGCCTTCGTTTCATATACGGCGCCCGTCAATCAGTCTGGCGCGCCTCCAATCTTGCCGCCCGGCGCACCTGCCAGCCTTTCTCCAAATGCCGAGCCGTTGTTATTCCAGTCCTTCGCACAAGCTCCCGCCCCACCGCCCGCGCGCATCCCGAATTTTGGCCACCTCGCCATGCTCATTCCCATCGGAGGGGTCGCATTTGCCGGCACGATCGCGCTCCTCCTCGCGCCGATGCACTTCCGCTGGTTCGGCTGGAGCATGGACACTCAAGCGGACGCGACGAAAGTCTCGCTGATTGTGGCCACCGAAGTAATCCTCTATCTCATCACTTTCGCCATCTGCCTGGTTGTCTTCCCGCAATTCTGGAACAGAAGCTTTTTCGCGGGATTGCAATGGCGCGGCGCAGTTGCGCTGCAGAGGTTTTGGCCGCTTGCCGCAACCGCCCTCGGCTGCGCCGGGCTGGCAGTGCTCGATGAAGTACTGATGCCCGGTCCCTCCAACGCCCCGATTGAAGAGATGATGCGCTCTCCGGGAGCCGCGTGGCTGATGTTCGCCTTCGGCACCACCGCCGCGCCTTTCTTTGAGGAGATGTTTTTCCGCGGCTTTCTTCTGCCTGCATTGTGCACCGCCTGGGACTGGGCAGCCGAGCAGATCGCTCACCATCCCGCGCCACCGCTCGACGCCAACGGCGCGCCACAGTGGTCGCTCGCAGCGATGGTTGTCGCCTCCATTCTTACCAGCGTTCCCTTCGCCCTGATTCACGTCGATCAGCAAGGCCACGCGTTGGGACCATTTCTTCTGCTGATTCTTGTCAGCCTGATTCTCTGCACGGTGCGTCTCACAACCAAGTCTCTCGCCGCCAGCACGCTGGTCCACGCCTGCTACAACTTCATCCTCTTCCTGGCCGCGATGATCGGCACCGGCGGCTTCCGCCACTTCGACAAAATGTAATATCAAGAAGAGTCCAAGCGAAAAATCCTGCCGCCGCTGCAACGGCTCGCTTCGCTCCTGCTCCGTTGGTTGGATCTGGCCAAACGAATGCCACAAAACACTCGATATCGTCGATTTCTGCTGACGTTGGTACTTTGCGCCGTATCCGTTCTGGTCTGCATCGGCTACGTTGACCGCCCGGCGGCAGAGTTCTTCAACGCCCATGTGCGGCCGTCTTCCGTTTGGCAATGGTTAAATCGCCTGCTCGAGCTGCTGGTAGTAATTCCCGTGGCTGCGCTCCTCTTCCAGTTCGGTGCGGGCTCATGGATGCTCTTTGGCCGGCGGCTCGCTTCTTGGGCGCAGACAGCCTTGCTCTATTCCTCTGGAACGATCTGGGCGATCTCCGCGGAGTTTGTTCTTAAACAGATTTTCGGACGCGGATCTGCCGACCCAACCTATCTCGTCTACCATCTCTACGGGTTCAGAATTCTCCACGCCAATGTGGGGTGGACTTCTTTTCCTTCTGGAACCGCAGTCGGCGCAATAACCATCGCAACAATTACCTGCGTTCGTTTCCCGCACTGGCGCGCGGCCGCCTCCATCCTCGCCGGTCTCGTGTGTATCGCGGTCACAGTCACCAATGGCCATTGGGTGTCAGATGTGATCGCGGGCATGTTCATTGGCGCGTGCATCGGTTGGATGACAGTAGCCATCTCTGGCACCGGCGGCTACCGCCACTTCGACAAGATATGAGAAATGCAGGGAACCTGTTCCCTTGCAGTCGCCCTTTACAATCGATCTGATGCCCGACCAATCCCACGCCCAGCAACTCCTCTCGCTCCTCGCCCGCACCAGCTTCAAGCTGGGCCAGTTCAAGCTCTCCTCCGGCGGCACCAGCGACTACTACATTGACTGCCGCACCACCACGCTCCACGCTGAAGGCGGCCGTCTAACCGGCCACGCCATCCTCGAGCTGCTTGAAGCCAACAAGATCGACGCCGAAGCCGTCGGCGGCCTCACCATGGGCGCGGATCCCATCGTGTCGAACGTCGCAACAGCCAGCGCCTGGCGCGCAAAATCGCATCCCAACGTGCCGCTGCTCCACGGATTTCTGGTGCGAAAGGCCGAGAAAGCTCACGGCACGGGCCGCCGCATCGAGGGCTTCAGCCGCAAAGGCGCTCGTGTCGTGATCGTTGACGATGTCTGCACCACCGGCGCTTCCACCATCGCCGCCATCGAGGCCACGCAGGATGCCGGTATGATCGTCGTCGCTGTAGTTTGCATTGTGGAGCGCGAAGAGGCCAACGGCCGTCCCGCTGTCGAAACCGCCGCCAACGCCCGGCCACTGAGTGACGAATCCTTGTGGCGGGCTCAGAAACACGTTCCGTTTCTACGTCTCTTCAGCGCCAACGACGTCCGCGTGGAACACGTGAAGCAGTTGGGCACGACACTCCGCTAGGCCGGCGGAATTAGATCAGGCGTAACGAGACCAAGCGCAACGATGCACAGTCGCGACAAAACCAAAAGGGCAGACCCATCTGGGCCTGCCCTTTTGTCTCGGAGAAACAGTGTCTGGGGGAAGTGTGTCTGAATTATTCAGGAACCGGTGCGGATGTAGTCACCTGTCCAGCGCCGGACTGCCCAGTCGTGGTTGTGGACTGGCTCGGCTCCTGACCACTCAAGTTCGAGAGCAGTTGAACCTGCACGCGCCTGTTTTCCTTGCGGCCTGCGGCCGTGTCGTTCGAGGCTACATACTGATCCTTGCCGATGCCGATCAGGTAGAAGCGGTGCGGCGCAACGCCGTACTTCGCGGCCAGATACTGCACCACTGCATCTGCGCGGCGCTGGCTAAGGTCGTAGTTGTACTGCGCCGATCCAACAGAGTCCGTTCCGCCGGTCACTTCAAGAATGTAGCTCTTCGCCGAACCAAGCGACGCCGCGAAAGTGTCCAGCTGGCCCTTGTCATCGGTTGTCAGCGCTGCCCGGTCAAAGCCGAAGGTCACTGAAACCGTGGCCACCTGCTTGTAGTTGTCGAGGCCCTTGACCACGCTGTCCAGCGAGTCGGCGCGGTGCGCCACGTCGTTGGCTGCCGCGTCAGCGGTGTTGGCCGCCTGCGAAGCAGTTTGCGCTTCCTGCTGCGCGGTATCGGCCGAGCCTTGCGCATGCGCAATGCCCACCATGGCGCGATCGCCCACATCATGCAGCTGCCGATTGTTGTCCGCGGTCTTCTGATCCAACTGATCGGTGTGCTCGATCAGCGGAGTCGTCTGCGTCCGCACATAGTTTTTTGTGGCGCAACCCGCCACGCCAAACGTCACTAACGCCGCTGCCGTCAACGCAAATCCAAATCGCTGGGTCTTCATGGGTCCTCACCTCTCCGTTCCCTGCCGGCGCGTTGAGCGCTCTTCCGCCGGGATTCGGTTTTCTTTCCGCCCTTACAATTGCACGCCGCAATCCAATTCCTCGCCGCTATGCAACCTGTTGAAAGATAAAGACATGATGGGCGGCCTGTGCATTTTATGCGGATGCAAAAACCATGTAATTTTTACCCTTCCCGGTAAGGTTTGCCACTTCTTCACTCTCCAGCGATCGGCGCGACTGCGCCGCAACTGCACAGCGCCGCGTCCAGGCGATTCTCGTTATCCTATAAGCTGGTGGGCTTCGCGTAGGCTGGCCTGCTGCGCAACTGAGTTGCTCTCGTCTGTCTTGCTCTGCCGCTTGTCGCGCCCGACCCACAAAAGCAATATGGATCTCTACGAAAAAATCCGCGCTCTGCCCACTCAACCCGGCGTGTATCTCTACAAGAACGCCGAAGGCGAAGTCATCTACGTAGGCAAGGCCAATAATCTGCGCGCGCGTGTGCGGTCGTATTTATTAGAGGCCTCTCAAGCCAACGCCAAAACCGGTTCGCTGATGCGCGAGGCCGTCGACATCGAATACATTCTCGTCGCCAACGAGCACGAAGCTCTCGCGCTCGAAAACAATCTCATCAAGCAACGCAAGCCGCGCTTCAACATTCTGCTGCGCGACGACAAGACTTACCCCTACGTCAAGCTCACTCTGGCCGACCGCTTCCCCAAAGTCTTTGTCACGCGCCGCCTGCGCAAGGATGGCTCGGCCTACTACGGCCCTTATTTTCCAGGCAATCTCGCCTATCGCGTGGTCGAGCTGATTCATCGCAGTTTTTTACTGCCCAGTTGCAAGGTTGATCTTTCGCGCTTTCATCCGCGCGCCTGCCTGCAGTACTACATCCATCGCTGCCTCGGCCCGTGCGTTGAAGGCCTCACCACTCCCGACGCCTACAAACAAGCCGTCCGCGACGCGCAGCTTTTCCTCGAAGGCCGCCACGCCGAGCTTGAGCGCACGCTGACCGCGCGCATGATGGCCGCCGCCGAAGCCGAGCAGTTTGAGGCCGCCGCGCGACTGCGCGATCAACTCTCCACCGTGCACCAGCTCCAGGAAAAACAACGCATTGCAACCGCGGAGCTTAACGACGACGCCGATGTCTTCGGTTATCACTTTGAAGAGGACAGCCTGGCCGTCAATCTCTTCCACGTGCGCAACGGCAAAATCGTCGACCGGCGCGAATTCTTCTGGGAAGATTTGCCGAGCGTGCTTGACGCGATTGATGTGGAGACCGGCGATAATCCCAAAGACGAATCGGGCTCAAAGGCCGAGGTTGCCCCATCCTTGGCGACGGCATCATCGTCGGCAAGGGTGGGATCGCACGACACTCTGCTAAATACTTCCCCGTTTAACGCCGGCGCGGTCTTTTCCGCGCTTCTCAAGCAGCTCTATATCGACCAGCAATACGTCCCACGCTCGATTCTCGTCCCGGTCGACTTTGATGACCGCGAATCGCTGGCTGAATTACTCACTGAACGAACCGGCCACAAGATCGAAATCGCCGTCCCTCAGCGCGGCGACAAGAAATCCCTCGTTGATCTCGCCGCTCAAAACGCTCACCAGTCCTACACACAGCGCTTCCGCGTGCTGGAGCCTTCGCGCAAGGCTATTCAGGAGGCGCTCGCCGATACGCTCATGCTCCCCGAGCTTCCCCGCCGCATCGAATGCTTCGACATCTCGCACATTCAGGGCGCTGAGACCGTTGCCTCGCTCGTCGTCTGGGAAGACGGCAAGATGAATAAGTCGGCCTATCGCAAATTCAAAGTGAAGACGGTCGCCGGCGTCGACGATTTCGCCTCCATGCGCGAGGTCGTCGAACGTCGCTACCGCCGCATCCGCGACTGCGCCAATGGCAACGAGAATTCAAAAAACGATTTAGCTTTGAAAGGGCACGACTTCAGTCGTGCCGAAAAGAATGCCAAAGAAGTCGGGGCTTTAGCCCCTGAGGGACGCTCATCAAAAGAACCAGCCACAATGCCATCGCTCATCCTCGTCGATGGCGGCCTCGGCCAGCTTCACGCTGCGGCCGACGCGCTCGAATCGCTCGGCTTCACTTCGCAGCCGCTCGCGTCGATTGCAAAACGCGAAGAAGTCATCTACCTCTACGGCAATGAATCGGAGCCCATCGTTCTCGACCGCCGCTCGCCGGTGCTGCATCTGGTTCAGCTCATCCGCGATGAGAGCCATCGCTTCGCCATCGGCTACCATCGCCAGCGCCGGGCGATGCGCGATCGTGATTCGGAGCTTCTGAATATTCCTGGCGTCGGCACGCAAACCCGCCAGCGTCTGCTCACCCACTTCGGCAGCCTGCGCGACGTGCAGCAGGCCACAGCAGAATCACTCGCCGCCGTCGTCAGCCGCAAAACCGCCGAAGCAATTTGGCAGCACTTCCATGAAACCCAATCTACCAGCAAGCCAGGCATATGATTTGTCATCATTTGATGCTATAATTGATGCCTGGAGGCGATATGCGAACCACAATTGCGCTTGACGATGAATTGGTCGAGCGAGCCCAGGAATTTACCGGCATTGCCGAAAAAACGGCCTTGGTTCGCGAAGCTCTTACCGCGTTGATCCAACGCGAAGCCGCGCGTCGGCTCGCCGCTTTGGGAGGCACCATGCCGGAGCTCGAAGACATTCCCCGGCGCCGTCCCCGATAAGCTGTGATTCTCGCTGACACATCTATTTGGATTGGCCATTTCCGATCTGCGAATCCGGAATTCCAAAGTCTACTCGCCCGCGAACAGATCGCCGTGCATCGATTCGTAGTTGCTGAACTCGCTCTGGGATCATTGCGCGATCGGGCAAAGACCTTACTCTTCCTTGACCGGCTTCCCGAGTCGCACCTCGCCCAAATGACCGAGGTGCGGCACATGATCGAAGTAAATAACCTCTACTCGAAGGGCGTCGGCCTCGTCGACGCGCATTTGCTCGCGTCTTGTCTCCTGACGCCGGGCACGCAGCTCTGGACACTGGACGTGACACTGCAGAAAGCCGGCAAAAGCCTCGGAGTTCTCTTTAACCCCGCTCGCTCCGCCTGATGTCCTCAACTACTCCGCGTTCGCCGCCAAAATTGCATCTGCCCACTGCTCGCTCACAGCGCGCACCTGTTCTGTTGTCGACTGATCCTTGTACGCGGAATAAAAATAAGCGAACAGAATATGGCTCCTGACCCGGACGAGAATGACGCCGACAACCATCTTCAGGCTTTTTCCATTCATCGTGACCGGGGCCATCATTCCGAATCCGCTGGCGTCCGTCTTGTTGAACAGCGGACCCAGCATCACGGGCTTCCCATAATCGAGCTTTTCATCCAGGTTCATTGCTTTCATCCGGCGATTGAATTCATCCTGCGTTTCCTGCACGGATGAACTCACGATGCCCCCCAGCTGCTGGCCCATCTGGCTGGCCAGGTCTTTGAAGTCGCTCGATCCAATCTCCGCAAATTCTCCTTCCCGTAGCACTTCCACCAGCGCGTATGGAGTCAGCGGTCCGGAGCTGTTTGTGCGTTGCACATCTTCTGCATCCTTTTGGAGCAGAAAAGCCGCGACAAGCCGGTTCATATCCGGAACAACCATGTCGAAGAGCACGCGGTGGTCGCCCCCAACCTCGACCATCTCACCGGTCGGCGATGGAAGCGCGATGGAAACTCCCCCAACCCGAAAAGTTTCTGGCGGCGTTGTCGCCGAATCTACTTTGGGTTGTCCCCCGGCAGTCGGCGCAGTTTGTGGCCCTTCTGTTGCCGAATCTGCGGACTGCGCGGCAGCCGATTCAGGTAACGTCGCCGATTGCGTCCCTGCAGCGCTCTCGTCGCCGGCCGGCCCGGCCAGCGCAAAGATCACGTTTACCGGTGTAACCACCTCGATCGGCTGCCCATTCAATATGTATGGCCTGTAGCGCCATGTCTTCACCGCGTCCAGCGCGGCCTGTTGCAGCATTGGCTGGCCGCTGACCACCCGCAGGCCCACCACCGCTCCAGATTTTGAGATGGTGGCCTCAAGCACTACGGTTCCCTCTACGCGGGCCGCTTTTGCGAGGGGTGGATAGATCGGCGCAGTCTTCTCCTCGAGCATCCCCGCTGCTACACCGCCGGAAATGCGAAACTTGGCGGGAATGTTGGCCGTCTGCGTCTGCGCGTCGCACCGGCTTGCCCACAACAACGACAACAGCAGCGCAGCTACGGCGCACAAAAAGCGCGCCGAGCGGCAAACATGAACACGACTGAAAAGCACTTTCACTGAATCTCCGATCTTCCGGTTTCAGAATTTCCCGTCGCATTTTCCTTTTGCATGGAATCGCATCAGGGTGAAATTTCGTATTGAAAACTCCTGCAATCGTCTGCGGGGAGTTTTAATCTGATCCGGGAATCGAAAACCACTATACACGAGGGCCGCAGCGGCAACGGAGGAAGAAACGGCCCCGATCGGGTTCGCGAGGCCGAAGGGCTATGCTTTCTTTAGTGATGAAAAACCCGCGGCTTTCAGTCCTTCTTCTCGCGCTTCTAGCCCTTCAGGCTACCTTCGCTCATTTCTCGCGCGCGCAAACGGTGCCCCCTTCCACGGCTTCGCCCTCCCCCGTTTCTCCGTCCGCCTCACAGACCGGCAATCCTCCGGAAAAGCCTCTAACGCCGCCCAATTCGATCGGTCTGATCGGATCGGGAGCCGCCACCGAGATCTCGCCCGAAGGTTATCTGCGCACTGGCTTTGAAGAGATGATGTTTTTCACGGGTCCCGACCTCGAGCCGACCAATGCTCGCATTCCCACCCACTTTGAGGACCAGCCTGACCAGAGCCATCCGCCAATCGTGCATTACAAATTCAACCGCGAAGGCTTCCGATATCGCTTTACGATCTTCGCGGCCAAAATTGATAAGAGCGCAATCGTCGAGGCCCGCCGGCACGCGAAGTTCCCTTTCATGCCTGGCTTTGACATTGAATCCAACATCTATCAGCCGATGGTTAACTTCATTCGCGTCGACATCACGAACGACGGACCCGGGGCCAGACTCGCCGTCTTTGCGTCTGGCGTGCGCTATGCAGACCCCAACGCCGCTGCCGACCATCGAAGTGACAACCCCATGACCGGCGAAGCCTTCAACAAGGGGTGGATGAACTTTTTCGACGACGCGAACTTCTATCGCTTCAATCGCGATCTCTACACGTTTCCAGCCGGCTTCGCTGACCGCAGCTTCAACATCCGCAAGAACTGGAGCGAGCCGAACCCTCAGTACGTTCTGGGAGTAACGCACGTCGACGCCGGTCCCGACACGCCCGTCGGCATAGTTACCTACACACGCGAACTCAAGCCCGGCGAGTCATGGGATCTTGACTTCAAAATGCCGGTGATTCCGACCGCAGATCCGTTCGCGATTTCGGCCATAGACAACGCTAGTTTTGACGCAATGGAAGCGCAGCTTCGACCAGAACCGGCCAGCCAACGCTGACGCTCTTTTTCAATCCCATTTCCAATTCCATTTTCCGAGTCTTGTCAGATGAGATCCGGCTTTCTCAGGGCGGATCCACTCCGACCCGCCCCGGCCAGATTCGCGTCAAGCTTCGCGTTACGCGTCCGCCGCATACTTCCCCGTGCTGGCGTCCAGGTGTTTTGCCACCGTTGCCAAAAGCTCCTGCGGCGCTAAAGGCTTGTTGAGCAGCGTAAATCGGTGCCCGTCCCGACGTGCCGTGGCCAACAAATCGGCCGTGGTGGCCTGCCCCGAGAACAACAGAATCTTGCAATCCGGATAGACACGTTTGATCGTGATGGCAAGCTCGATCCCGTTCATCCCTGGCAAAACTACGTCGGTGATGAGCATTTCGGGCGGTTGCAGCAACGCGGCTCCAAGTGCGCCGTTTCCGTCGTAGGCTGCAATCGCCGGAAAACCGCTCAACGAAAGTATCTCGGCTAATGTGTCCGCAATGACTGCTTCATCATCAACCACCAACACTCTGGGGCGGAGTCCGTTCGAGTGGGCTGACAGCAGATTTCCCGTAATCGCAACT
This sequence comes from uncultured Acidobacteriaceae bacterium, assembly GCA_963763585.1. GTDB lineage: Bacteria > Acidobacteriota > Terriglobia > Terriglobales > Acidobacteriaceae > Telmatobacter. The sequence goes on along the minus strand of CAVXPR010000038.1, from coordinate 58,837 downwards.
GAGGAATCTTGTGTTCCGTTCATAGCTTCACCTCGGTACCTATGCCGGGATCATTGCAAATCGCCTGCCATTCAATTTGATCCATTGAAGACTCAGAATTAAATCAGCGATTTACGCTGTGGACAACCGCTGGCACTAAGCCATGATTGCAAATGTGGTAACCATGAACTTTTTACACCGATAGGATATTTTTACTCGAAAAATCCTCTTGCGATACGTTAAGCCTGCGCCATTCGCGGTCCGGGCATACGCCGCCCACTCTCCTGCATCTGATTGAGAAACGGGACTTGAGAAACGGGACCTGACTTTGCCGCGTAATGACAACCCGAAATCCGCCTCAATTCGATACCAATCGATTCGCCAAATCGATGTTCCCAGAAGCCGCCAGGGAAAACACACGAATATCGTCGAGCAACTTCTGCGGCATCTTGATCAATTGGACCCAGGCACGGCGCTCAAAGTCGCCCTTGCCTCATTGCCCGCAACAAAAGCAAATATTCGTTCCGCGCTGAATCGCGCCACGCACAAAAAAGGCTTGCACGTAGCCACGTCGAGCGATGCCATTCATTTCTACTTGTGGAAGGTTACCGGGAAATCCTGATAGGCTTCAGTTGCTACTCGAGCAATCAAAGTGGACGCTGTGCGCATCGATAAATGGCTGTGGGCCGCGCGCTTCTTCAAGACGCGCGCCGTGGCTTCGCGCGCCTGCGACATCGGCCGCATTCAGTCGAACGGCCAGCGGGCGAAACCTGCCCGCGAGGTTCGCGCCGGCGATAAACTCCGCATTGAAAACGAGCGCGGGATTTTTGAGATTGAGGTACTGCTTATCAGCGCGATGCGTGGCCCGGCCGCCGCCGCGCAGACGCTTTACAGCGAATCCGACGCCAGCCGCGAAGCGCGCTTGCATCTCGCAGCGGAACGCAAGGCGATGGAGCAATACGTTCGCTTGCCCGAGGGCAGGCCTTCCAAGCGCGATCGGCGGCGCATCATTCAATTCCGCGGCCGCGGCTGAAGCAGCCCCAAACGCAGGAAAGCCCGGCACAAGGCCGGGCTCTCTCATCGCAACAAATTCACTTACCCGATCAGCTTCTTGACCTTCTCTTCAATCACGTCCTGCGGAACGTAGCCCACAATCTGATCCGCAACTTTGCCGCCCTTGAAGAAAAGCAGCGCCGGAATGCCGCGAATGCCATAGCGCGAAGGTGTCGCGCCATTCTGATCCACGTTCACCTTGGCCACCTTCAGCTTGCCTTCATACGCCGCGGCAACGCTGTCTACAATTGGACCGATTGCCTTGCACGGTCCGCACCACACCGCCCAAAAATCCACCATGACCGGCTGCTCGCTCTGAAGCACTTCCTGGTCAAAATTCGCATCGCTTACTTCCACAACACCCAAACCAGCCATGATCCTCCTAGCGGACCCGCACCCGTTGCCCACACTTGTCGATTGTACAGGAAACCGTTCACCCGATTGGATGCTCGAACGCGCATAAAGTCGCAAACCGCTGCGCCTTTGCTTGGCACTGCATCCGCAAAATCATGGAGTCGTAATCGATTGAATCAGCAGCGAAGTCGCGCTCATCTCGCGTCGTTTTCGGTCGCGATTTTGGCTGGAATCTCGGCGTGGGGAATCGCTTTCCGCGCAAATAAAAGCGCCCGGATCCGTTAAGGATCACAGGCGCTAGAGCAGCCCTCCCCCAGAACTGCCCACGGTGCGAATGTAAGGTGTTCAATGTATAAATAGCAAGCAAACTTGAGTAATATACCGAGTAATCAAAAAATTGGTGACTACCCACGTAGGCAACCACCGTAACTTACTGATAACGCTAACGATTGCCAAATGATAACGATCACATTCGGGCGAAGTTGTTACTTTTCTATACTTTGGCAGGCCCCGTGCCGCGAAAACCTGCAAATCAGAAGCTCCCCGACGTGCTGATTTTGCACTGCGGCTGAAGCAGCCGCCAAGTGCTCTTCTCCATCAACAATCGCCAGAACTGCCGGTCCCGCGCCGCTTAAAGCGACCCCGAGAATTCCGTGCTCGCCGACCAGCGGCAGCAGAACCGGTAGCAGCGGACACATGCTCGCGCGATGCGTTTGATGAATCCGATCCCTCATCGCCAGCCGCAGCAAATCAGCCCGCCCCTGCGCAAATGCAAGCGAGAGCACAGCCACCGATTGCAGATTCGCAACCACATCTTCAAGCGGAAAACTCGCCGGCAAAATTGCGCGCGCTTTGCTGGTTGACAGCGGCTCCCTGGGCAGCGCGACGATCGCTCGCCACCCCGCGGGCGGATCGGTTCGCGCCACTTGCACATTCGATCCCTCGCACGCCGCGGCCACAAATCCGCCCAACCAGCACGCCGCCACATTGTCCGCGTGACCTTCGAGCTTGTACGCCTCTTCGAGAACGCGGTCGGTATCCCAATTCAATTCGCCAAAATGTACTGCCAGCGCAATCGCCGCTAGTCGCGCAGCCGCGGAAGAGCCGCAACCCATGCCCAGCGGAATTCCGTTGACCATCCGAATCGCCAGCGGAACGCTCGCACGCTCATGATTGCGCAATATCTGCTCATATGTTTCGAGAATTAGATTGTCGTCAAGCTTCGCACAGCGGTCGGCATCGCGCCCGCTCGCAGCAACTGAGAATTCCTGCGTCGGCTCAGCTTCAATCTCTAGAAAAACATCAAGCGCCACGGCAACCGCGTCGAATCCCGGTCCGAGATTCGCCGAAGTTGCAGGCAGGCGGAGTTGAAAGGCAGTTGGCTTTCCCGGCCCACTCATCCCAGCTCACCCTCGATCGCTGCCAGCACCGCAGCCGGCGTAGCGTCCACGGTGATCGCATCGCGCCGCAGCCCTTCAATGGCCCCCTCGTAACCCAGCTTCTCTTCGTCCGCCAGCAGCGTTCCACGGTGAAAGTCGATCGTGTAATCCGCATCCTTCAACGTGTGGCCGGTAAGCACCAGCACCACGGTCTCCCCCGACCGAACAACGCCCTGCCTGTTCAGCTTCTTCAGTCCCGCCAGCGTAACCGCAGATGCCGGTTCGCAACCCAGCCCTTCTGCGCCAATCTCCGCCTTGGCAATGGCGATCTCTGCCTCGGAAACATCCAGGCACCATCCGCCGCTCTCCTGAATCACGCGCGCCGATTTCCGCCATGATGCCGGATTCCCAATGCGAATCGCCGTCGCCCTCGTCTGCGCTTCCATCGGCTCCAGAACCGCGCCGTGGTTCAACTTCAAACTTCGCACCAGCGGATTTGCTCCTGCCGCCTGAATCACGCTGATCTTCGGCAGCCGCGCGATCAAACCCAGCTCGCGCATCTCGCGGAATCCCTTGCCCAACGCCGAGCTGTTCCCCAAATTGCCGCCGGGCACTATCAGATGGTCGGGCACATTCCAATCCATCGCTTCAGCAATTTCAAATGCCGGCGTCTTCTGCCCTTCCAATCGATAGGGATTCACCGAGTTCAGCAAATAGATCGGCGACTTCCTCACAATGTCGGTCAGCAAGCGTAGGCAGCCGTCGAAATCTGTCTTCACCTGGCAGGTCACCGCGCCGTAGTCCATCGCCTGTGACAGTTTGCCCCACGCGATCTTGCCCTCGGGAATCAAAACCAGGCTGCGCATTCCAGCACGCGCCGCGTATGCGGCCATCGACGCCGACGTGTTCCCTGTCGACGCGCACGCGACCCATGTAAATCCCCGCTCCTTCGCCACGCTCAGCGCCGCCGTCATGCCCGTGTCCTTGAACGAGCCCGTCGGGTTCATCCCCTGGTGCTTGGCGTAAAGCTGATCGATTCCGAGCGCCTTTGCCGACCGAGTCAGCCGATAAAGCGGCGCATTTCCCTCGCGCAGAGATACCGCATTGCCAAAGCTTTCCATAATAGGCAGCAGCTCCCTGAATCGCCACACGCCCGATTGATCCAGCGCCTCTCCTGAGCTGCGCCGCTCTCGCCACAACCACTTCAGCGCGCCCGGATTAGGCCTGTTGTTCCCGCCCCGCTGGCTCCAGCCGGGATACTCAACTTCAAACAAATCCCCGCAATTCGCACAGCGAAAGTCCGCCCGCGCCTCCGCGCCCGGGATCCGGCTGCCGCAGCCAAAACAGCGTAATTGGTGAAGATTGTCGCCCATCTCTAGGTGTTAGCCTAGCAGGTGTACGGCGATTCCCGCTGTGGATGGAAGGGCCGATCGAGCCGATGTGGAAGCAACTTTGTCTCATTTCGTTTGCTTTAGTTTCAGTTGCGGCCGCCGGCCCACAGGCACCGCATTCTGAAACTCAGGCGCCTCTCCGCGTGGCCGCCGCCGCCGATCTCGAGCCATTGCTTCCGCCCATCTTCTCGGAGTTTGAGCGCACCACCGGCATTCGCGCCGAGGCCACTTTCCAATCCTCCGCCATGCTCGCCACGCAGATCCAGAACGGCGCGCCCTTTGACGTTTTTCTCTCGGCCGACCTTGGTTTTCCCAAGCGCCTCATCGATGCCGGTCTCGCCGACGCCGCCGGCTCCGCCGATTCCACAACCCCGATCACCTATGCGCGAGGCACGCTCGTCCTGTGGGAGCGCAAAGACTCAAATCTTCCTCCGCCTTCGCTCGATTTGCTTAGCTCGCACAGCCTGAAACGTCTCGCTATCGCCAATCCTGATCGCGCACCTTACGGCCGAGCAGCGGTCGCCGCGCTGAACAGCCTCAAGCTCTACGACACCCTGAAGCCGATTCTCGTCACCGCCGAAAATATCGCGCAGGCCGCGCAGTTTGCCGACACCGCCAACGCCGACGCCGGCCTCATCTCGCTCACCTCGGCGCTCACGCCGCGCCTCACCGCTGACGGCTCATACTTCGTCATTCCCCGCGACCTCTATCCGCCCATCGAGCAAGGCGCAGTCATCGTCAGCAACACAAAGCAGCGCGCCGCCGCTCACAAGCTGCTCGACTTTCTCCTTTCACCCGCCGTGCAGGCTGAACTCGCCAAATCCGGCCTCACGCCGGTAAAGTAGCCGCGATGGACTGGCAAGCATTCGCGCTCTCGCTTCGTCTCGCCGCCGTCACCACCGCGATTCTCCTTGCCATCGCAATTCCGCTTGCCGCGCTCATCGTGCTTGGCCGCAGCCGCTGGCTCGCCGCCGTTGAAGCTCTCGCCACGCTGCCCATGGTCCTGCCTCCCACCGTTCTCGGCTTTTTTCTTCTTGTTCTGCTGGGCCCGCGCACAGCCTTTGGCCGCGGCATTTCTGCCGTGCTCGGCCATCCGCTCGCTTTCTCTTTTGACGGCCTTGTCGTGGGCTCAGTCATCTATAGTCTTCCCTTCGCCGTGCAGCCTCTCGTCGCCGGCTTCGCTTCCGTAGACACAGCACTGATCGACGCCGCGCGCCTTCTTGGCGCAGGGTCCGTCCGCATTGTCTCCAGCATTCTGCTTCCGCTCGCTCGCCGGTCTCTCCTCGCCGCAGTGATCCTCAGCTTTCTCCACACCATCGGCGAATTCGGCGTCGTGCTCATGCTCGGCGGCGACATTCCCGGAGCCACGCGCACGCTGTCGATTGTTCTTTACGATCAAGTGGAGAACTTCGACTACACCGCCGCCGGCCGCACCGCTCTATTGCTTCTTGGTCTGAGCGTCCTCTTTCTCGCGGCGATCTACTCCAAAACGCCAAACCGCGCGAGCGGGTCAGGAGGCCGTTAGTGAAACGGCGTGAAGGGTACGGGCTTCAGCCCGTACAAAGAATCCGAACCCGAAGTTCGCGGGCTTTAGCCCCTGAGGGAGAGGTTTTTCAAAGTTGTGCACCGTCCGGGGCGGACTATGCTTAGCTTCTCACTCAACTCACGCCGCGGCGCGTTCCACCTTCAGGTGGAATGTACATTTGCGACCGACTGGACTGTCATCTTCGGCCCATCAGGCGCGGGTAAAAGCACATTGCTCCGCCTGCTCGCCGGACTCGATTATCCCGTTCACGGCCGCATAGCCCTTGACGACCGCGCTCTCACAGATATCGCCGCCGGTCTCCATCTTCCACCTGGCCACCGCCAGACCTCGCTTGTCTCGCAGCAGCCCGCGCTCTTCCCTCACCTAAACGCTCAAGCCAACGTGGCCTTCGGCCTGCGGGATCCGGATCGCGCCATCCGCGCCCGCCGCGTCGACGAAATGCTCGAACTTGTCGGCGCAACCGACCTGGCCTTCCGCCGCCCGCAGGATCTCTCCGGAGGGCAATCTCAGCGCGTAGCACTGGCTCGAGCGCTCGCACCAGCGCCGCGTCTACTTCTGCTCGATGAGCCGTTTTCCGCGCTTGACGGAGTCGCTAGCGACGCGCTTCTTGTTCGCCTGCAAATTTGGCTGCGCGAAAACAAAGTGCAGACGGTGGTAGCCACGCATGACGCAACCGACGCGCTCGCCACATCTGCTGAAGTTCTGCTCCTCCGCGACGGCCGGCAGGTGGCACTCGGCCCAGCAGCCGAAGTTCTCGCATCGGAGCGGGAGCGAATTGCGCAACGGCTGAAGCCTCGCTAGAAGCCCACCAACTCCGGCTCCATCTCCAGCCGAATTCCGAATTGCGCTTCAACTTCAGCCCGAATCTTCTCCGCCAGCGCGAGAATCTCTTTTGCCGTCGCGCCGCCACAATTCACCAGCGCCAGCGTGTGCCGCGACGAAATCCCCGCCGCGCCCAGCCTGTAGCCCTTTGCGAATCCCGCCTGCTCGATCAGCCACGCGGCGGGAATCTTCACCAAACCATCCTCTGCAGGAAAAATTCTGACCGGCACTCCGGCGCTCTCAGCGGCCTGCCGCACACGCTCGGCCACTTCCTCAGCGACCTCAGGATTCTTGAAGAAACTTCCCGCGCTGCGGCAATCCGGATCGCCACCCACCAGCAACATTGCCTTTGCCCTGCCGGATGCCGCGCACCGCATCCGCCGTTTCCGCCAGCGTAGGCACCGTCGCCCAATCCGCAAAGTGTGCCTTCAGGTCCTGATAGGTGAGCAGAGGCGCGCCATTCTGTCGCAGCCGGTAATCGACGCGCGTAACAATGTACAGTCCGCGATCCGTCGTGTTGAACCGGCTGCGCCGATACGCAAATCCGCACTCCGCATTTGAGAACTCCACAAATCTGCGCTCAGCTAAATCAAACGCCCGCACGCGCTCGATGATCGATGCGACTTCCTGTCCATACGCGCCCACGTTCTGCACCGGCGTTCCGCCCACCGTTCCCGGAATTCCCGCCATGCACTCGATTCCTGCGCAATTCATCTGCAACAGCCCGCCCGACACAATTCATCCCACTCCTCGCCGGCAGCTACGCGAAACAACTCGCCATCCCGCTCGATTCCCTTCAACCCAATGTGCAGCACCAGTCCGTCAAACCCAGCATCGGCCACGAGCACGTTGCTGCCGCCCCCAAGCACAAACAGCGGCACGCCCTGTCCGCGCGCCCATTCGCTGGCCTTCGCAATTTCGCCCTCGCTCGCCGCTTCAGCGAACCACCGCGCCGGCCCGCCAATGCCCAATGTTGTAAACGGCGCGAGAAGTTGTCCTTCTATGATCCGCATCGGTCTAAGGCTAACGCGTTTTTCCGAAAAACTGTAACTCGGAACCATTTGAGCCAAGTCAACGCGACCATCACGGGGCCCCCAACGACAGGTCGTCGTCGTTGGGGTAGGACCATCAGGGAGCGGTGACCTTGCACAATGCTGGTAATAGCACGCGTTTTCGGATAAACGCCATACACCGCGAAGGGCCGCACGCGATAGAATGAGTACAGGCAGCTTCATCTGCCGGAGGCGAACATGTATCCAGAAATAATGGTGATTCCCATGCGCGAGGAACTCGTTCGCGCCGGGATTAGCGAAACCCGCACAGCAGAAGAAGTCGACGCAGCCCTGGCCGAGCCGGGAACTACCCTCGTCGTCGTTAACTCCATTTGCGGTTGCGCGGCCGGCAAGGCTCGCCCTGGCATCCGCCTCGCGCTCTCCAACTCCGCCAACCAGCCCGACCGCAAAATCACCGTCTTCGCCGGCCAGGATCGCGAGGCCACCGATCGCGCCCGCAGCTACTTCGTCGGCCAACCGCCAAGCTCGCCCGCAGTCGCTATCATGCGTGACGGCAAGCTCGTCTACCTTATGCAGCGTTCCGTCATCGAGCAATCCACAGCTCAGGACATCGCCGCCGAGCTCGTTCGCGCCTTCGACATGTACTGCGCGAAAACCACCGCGTAGATAGCTTCACACTTTTCGGATAGGGCCGGGATAGCGGGCAACCGTCGCATCCACAGTAAGCAAAGTGATCCCTTCGACAATGGCTTGCGCAATCAGCAGCCTGTCGAAGGGATCTTTGTGTATGAGCGGTAATGCGTCTACCTCGACTGCGTGCTGAGCCAGCACGGGAAGCTCGTCATATCCCATCGTCAAGAGCTCGCGACGAATGATCCGCGGATCGATTTTAGAGTCGATCTTGCCGATACTTCGTTTGATTGCGACTTCCCAGAGGCTCGCGACGCTGAAGACTAACTCGTTCGCTGGATCGCTAACCACAGCCGCGCGCAGACCGCGAGAGGCGCGGCCCCGACACCGGCATCCAGATCACTAGATGGGTATCAAGCAGGAATCTCATTTGCTCTGCCGTAAAACATCTTCTCAATTTCGCGCTGCGAATCGGGTCTTGATGTTGTCCGGAGGCGTATAGGCCCCCTTCATGAAGCCAATCCGCTTCTTCGCCTTCTTCTTCGGCGCGCTGATGGGAATCACCTGCGCCATCGGTTTCCCCGCCTTGGCGATGACAAATGGCTCTCCCGCCGCAACCTCTTCGACCAGCCGCGAGAGATGCGTCTTGGCAGCATGAATGTTGATGGTGCGCATTGCATTCTCCAGTAAACTAAGTCCACTTAGTTTAGTTCACTTCAACCTGGGAGTCAAGACCACCTTCAGCAAGCAAAACGGCCTCCCGCGTTGGGAGGCCGTTGCTTTTGCTCCGAATTTTTCCCTGTTCAGTCCGCCGCCTGCGCCTTCGCCATCTTTTGCACCTTGCTGTGCTTCACCGAGTAGGTGAAATAAATCACCAACCCGACAACCAGCCAGATCACAAGCCGCTCCCAGGTTTCGATCGGCAGCCCTAGCATCATGGCCAACGAAATCCCGATTCCGAGAATGGGTGTCACCGGCATAAAGGGCGCGCGGAAAGGGCGCGGCAATTCAGGGCTGCGTTTGCGCAGCACCATCACTCCCGCGCAGACGATGATAAAGGCCAGCAGCGTGCCGATGCTCGTCATCTCGCCCAGCTTGTCCAGCGGCAGAATTGAGGCAAACAGCGCGACCACTACTCCGACGGTGATCGACGATATCCACGGCGTGCGGAACTTGGGATGCACGTTGCTGAAAAATGGCGGAAGCAGGCCGTCCTTCGACATCGAAAAGAATACGCGGCTCTGTCCCAGCAACATCACGATCATGGTGCTGGTCAGGCCCCCGAGCGCGCCGAACTTCACCAACAGGCTGCCCCATTTCACTCCCGTGGCGTCGATGCCGATCGCAAGCGAATCCGGAATATTGAGGAACTTGTAATTCACAAGCCCGGTCAGCGTGAGCGCAACCAGGATGTAAAGGATCGTGCAGATCACGAGCGAACCGAGAATGCCGATCGGCATATCGCGCTTTGGATTTTTCGCTTCCTGCGCTGCCGTGGAGACGGCGTCAAATCCGATGTACGCAAAAAAGATTACTCCCGCGCCGCGCAGCACGCCCGACAAGCCATATTCTCCAAAGGTCCCCGTGTTCGGCGGCAGAAACGGCGTCCAGTTCACCCGGGGCAGTTCCGGATGCTTCAGCAGTGTGGAGATGCCGATCACCAGGAAGATCACCAGCACCGTGACCTTAATGGCGACAATCACGGAATTGAAGTTGGCTGACTCCTTCATGCCGATCACCAGTATCAAAGTCACCAGCATGATGCCAAGAAACGCCACCAGGTTGAACATACCGTGGCGCTGCGGCAGCGTGGCCGGATCAATCCCAAGTTGGTGCAGCTTGGCCGCGATGCGCGCGAGTAACTCCCAGTGGCCTTGGAAAAGCACAAAAGTCGATCCTGGCACCCCGGCCAGTTCCGGCGGCAGGCGCAGGCCAAAGTCCTGCCCGAGACTCAGCACATAACCACTCCATCCGGAACAGACCGTGGCAGCGCCAAAGGCATATTCCAGGCACAAATCCCACCCGATAATCCATGCAAAAATCTCGCCGAGAGTTGCGTACCCGTATGTATAAGCAGAGCCTGCCACGGGAATCAATGAGGCAAACTCCGCATAGCACAAACCAGCAAAGACGCAGCCAATGGCCGCCAGGATAAAGCAATATACAACGCCGGGCCCGGCGTATCGCGCCGCCGCGGGGCCCGTGAGCACAAAAATCCCGGTGCCGATAATCGCCCCGATTCCCAGCGCCACCAGATTCGTAGCGCCCAGCGAACGCTTCAGCGTATTCTCACCCTGCTCGCCCGCCTCCTGCGAGAGGCTCGATATGGATTTAACGCGCAGCAGATTCGATTTCAATGAGCGACTTCCTCCCGGGCAATATTTAGGACACGCAGGCAAAACGGAACTTTGAGAGGCGGGAAGCAAGACCGATCCCGTTCGCCTGAACTTGTGACGCAATCATACGATACAGCGCAGATGATCCGGCGTAACTCCCCAACTGCGACTACCCGAGCGCGTGAAGCCAGCGCCGAAACTCGGCCGCAGGATCCTTCGCACGGAAGATCGCGGCCGACACGCCGATCACACTCGCTCCCGCCGCAAGAATTTCCGGCGCTGTCTCGAACGTCACTCCGCCCACTGCGACCAGCACCACATTCGGCCCTGCCTGCTCGCGCAGTCTGCGGACCCCCGCAACACCGATCGCGGCTTTTGTTGTCTGCTTCGTTGTCGTAGGAAATATCGGCCCGATGGACAGATAATCCGCCGGCTCTTTCAGAATTCCAGGCACCAGCGTTTCGCTGCCACCAAATGTGCCCACAATTTTGTCAGGCCCCAGCAGCCGCCGCGCCTCGGCAGGCGTCACATCGCCCGCATCCACATGCACGCCGTCAAATCCGGCTCGCTCCACCAGATCGACACGATCATCGAGAATCAGCTTCGCTGTTCGCGCGAGGCAGCGCCGCGCGAAGAATCTGCCGCATCAGCCAGCAACTCCTCATCGCTTCCTGACTTGTTCCTGTACTCAAGCAGCGTCACGCCAGCCTCGGCCAACTCAGCACCCAGCCGCTGCAAAAACTCTGCTCGCCCTGCCCGCGGAATCGTTCCTGCGTCAAGAATCGGATAGACCTTAGGAAAAGAAAACAACATGGATCTAGTCTAGGCGTTCAGCGAAGGGCTTCCCACACGAGCACGTGAACGAGGGAACAGAAACCAAACACTGGCCTCCTGCTCCCTGCCCTTCCATGCGCATTTCTTCCCGACTTACCGCAATTGTTCATGCTCCCGGCATCTCGTCCGCGCTCGGCCCGTAGATTCCCGGAACCTTTGCGCCAATCAGCCGCAAGTAAACGCGTCAACTGCCCGCGATGATGAATCATGTGGTTCAAAACGGTTTCGCGAAACACGTTGTATTTGGTGTCGTCGATCCAGGCCTGCCCGCCAAACACGAACTTCCAGTTCCGATCCCACGCATCACCGGTCGTCGCGACTAATGTGGCACGCGTCTCAACCAGCCCCTTGTCGAACTTCTCCAGCACTGCCGCTTTGCTCGCTGGCACATATGGCTCCCACTTGTGGTCCGCCGCAAACTCAAGCTTATCCAGCGTCAGAGTGTGATTTCCCCAGTCGCCCACGAAATCCGTGAGATGGCCCGCAAGCCGGCCCAGCGCCATTGATTTCGGGTGAGGTTTGTAGCTGAAGTCGGCATCGGCAGGAATGGCGTCGAGCATCTTTCGCGTTTTCGCGGCCTCTCGATCAAATTCAACAATCAGTGCTTTTTGTGCGTCCATTTTTTGAGCCTCCTTATTTCCCCAACAGCATAGCCCAAATCGACATGAAAAGGCGAAGAAAAAGCGATAATCTTTTCCACAGCCAGCCCCAGCCTCTAGGCCGATCGCATTCCGCCCCGCTCGTGATCTGACGCGCTGTGCCCAGCCATAGATTGCTGAATGTGAACGACTTGCGCCCCGCTGCTCACTGCAAGAGCGATTCGGCGACGGCCGTCATCGCGTTGATGCCGGTGGTCAGCGTAGGCTCGGGCAGCGGCTCGAACTTCGACGTGTGTACGCCCGGAGGCAAAGTGCCTTTCGCCTGGGCTGCGGCAAGCTTCTCGGGGTCCATGGCGCCCAACCAGAAATAGGCGACGGGAATTCCGCCCGCACCGGGCTTGAGGCCGAAGACGCCGACATCTTCACTCCCCATGAGCCGCGGCAGGTTGACCACGTTGCCGTCGCCGAGGGCCGACTGAAGCGTCGCGCGAACGCGGCCTATCAGGTCGGGGTCGTTGTAGAGCACCGGTGTGGATTCGTTGTCGAGCACCTTGACGCTGGCAGCCTTCTCGGGCGGCAAGCCCGCGGCAACGGTGATGCCGGCGGCCATATTGGTGAGCCCGTCGATCACGGTCCGGCGCGCCTTGTCAGAGAAAGTGCGGACGGTGAGCTCGAGCTTAACGTCGTCGGGAATGATGTTGCGCTTGGTGCCACCGTGGATGTCGCCAACGGTGACGACGGTGGGGTCCTGAGGATCTTCTTCGCGACTGACAATGGTCTGAATCTCGGTGATGTAGAGCGCGGCGAGGGTGATGGGATCGCGGCCTAGCTGGGGCGTAGAGCCGTGGCCACCGATGCCCTGAATAACAACGTCGACGGATGTAGAGGAGGCCATAGCCGGGCCGGGGGTGATGCCGATCATGCCTGCAGCGAGTTCGTTGGTGTCATGCAGGCCCACGATCATGTCAGGCTTGCCGAGGCGGTCGTAGAGGTTGTCGGCGAGCATCGCCTTGGCGCCGTCGATCGTCTCCTCTGACGGCTGCGCGAGCAGCATGACGGTGCCGTGCCATTTGTCTTTGTGCGCAACAAGATTGCGCGCAACGCCCAGCAGCACGGTGGTATGGATGTCATGGCCGCAGGCGTGCATGACGCCGACATCCTGCCCGTCTGCATTTTTGCTGCGTACGTGCGATGCATAGGCCAGGCCTGTCTCTTCGACGATGGGAAGCGCGTCCATGTCGGCGCGAATGAGCAGCGTAGGGCCGGGCCCATTCTTGAGGACGCCGACCACACCAAACGCATGCGACCCGTCGGGATAGATGCCGATGTGGTCGGTGACGGCATAACCGTCTTTGCTCAGCGCGTCTGCCACGATGGAGGACGTGCGCTCTTCGTGATGCGACAACTCAGGGTGGGCGTGCAAGTCCTTGTAGATGTCGAGGAGGTCGGGCGGAACGGACTGCGCGTGTATTGCGGTGATGCAGGCGGCAAGCAATGAAGCGGCGATCAGGCGCGGGCGCATAGGTAGGGCTGAGTGTAACAAGGGGCAATGGAATCGGCGCAACGAAGTTGAGGAATGTCCCTGCGTGATCTCTTTTGCCGATTTCGCCGGCCTACGCCGGCTGCTTCTCCGCCTCGGCTCGCGCAGCCAAAAACCGCTCCACAAAGCCGGTATCGAAATCGCCTGCCCTGAACCCCGCATCCTGAAAGATCGCCTGATGCAGCGTTATCGACGTATCAATTCCCTGCACGATGAACTGGCTCAACGCCCGCTCCATTTTCGCAATCGCTTCCTCACGGTCCAGGCCGTGCGAGATCAGTTTCGCGATCAGCGAGTCGTAATACGGCGGAACCACTCCCTCTGCGTATTGCGCCGTGTCCACTCGAATTCCATTTCCGCCCGGCACGTTGAACACAGTGATCTTCCCAGCCGACGGCGTGAACTTGTGCGGATGCTCCGCGTTAATGCGGCACTCGATCGCATGCCCGCGAATCTCCAGCTTCGCCGGCAGAATCGCATCCAACCTTTCTCCAGACGCAATGCGCAACTGCGCTTTCACCAGATCAACGCCCGTAATCGCTTCCGTCACCGGATGCTCCACCTGGATGCGCGTATTCATTTCGATGAAGTAAAGCTGATGACTTGCGTCCATCAGGAACTCCACCGTCCCCGCGTTCTGGTAGCCGATCTCGCCAAGGCACTTGCAGAGCGTCTTCCCAATCTCCTCGCGCATCTTCGGCGTTACCTGAAGGCTCGGCGCTTCTTCAATCAGCTTTTGATGCCGGCGCTGAATCGAGCACTCGCGCTCAAACAGTGAGGCAACGTTGCCGTGCTCATCGGCCAGCACCTGGAACTCAATGTGCCGCGGCTGCTCAATGAACTTCTCCATGTAGAGCTCGCCGTTGCCGAATGCGTTGGCCGCCTCAGTAAACGCCGCATGAAACAAATTCGGCAAATCCTCGGCGTCGCGCACAATCCTCATCCCGCGCCCACCGCCGCCCGCCTTGGCCTTCAGAATGACCGGATAGCCAACCCTTCCGGCCCACTCGCGTGCCTCTTCCGCTGTCGACAAAATCCCGTCCGACCCCGGCAAAATCGGCACCTTCGCCTTCTTCATCGCCTGTCGCGCTTTTTCTTTCTCGCCCATCAGCCGTGTCACTTCCGGCGGCGGCCCTATGAACTTGATATTCGAGGCGCGGCAAACTTCAGCGAAGTTCGCATTCTCACTCAGCAAACCATATCCGGGATGAATCGCCTCCACGTCGGCAATCTCCGCCGCCGAAATCACAGCGGGCACATTCAGGTAGCTGTCTGCTGCGCGCGACGGCCCAATGCAAATCGCCTCGTCGGCAAAGCGCACGTGCAGCGCGTTGCGGTCGGCCTCGCTGTACACGGCAACTGTGCGAATGCCCAGCTCCCTGCACGCGTTCAACACGCGCAGCGCGATCTCGCCTCGATTGGCAACCAGTACCTTACGAAACATGAATGACCTTTGGGAGGATGGTTAGAGATGTGATCTTGCGACTCAAGCGTCCGCCTACGCCGGCCGAACCGAAAACAGCGGCTGGCCGAACTCGATGGCCTGCCCATTCGAAACCAGGCACTTCACCACCTCGCCCGCCACATCCGATTCGATCTCGTTCATCAGCTTCATCGCTTCAATGATGCCGATCACCTGGCCCTTTTCCACGTGATCGCCGGGCGCAACAAATGGCGACGCGCCGGGAGACGGCGAGGCATAAAATGTGCCAACGATCGGCGATTTGACCATATGCAGCCCCGCATCAGCGTCCGCTGCCGGCGTCGCACGCGGCAGCTCCAGCACGCCGATCCCGCCGGCGCGGTCGCCGCCGGATGCGCAACAGCCTGCGGCGCCGTCTGCAGCAGCCGCGCCAGATCGCCCAAACTCGCCGGCCCGCTCTCCTGCGGATTGAATTTCAGACGGATCTTCAGGTCGCCCCGGTCCACGTCGAACTCGGAGACACCATGCGACTTCAAAAACTCAATCAGTTGCCGCAGATCCTCAATGTCTTGTTGCTTCATTCGTTCCTTCAATTCAACGTCCCTCAACTACGGCAGCGAATCGCCGCAATTCTAAATCTCAATTCAAATCAAAGCTCAATCAGTGCCTTTGGCGCCGGAGTCAGCACTTGCCCACCATCGCGCGTTACCGCCACCATATCCTCTATACGAATGCCAAACTTTCCCGCCAGATAAACTCCCGGCTCGATCGTGATCACCATTCCTGCCTGCAACCGCGTCGCCTGTCCCGCGCCAACCCGTGGCGGCTCATGAATCTCAAGCCCCACTCCGTGCCCAGTCGAGTGCGAAAACGCCTCAGCCAAACCTTCTCTGCGTAAAACACTGCGCGCGGCCTCGTCCACCTCCGCGCAACTCACGCCGGCAGCTACGGCATCTACCGCATTCTCCTGCGCTTCCAGCACTGCTTCGTAGGTTCTTCGCTCCTCAGGCTTTGGCTTGCCCAGAAAGACTGTCCGAGTCATATCCGAACAGTAACCCTTGTGGATTATACCGAAGTCGAGCGTCACGAACCCCCGCCTCGGCAGGGGCGTGCTTGTTGCGCGACCGTGAGGCAGCGCCGAGCGCAACCCCGACGCGACGATCGATTCAAAGGACATTCCCTCAGCGCCCAGCTTGCGTGCCTGATATTCGAGCTCCGCGGCCACTTCAACCTCGGCAATCCCCGGCCGCAGCACGGTCAGGATGTGCTCAAACAGCTTGCAGCCCTTGAGAGCGGCCTCGGCCATCACCGCCAGTTCGTCTTCGTCCTTCACCTGGCGCAGCTGCTCGACGAACGGGGCAGGCACAGCCTGAAAAAACCCCTTGCGCAACCGGCTCGGCAGCTCGCTCTTCCAGCGCGCCAGCTCCGCAACTGTTGTCCGCGCCGGATCGAATCCCGCCATCGCGACGCCCGATTGCGCGGCCAACCCCGTTTGCGCCGCGAGCCATTGCGTCGCCACCACCGCCGGCGAGCCCGACGCAATCTGCACCTGTGCCGCCTTTACTTCTTCAGCAGCCTGCGCCGTGTAGCGGCCGTCGGTGAACATGCGCGAGCCGCGGCGGGTCACCGCCAGCGCGGCGCTCGAGCCGGTAAATCCGCAGAGATAGCGAATGTCAGGGAGGTGTGTAACGAGAAGTCCGGGAAGCCCGGCGCGGTTCAGTTTGCGGCGCAGCGCGCCCATGCGGCGGAAGTGGTCCACGCGCTCAGTTTTATCACGGCAGGGGTGGCACTTCCGCCTTCAGTAGTTGGCTAGTTTGGGTGCGCCTTGAAAGGGCACGACTTTAGTCGTGCCATAAACTGCGTCGAAGAATTGTGGGTTTTAACCCCTGAGGGAGGCTTCTTTCAAACTGTACCACCACCAACTCTCGCGCTCGGTTTGCCGCGCTTTCGGCGTGGTGCTAGACTTCGCCAATGGCGACAAGAAACAAAAAGAAATCGACCACAGCGAAGAAAAGCAACGCCAGAAAACCACTCAAGCCGGCACGGCAGCAGTCGGCAAAGAAAAAATCCGTTCGCCGCAAAATAGCAGCCAGGAAAACCGCCGCCAGAAAAACCATAACGAGGAAAAAGGCCCTGGCGAAATCGAAAAATTCCGCACCCAAAAAGCCCCTCGCCCGAAAAAAAGCGCCCCTGAAAGCGAAGCCGGTAAAGGCGGGGAAACCAAGCCGCCCAAGAGCCGCCGCAAAGAAGATCGCCAAAGCCAAAACCCCAAACGCTAAAGCCAGGAAAACCAGCCCAAAGGCCGTCAACAGGCCGCGCCGAGACAAAGACATTCCGCTCGACTCCCTCGATCTCTCCCCAGCCGTCTCCGGGTTGCAGTCAGGAGATCTCGAAGGCTTGTCGAACATCCAGAGCGCCGATTCAGAAAGTGTCGACGAGTTGCTCGAAGAAGGAAACGCCTTCGAAGCCGGAATTGTGATGGGTATTGAAGACTCCAGAAACCGCGAAGGCCAGGAAGTTCGCACCCGAGAAGTGCCGGAAGACGACGTCCCTCAGGAGTATCTGGACCCCGACTGAGCCCTCTGCCGCAAACTTGCGACGAATCGTCGGAATCTGCATCTCACTTGCAGAGGATATCGAAAATGTTTCTCGTCACTGGTATTACGGGCAAAGTAGGCGGAGCAACGGCACAAAACCTTCTAAATAAAGGCAAGCAGGTGCGTGCCCTCGTGCGTGACCAGGCAAGGGCTGCCTCGTGGAGCGCCAAAGGAGTGGAACTGGTCAGCGGCGACTGGGGAGATCCAGTAGCGATGACACGGGCGCTCGATGGCGTTGAGGGTGCATACATGATGATGCCGCCCATCCAGGCGCCTTCGCGCGACTTCCGAGAGGCCAAGGCCATCATTGCAAGTTACAAACAAGCTCTTGGCAAGTCTGTACCGCCCAAGCTCGTGGTGCTGTCGTCCATGGGCTCGGAGAAGTCCTCCGGTCTGGGTCTTATTACTGCAACTCATTTACTTGAGCAGGCTCTCGGCAACGAACCCTTCCCCGTGGCGTTCGTGCGGGCCGGGTCATTCTTTGAAAACTATTTGTACGGCCTTCAGGCCGCGCAAGGCGGAACTCTGCCTACCTTTTACTCTCCGACGGATCGTAAGCTTCCCATGATTGCAACAGAGGACATTGGTGCCGAGGTCGCGAACCTGCTCACCACTAAGTGGACCGGAAAGCGCATCATCGAGTTAGGCTCCCAGGTGAGCGCCGACGATCTCGCGGCCGCGCTGGGCCACGTGTTGGGCCGCGACGTTAAGGCGCAGGCCATCCCGCGCCAGGCTTGGGCAGGCGCGCTTGAACAGATGGGAGTGCCCGCGAGCGGCACATGGGCTTTTGAGGAGATGGTCGAAGGTGTGAACTCTGGATGGATCGGGCTCGGTGTCGAAGGCACAGAACACATTGAAGGCACGACCAGCGCCGAAGATGTATTCGCCGCGGCCAGCCGAGCCAGCTAAGCCATCGTCTCTTCTCGTCAACAGGGCGTTCTTGAAGGCGTTCTTGCTAACAGGAACGCCCCGAATACGCTCGCGCCTGATACGCTCGCGCCGCTGGCGTCACAACTGTTCCGCTCAGGCCGTAGCGTCCGTCGCCGAAGGGTACTCTGCATCAACGGGACCATCGGTGAGCTTGTCTGCGGAAAGAACTGGCTGCTTATCGCCAAGGTAGCCGTCCGCGAAAAGAATGTTGCGGGCCAGGCCCAGCTTTCTAAGACCCAAAATGATCAGGCCGTTCAGGTCGATCTCATTCTTCAACATTCCATGGAACGCCGAGCGCGGATAACGGTGATGATTGTTGTGGTAACCGTCGCCGAATGTGAGCCACGCAAGAATCGTGTTGTTCTTGCTGTTGTTCTTCATGTTGAAGTTCTCATAACCAAAAGTATGGCCCAGAGAATTAACCGCCCACACTGAGTGCTGGAACATCACCGTCCGCAGGCAGGCCGCGAAGAAGCAGCCCCACGCGTCCGTCAATCCGCCGAAAGCATACCCGACCAGCCACGGAACAGCCACCGAAATCACCGGCCAGATGTAGTGTGTGCGCGCGTAGAACTGAATGACGGGATCGCGCACCAGGTCGCGGCCGTAGATGTTGAGGTCAGTGACGGTGTTGTCGAACATCCATCCGATGTGAGCGTGCAAAAGGCCCCGGAGCGTGTTCTCGTGATCGCAGTGGCCGTCCACAAACGGGCTGTGGTTGTCGCCGCAGTTGTCGGTATGGGAGTGATGCCGGCGATGATCGGTCGTCCAGGTCAGCAGCGAGCTCTGAAATGACATCGATCCGAATGCGCCCAGCATGTAAGCAACCCATGGCGACGTCTCAAAGCTCTTGTGCGAGAAATACCGGTGGAATCCGACGCCCGTGCCCATGCCTACGATGAAGTAGCCGACGGCGAAGGTGATGACCTCTACCCAGTGGATTGGGTGATTGCGAAACCAGAAAATGCTGGCCACCGACCCGGCCAGAGGAAAGCCGATCAGAAAGGTATTATCAATGCGCTTCTTCCAGGCCGCAGGACCGGCAATCATGCCCGGGGGCCGGATCAATTCGACGGGTTGGCTCGACCGCGAGATAGCCAATGCGCACGCTCCAGTTCTCTAAATTGTCTCAGACCACAGCGTCCGGGGCAACGAGGAGTACCATTCGTAAATTTAGATGGATCAAACGGCCGCCGAGTTACAGAGAAAAACGGCCGGCCAGCACCCGTCCCATTCGCACCTCACGTCCAACTGTCGCTAACATAGAT
Organism: uncultured Acidobacteriaceae bacterium; assembly: GCA_963763585.1. Taxonomy (GTDB): domain Bacteria; phylum Acidobacteriota; class Terriglobia; order Terriglobales; family Acidobacteriaceae; genus Telmatobacter. Next base: position 39,143 of record CAVXPR010000038.1, on the reverse strand, counting down.
ACAAAGGCGGAACCGGAGTGACCATCAGAACGGAATTTCTCCGACTCAACGGTACGGTACTTCGCGATCCAGCCATCGATGCGTGGATGCGCAAGCATCGTGGCGAATTGGGAACCATTGCGCGCGAGTGGTTTGAGGTGATGCGAAAGTGCGGCGATGAAGTCCGCGAGGTACTGCATGACGGCTGCCCGGTTGCATGTCTGGGTGACGTGCCCTTTGGCTACGTCAATGTATTCAAGTCGCACGTGAACGTGGGTTTTTTTCGCGGCGCTGAGCTACCAGACCCAGCACACTTAATGCGGGGCACTGGCAAGTTGATGCGCCATGTAAGGCTGGAGCCGGGATTTGCCGCCGACGCCGCATCCCTCAACGAGCTCGTCAAGACGGCTTACTCGGACATAAAAACGCGAATAGAAAACGGCTAGAGCTGTCGGTCCCTAACTAGAGCTGTCGGCCGCTAAACTGCTTCCCTTGCCACCGGCTTCTTCCTGCTCGCGTCCACTTCGCCGCCCGCATGCAAATCGCTCTGCCGATCCATCCACTCATCCAGCCGCGACCGCTTGAACCGCCAGCGATTGCCCAGCTTGAACGCGGGCACGAACCCATCTGAAGCGTACTTGTAGAGCGTGTCGGCCGAGATGCCAAGGTAATTCGAGGCCTGGCGAATGTCCATGACCTCGCGAACTTCAGGAACCAGCAGGTTGGAACGGATAGCAGCGTTGCGCATGATTGCCTTCCAAAAAAATGCAGGATGCAAAGCGGTATTCTTGCGGGCATTGGTACCGGTACTTCTGTATTTAACCCGACTTGATCGGTTCATTCAAGGAATTTCAGTAAGTTACAGGATTTCAATGGGTTTCTCCCGTCAGCCGCTCGATGAGGCACGCCTGTGGAAAACCCCATTCCATTGGGCTTGCCCGCCGAGTCCTCCGCAACCCATAGCGCCCGTGAAGCAGATGGTCCGGCTAGTTCCACGTCCCTTTTTCTCAGAGCTCTAACCGCCCCGATCCGGCCAACCCTCGCACCCACGCAAAAGCGGCTTCCCTCCTCGGGAAGCCGCTCTGATTTTCAGATTCCTGATCCCAGACCTCTGGTTCCTGTTCCCTGGTTCCTGTTCCCTGATCCCTGATCCCTGTTCCCTGCCTTTTCAGTTCTGGTCGTCTCTGCGATGCAGTGTCGGTGGTCCGTCGCCCGAATCGCCGGAAGCGCTACCACCCTGGCTCCCCGTCGAACTGCCCGAATTGCCCGAGCTGTCCGGCGTCGTGCTCGCCCTGCGCAGCGATGGCTTCGCGCCACCCTTGGTGTCGATCAGCCTGCGCTTGTCTTCGATGCGCGCCAGCCTTGCCTTCACATCGTCAAACTCCGACGTCGTCACCAGGTAATCGTCCTTGGCCGGAAGAATGCGCGCAATCTCCTCCTGCGTGTGCAAAATCCGGTCCGGCGTCTGCGGATGGTCGCTGAACGCCTTCGCCACTAATCCCGGCTTGCGCTTCTCAAGGGCCTGCACCTTTTCAAAGAAGGTGATAAAGGCCTGCGGATCGTATCCTGACCGGTACATATACTGCACGCCCAGATAGTCGGCCTGCGCCTCGAAGTCGCGCGAGAACTGCAGGAACGTGATCGGAATCGCCAGTTGCGCCGCCTCGTAGATCCCGTATCCCGCCAGATCGTACGGCAGCATGATCTCCAGCGGCACCATGCCGATCTCTGCGTAATTTAGCCGCGTCATTTCGCGCGCCGCGTGGTGCGCGCATACGTGCGCCGTCTCATGCGCCATCACGCCCGCCAGCTCGGCCTCTTCATCCGCCGCCAGAATCAGCCCGGAGTTCACATAGAAGAATCCGCCCGGCAGCGCCATGGCATTGATCTCGTCCGAATCAATCACCTTGATCGTGAACGGCACTTTGCAGTCGGAGTTCTTCACAATATTTTGCCCGATTCGATTCACGTATTCGTCCACCACGGGATCGGTAATGAACTTCGTGCTCTTCTCGATCTCGTCGGCGAACTGCTTGCCCATCTTGATCTCGCCGTCGGTCGAGTACCAGTTGCCCAACCCGCGCTTGCCGATCTCGCGATTGCCCACCGCGCTCACATCCTCGATGCTGCCTGGCTTGATCGTGATCATCTGGCTGCCGGGATCGACAATCTTATCCACGTCAACCGCGACAGGCCCGGCGCAATCGCCGCCCACTGCCGTCGTGCCCGGCTCAGGGCTGTCAGTTGTATCTTTTGCGTCCTTGTCCTTTTTCTTGTCTTTCTTGTCGGCGTTCTTCCCCGTCTCGCACGGAGCCAGCGGCGTGTTGCTCGCAGTGGTCTGGCTCGCAGTCGATGCCGCTCCGGAATCAGGCTGCTTTGCAGGAGCCTGCGCGTCTCCGCCTACTGGCGTGGCGCCGGCAGCCGGCTGTGCCGTTTGCGATGGTTGCTGCGATGCGGTCGGGCTTGCGGCCGACCCGGTCGTCGCGGTCGTCTGCGCCCCGCTGCTACTCGCCTGCGCCCAAACTCCAACGCTTGCGGCCAGCGCCAATCCCGCCAGAACCGTCACTCTCAGAACCGTGCGATCCGTTGCCTTCATGACTTCGCCTCCGCCCAATCCACCGTCTAAGCCCACGCTTGCCTTACTTGCCCGCCACGCACCATATATATAGACGCCAGTATGTGCCAATTGGACAGCAAAGGCAAAAACACATTTTCCCCAACCCTTTCGTTCCGTGACACTTCGTCCCCTGACGCCAGTCTTGACGCCTCATTCCCTGCGTTTCCGTCTTACTACCCGTTACTGCTGTTCGCATGTCCCTCAGTGAACTGTTCCCTGTTCCGCCCCCATCAAGTAAAGTGAATAAAACCGCTGGGGAGGCCTTTTGCGGCTGAGATTTCTGTCAGCAGTTTGGATTGCCGTCTGTGGGGCAGCACTGCTTGCCGCCCAGGCCGCACCTCCATCTCCAAAACCTGCTCCCGCCCATGCTCCAGCTGACGCTCCAAAACCCCATAACCACGCTAAGCGGGGCAAGCTTGTCGCACCCTCGGTCGCGCCGGCCGTCTTTGACGCCACCAGCCTCGGTTCTCCTCTCATTCTGGACAAAAACTGGCGCGTCGGCATCACGTCCGACCTCTCGGCTTCTTCGCCCACTTTCGATGACTCCGCCTGGGCCGTCCGCGATGCTCAGCCTTCCATCGGCGAAGTTCCAGACGAAGATCAAACGGCGCCTGCCAAGTCGCCCTCTGGCACTGCCACTCCTCCGGTCACCGGAACGCCGGCGCGCCGATACGTATTTTTCCGGCTTCATATTCAACTCGCTCCCAATCACGGGCCGTTAGCTCTGCTCATCGAACTTCCCGTCTCGCACGGCAACGCCATCGAAGTTGGCTCTCCCGGACTCATCCCTGAAGTCTTCGTCAATGGCATTCAGATCCACCCCGAGGGCCCGCACGGAGATGCTCCCGAGGAATACGAACCAATATCTCGCCTCTACAATCTGGATCTCGACCCCTCGGTAACATCGCTCAACCTGGTGGTGCGTGTTATCTACTCCGCGTTCGGCGCCAATACCTACACGGGATTCTTCGCCAACCACACGCTCTTCCTCGGCAACTCCAGCGAGCTCGATCGTGAGCTCAATCTCGCCTCCGATCGCACCCTCTTCGAGCGATTGCTGAATCTCATCTACTCCGTCCTCCTCGCCGTACTGGCCGGGTTTCTCCTCGCGCTCTATTTCTCTGAAGAAGGCCACCCAGAGTACCTGTGGCTTGCACTGCATGAGCTCTGCGCGGCGCCCATCGGCTTTATTGAGCTGGCGGGCGCCTCCGCGCGACTCAGCGCTTTTGTCTGTGCCACGCTGGTCCTTCAGCTTCTCGTCATCTCCGCGTATCTCTTCTTTGAGTTCCTCGTCGCTTTTCTCTCCCTCAAGCGCCGCTGGTACATCCTCGGCCTGCGCTACACCGCGCCGGTTCTCCTGGGCATCACCCCTGCCTTGCTCTTTCTCTTTCACCGCGGAGCACTTCCCTATTTAATAGCCATCTTCGCCGCCACCGGTCTTTGGATGATTGGCTGGTCCATCTTCGTCTTCGGCACCTTGATTGCCGCCGCCGTGCGCCGAAATTTTGAGGCTGGCCTCCTCCTCGTTCCGCTTGGATTCACCTTGGTCGGTATCCTCGATGCCGTCATTGGCAACGCAATCAATGGTGGACCAGGCTCGCCATATATTTCGCCGCTCACCGTGCAGGCCGGACCCATCCCCATTCACATCTCCGCAGTCGGCGGATACGCAGGCATCCTCGTCATCGTGCTCATCGTCTTCTTCCGCTATCTGCGCGTGCAGCGCGATCAGGAGCACGCCACCAACGAGCTTGCCGCTGCGCGCGGCGTGCAGGAGCTGCTCATCCCCCAGGAAAAGCTGGCCACGCCGGGCTTCGAAGTGGACTCCGTCTACAGCCCCGCCAGCGAGGTCGGCGGCGATTTCTTCCATGTGCAGACCATGGGCAGCCAAGGCATCCTCGTCGTCATCGGCGATGTTGCCGGCCATGGACTCAAAGCCGCCATGAACGTCTCGCTTCTCATGGGTGCGTTACGCCGCGGGACTGAGCGCCACCCCGCCAGGATTCTCGAATCTCTCAACCGAGTTCTCTCCGGAACCGACAGCTTTACCACCTGCCAGGCCCTCTGGTTCGGCGTCAACGGCGAAGTCGTCATCGCCAACGCCGGTCATCTGCCGCCCTATCTCAACAGCCAGGAGATCGCTCTGCCGGGCAGCCTTCCGCTCGGCGTCCTCGGCGAAATCATTTACGAGGAATCCCGTTTCTTCCTCCATCCCGGTGACCGCATCCTCCTGCTCTCCGACGGAGTCGTCGAAGCTCGCCACCCCAACGGCGAGCTCTTCGGATTCGACCGCATCCGCCAGTTCAGTCAAAAGCCCGCAATCTTCCTCGCCGACGCCGCTAAATCTTTCGGCCAGCAGGACGACATCACCGTCCTCACCGTCCGCCGCGAGGTAGAGGCAGTAAAACCAAATGCGCCCGCCCCGCTGCTGTCTTCCGACATGAAATGAGACGCACCCGACAGCGAGAATCCATGCCGTCAACTCCATCCGCGCCGAGCAATCAGTCCCCCTCAAAATCGCACGCGATTTCTCTCGCCCTCGAGGCCTTTGCCTTCCTCGCCCTCATCGCCGCCGTCGTTTATCTTTTCAAAACCAACTCCGCCGCGCTCCACTGGGCGCAGGGCTACAACCCCACCGGCAGCTTTCTACTCTCCACCCTCGTCGCCGCGCTGCCCATCGTGGTTCTTCTTGGCACGATGGCCATTCTGCGTCTCAAAGCGCATGTCGCCGCGCTCGCCGGTCTCTCCACAGCACTCCTCGCCGCCACTGTTCGTCTTTCACATGCCTGCGCGGCTCGCCTTTACCGCCGCTGCCTTCGGCGCGGGCTACGGCCTCTTCCCCATCTGCTGGATCATTCTTCCCGTCATGTTTCTCTACGAGCCTCACCGTCAAAACCGGCCGCTTCGTCACGCTCCAGCAAAGCCTCACCGGCATCACCGCTGACAGCCGCCTGCAATTGCTTCTCATCGCCTTCGCGCTCGGCGCATTTTTCGAAGGAACATCCGGATTCGGCACTCCCGTCGCCGTCTGCGCCGCCATTCTCATCAGTCTCGGCTTCAAGCCGCTCCAGGCCGCGGGCCTTTCGCTTCTCGCCAACACCGCGCCCGTCGCCTTCGGAGCCACTGGGATCCCCCTCGTAGCTCTGCACGGCGTCACCGGCCTCGATCTACTCGGTCTTTCGCACACGACGGCATTGATTCTTCTACCTTTTGACGTGCTCATTCCCTTCTGGCTTATCTGGGCCTTCGCCGGATTCGCCGCCATGCTCGAAGTCTGGCCCGCGATCCTCGTCGCTGGTGTCACATTTGGCGCCGCGCAATATCTTATGGCCACTTACAGCGGACCCTGGCTCGTAGCCATCGTCGCCGCCGCAACCACCATCGTCGCTCTCCTCGCATTTCTCCGCTTCTGGCAGCCACGCCGGATTCTCGATGTCGATCTCAAAGACATCACCGGCCAGACTCGCCAACACCACGGCCACAGCGCCGCCGCCATCTTTAACGCGTGGCTTCCCTGGCTCGTTTTGAGCCTCACTGTATTTCTTTGGGGACTTCCCCGCATCTCCGCGTGGATGGACGCGCGCTCCACCATCAAAATCCCCGTCATCGGGCTCCACAACGCCATTCAGCGCGTTCCGCCCGTCGTCGCCGCCGCCACCAAAGAAGCCGCCGTCTTCAATTTCAACTGGCTCACCGCCACCGGAACCGCCGTCCTGCTCGCCGCGCTCGTCGCCGGCCTGCTCATGGGGCTCTCGCCGCGCACGCTCGCCGCGGCCTTTGCGCAAACCATCTTCAAGATCCGCTACACCTTCGTCACCATCGCCGCCATGATGGCCGTCGGCTACATCACGCGCTATTGCGGGCTCGACGCCACGCTCGGCCTCGCCTTCGCCCGCACCGGCGCGCTCTATCCATTCTTCGGCACGCTCATTGGGTGGCTCGGCACCGCCAGCACCGGCTCCGACACATCTTCCAATGTCCTCTTCGGCAGCCTTGCAGGTCATCACCGCGCGCCAGATCGGCGTATCGCCCATGCTCATGGCCTCGGCCAACTCAGCCGGCGGCGTCATGGGCAAAATGATCGACGCAGCCAGCATCGTAGTCGCAAGCACCGCGACCAATACCTACGGCCAGGAAGGATCAATCCTCCGCTTCGTCTTTTTCCACTCGCTCGCGCTCGCCGCCCTCGCCGGAATCGCCGTCACCCTGCTCGCCTACGTCCCGCTTCTGGCCGCGCTCGTCGCGCACTGAGACTGTCAGGCGCAAGCTCACCGGTTCTCGTTTTTGTGAAAGGATGCTGAATTGGAGGAAAGAGATGATGTTTAGACACGCTGCATTGCCTTTATATCAGCAGATTTTGTACGACATTATTATTCCTCCTGTTGGCGCTGCAATTTGGTTGCTTATGAGTAAGGGCTGGTCGGGCGCGTTAGGTACAACCGATAGTCAAGCTGTTCGGGGCTGGACAAAATCGGGTTTCTGGGCGCTCTTGGTCGCCGCATATGTCCTGATGTTTTCTATCACCATCTACGGTTACTTCACTCGAAGGTGACTCGGTGGATTGGGCGCCGCAGACTCGCCGAGTTCTGTTTTCGTGGAAGGGCGCTGAATTGGAGGAAATGACCGAATGGTTCGACACGCAGGGCTGCCGTTGTATCAGCAAGTACTTGTTCTAATCTTTATGCCGCCCATCGTCACCGGAATTTGGTGGCTGATGAGCCGAGGGTTGACTGACACATTGGGTACGACCGACAGTCCAACGGTCCAAGGGTGGACCAAGTCTTTGGGTTGGTTCATTTTGGTGGCGTTGTATGTCGTAGCATTGGCGCTCTTTGTGGGTGCTCACCTCTTTTAGCCCGCGGTTGACATCCGTCCCGCACAAATCACTGACCACCGATCACTGACCCCTTATCACCGACCTCTGTCCCCTGCCTGTTCTATCATCAAATTTCCGATGAACCCCGCCAATCCACTCGCAGCGCCGCCCCTCAACACAGCCGCCGCGCCCCGTCCCCGCCTGCTTTCCCTTTTCGACGACGCCGCCGGAAATCTCCGCAACAAAGTCATCGGCATCTACGTCCTGCTTTTTCTCTTCAATGCCGGAGCCTGGCTCTGGGCCGTCATCGCCTTCCGCCACTTCCCGCTCCTGCTCGGCACCGCGCTGCTCGCCTACAGCTTCGGCCTTCGCCACGCCGTCGACGCCGACCACATCGCCGCCATCGACAATGTCACCCGCAAGCTCATGCAGGAGGGCAAACGCCCCATCGCCGTCGGCCTCATGTTCTCGCTCGGCCACTCCACCATCGTCGTCATCGGCTCGGTCCTGATCGCCGCCGCCGCGCTCGCCCTCCAGCACAGAATGGACGCCGCCCGCTCCATCGGCGGCCTCATCGGCACCCTCGTCTCGAGTCTCTTTCTCTTCGCCATCGCCATCGTCAATATCGTCGTGCTCATCTCCATCTATCGCGCCTTCGCCCGCGTCCGCGCCGGCCAGCCCTACGTCGATGAAGACTTCGACCTCCTCCTCGCCAATCGCGGATTCCTCGCGCGCCTCTTCCGCCCCATGTTCGCGCTCATCCGCCGCAGTTGGCACATGTACCCGCTCGGAGTTCTCTTCGGCCTCGGCTTTGACACCGCCACCGAAATCGGCCTCCTCGGCATCTCCGCCGCCGAAGCCTCTCGCGGACTTCCCCTCGGCTCCATCCTCGTCTTCCCCGTCCTCTTCGCCGCCGGCATGTCGCTCATCGACACCACCGACAACATCCTCATGCTCGGCGCCTACGGCTGGGCCTTCATCAAGCCCGTGCGCAAGCTCTACTACAACCTCACCATCACCTTCGTCTCCGTCGTCGTCGCGCTCGTCGTCGGCGGCATTGAGGCTCTCGGCCTCCTCGCCGGCCAGCTCCATCTCACCGGCAGCTTCTTCGCAGCCATCCTCCGCCTCAATTCAAATTTCGGAACCCTCGGCTACTTCATCGTCGGCCTCTTCGCCCTCAGTTGGATCGTCTCCATCGCCATCTACAAATGGCGTCGCTTCGACGACCTCGAATTTTGACGGCCTCGTATTTTGGCTCGCTCGAATTCTCCGACTGAACCTCCTAAGTTGTCATCCTGAGCGAGTCCTGCTTCGGCGGGACGAGCCGAAGGACCTGCGGTTGCTTTTCGTTTTGTATCAGGGCTCGGCTTTAGCCGTGCCGTAATTGCCGCTGCAAAAGTAAGCGGGCTTCAGCCCCTGTCGGCGAGCGAATCTTTGCGCGTCGCCCTCCGAACCAACTCCGCTAGCTCCGCTAACGCCGCCAACCCCGCTGTCTTTTGGTATAACGGAAAAGCATGTCCCCATCCGCCCGTTCCGTCGCCTCCCCGCGCGTCGTCTCGATCGCCGATCTCCGCGCCATCGCCCAACGCCGCGTCCCCGCTTCTGTGTTCGATTACCTCGATGGCGGTGCCGAAGGCGAAGTCACCCTCCGCGAAAACACCCGCGTCTATAAGGACGTCACCTTCCGCCCCCGCCATGCCGTCGCCTTCGACCATTGCAACCTCGGCACCCGCGTCCTCGGCTTCGATCTCGCGCTCCCATTTCTGCTCGCGCCCGTCGGCTACAGCCGCCTCATGCACCCCGTCGGAGAAGTCGGCGCCGCCCGCGCCGCTGGCAACGCCGGCACCGCCTACATTCTCTCCACCATCTCCGGCCACAAGCTTGAAAACGTAAAAGCCGCTTCCACCGGCCCCGTCTTTTATCAGCTCTATCTCATGGGTGGCCGTGGCGCCGCCGAGGCCGCCATCGACCGCGCCCGCACCGCCGGCTTTTCCGCGCTCGTCGTCACCATCGACACCACCGTCTCCGGCCTTCGCGAGCGCGACTTCCGCAACGGCATGAAGGAGCTCGTCAGCGGCAGCCCCTTCCAAAAAATTCCCTACCTGCCGCAAATCCTCTCGCGCCCCGGCTGGCTCGCCGGCTTTCTCTCGGACGGCGGAATCCAGCCGCTCCCCAACGTCGTCATCCCCGGCAAAGGCCCCATGGCGCTCACCGATGTCGCCGTCGCTCTCGCCGAATCCGCCGTCACCTGGGCCGATCTCGCCTGGATTCGCGATCACTGGCGCGGTCCCATCGTCGTCAAAGGCGTCCTCACTGCGGACGACGCACGCCGCGCTGTCGATCAAGGCGCAGCCGCCATCTCCGTCTCCAATCACGGCGGCCGCCAGCTCGATTGCGTTGAATCTTCCCTGCGCGCTCTGCCGGAAATTGTCAGCGCTGTCCACGGCCAAACTGAAATTCTTCTCGACGGAGGCATTCGCCGCGGCACCGACATCGCCAAGGCTCTCGCCCTCGGAGCGCAGGCGGTGCTCTGCGGACGCGCTTACGCCTACGGCCTCGCCGCCGCCGGAGAAGCCGGCGTCAATCGCGCCATCGAAATCCTCCGCACCGACCTCGACCGCACCCTCCGCCTCCTAGGCTGCGCGTCAGTCACCGACCTCGACCGCTCCTACGTAAACATCCCAAAATCCTGGGCCGCCGACTGACCGGCGCACCGGAGCAGGGTCCTTTAAGGCTCGCGGAGAACTCGGGCTTTTACAAGACGGAGGGAGCAGGGGCCTTTAGGCCCCTGAAAAGCGACCCCAACAAAAGTGGCTTTAGCCTCGGGCCTTTCGATTATGCTTCCCACGTGCGCCTCGCTCCACAAGAAACTCGAACGTATTTCGTCACCGCCGTGACGGCCCAACGCCGCCGCCTCTTCCAGGTCACTTCTACCGCAGAGCTCCTTCAAAAAACGATCCTCGACTACCGCGCCCAGGGAAGATTCCTCCTGCATGCGTTCGTCGTCATGCCCGACCACTTCCACGTTCTCATCACGCCCGCGCCCAATGTCTCGCTCGAAAAGGCCATGCAGTTCATCAAGGGAGGCTTTTCGTTCCGCTTGAAAAGCAAGCTCGACGTCTGGACGAAAGGCTCCAATGAATCCCAAATCATGAGCCAGGAGAAGTTCGTGAACTGCGCGGTATATCGAGCAGAACCCCGTCCGTCGCGGTCTCGTAACGACGCCTGAAGCTTACCCGTTCAGCTCCGCAGCATCCAGCCCGTTGGACCCCATGCCTGATCATCTTCGCAACCACAAAACAAGCGCGGAAGAAGGCCCGGGCCTAATGGCCCCTTGATGAGCTGCTGTTTCCGAGGTCTGAAGACCCCTGCTCCCTCCGCGCGGGAAAGACAACCGAGGGAGTGTGAGGCTGGTAGGTCGGGGATTCATCTCCGACTGCCACCCCGCCCACCCAATTTCTTCGAAACAAATCACGCGGCAAGGCCGCGCTCAAACCCGCTCCACTCACCCGACGTCTTCCGGTAAACGGAGGGAGCAGGGGCCTTCAGGCCCCTGAATCGCGACCTCCTATGAAATTGGCTTTAGCCACGGGCCTTCGCGGCCAGGGGGAGCGTGAGGCTGGTAGGTCAGGGACTCATCCCTGACTGCCACACCCACCCACCCATGTTTCATCAAAACAAAGTACGCGGCGAAGCCGCGCTCAAACCCACACCCCAGCCCACCACAAAAGAATGGGTGCCCTGTCATCCTGAGCGACCAGTGCGCAGCGATGGGAGCCGAAGGACCTGCTTCTTGGAATTCCCGCTAGGGTGGGATCGCACGAACCCCCACCTGGCAGTCATCCTGAGCGACCGGAGCGCAGCATCAGCGAGCAGTGGGCCGCGCTTCGCGCGGCCTGCTACCCACCTTGATGTCATCCCGAGCGAAGCGTTTTTCAGCGGAGTCGAGGGACCTGCTTCTCTCTTTCGCGATCCTAACCCGCCACAAAGGACGTTGCCCCATCCTAGCTTCGCTAGGGTGGGATCGCACGAACCTCTATTTGGCTGTCATCCCGAGCGAAGCGTTTTTCAGCGGAGTCGAAAGCCTGCCCTGAGCGCCGATCGTCCGCCGCGGTGGACGATCGGAGTCGAATGGGGACCTGCTTTTGCTCTTCGCATAATAGGAGCCGAAAGCCTGCCCTGAGCGAAGATCGCGCTAGCGATCGAAGTCGAATGGGGACCTGCTTCTGCATTTCGCAACCCCCACCCACCATAGAAAGATCGTTGCCCCATCCTTCGCTTTTTTCTGGCGAAGGGTGGGATCGCACCAATCTCTATTCGGCAGTCATCCTGAGTCGGGTGCCCCGTCCTAGCTTCGCTACGGCGGTAAAACAACGGAGGGAGCGTGGGGCTTCAGCCCCACGAATAAGCCCACCCATTTCCGAGAAACAAAGTACGCGGCGAAGCCGCGCTCAAACCCACGCCCCAACCCGCTCATTAGATCGCAGGACCCTTGCCGACTTAGCGATACCGAACCCGAATTCGAGGAGTGACCCTGCGATTTGGCAGTCGTCGACTATACATAGACCGCCATCTAGAGGAACCGCTGTTAATATGACCGGATGAACTGCACACAGTAATCGTAATAAGGAGAAATGCAACCTTTTCCAATCTGAGAAGCATATTGAAATTAATAGATCTTGATCAGAAGATCGCGAGTCGAGCAACCCCGTCGCTGACCTGCAATAACTCTCGCAAAGCCACTAGTGGCTCTTCGCCGACGTCAACATAGATTCAGGTTGTATTCGACTCTGACATTGTCGGTCCCAAAGCGATGCGACAGCCACTGAACCAACGCGGCCCGCTGGTCCTGAGGCAGAAGCAAGTGAAATATGCGATGTGTCTCCACCTTCCAAATGGTATTGCAAGCATCGACAAAGAGTTGACAAAATCTCGCGGTTTGTATGAGTAACTCAGATATAGTAGAAAGCGGGGTAGGCAATACAAATGGAGCTGGTCTGGACCAACGTGAGAATGGCGCCAGATCGTCCCTTCGTCCCTCCGCAGTATGGTGCTACTTCGCGGCGATTTACACGAATCGTCCGTGACGGCCGTCGGTCATTTTGCCAACATCTCCGGTGTTATTCTTCCGTTTATGGACTTCAGCATTTTGGTTGAACAGGCGGTGCTGATCCTCGATCAGGAACGCTTGACGCCGACCTTGGGCTACAACTACGTCGGCAAGACGATGCCTTTCCGATCCGAGCTTTTACGTTGCTCAGCAAGGCGGCCATTCGCTCGCGATTACGGCGATCTACGCACTACAAAGCATGGAAAGCAAAGGCCACGAAGCGTTTGGGAAAAGCCGGGAGAGTGGGAATTTACGAGTCGGAACTACGGGCTCCTGATGTTGATCCTTCAGCAGATCGACGATAGCCAAAGGCACATATTCATTCATAAGCTGATCGAGTCCCAACTCGCTCTCGGAAATGGAAAGCGTCTGGAATCCTTCTCGCGCGAGCGGTTCAGAAGCGGACTTCCGTTGGTCGCGGAGTTCTGCGTGAGGAATGGCTATCTTTCGTCGCTCATGGGGATGTCCAGCCAACTCGTTTACCCAGACGCAAACATGGCCGTGGTGACGGTCCAAATGGAAGAGATCATTGCGCTAAACTTTGATGTCTTCAAGAAATCTGAACTCGAAGCGATGCCGCCCTCCTCTCGCAAATACGGGAAATTGCAGAAGCGCAAACATGGCAAACGCGTCACACGCGCGGCAAGTCGGACCACGAATTTAATCCAGAGTTTAAGCCCGGATTTAGCGCTGTGGGTCACGAACTGGTTGCGAGCATAGACGCCTTCCTCGTCCAATGCAGGAGGGCGCTCTATCTGTACGTTGAGGGCAGCTTGCTGCAGTCCAGAAATCCTGATGTTGAAAACGACAAAGTGCACGTTGAATCGTTTCTCCAGTCGCTCGGGTTCAATTCATTACTCACCGCAGCGTTGAACAAGGCGGAGGAAGTTTAGACAAGGCCGACGGACGCCTTTGATCGCAAAAGTTGCATTGGCCACCTGCGCAGTTTTATCGAGCACCTTCACATCGACGCTGGCGCGGCGATTGCCGCAAGCATGGGCCTATCGGTCCCCCCGGATTGGGACCCAACTCTCACTTTTCTGAAGAACAAAGAGTTCCTGACGCCGCAGCAAGATAAACTCGCGCGCGGTCTCTATGCCGTCCTGAGCGATGAGGGCGTCCATCCCCTCATTTCCGACCAGGAATTCGCGCGTCTCTCGAGAAATATGGTGATTGAGTACGGGCTGATGTTCTTGACGATGTTTGCGAAGAGGGGAATAAGAATCTCTTAAGAGGCGGGTGGCTTGGTTCCTCGCTGGGCTGGGACCGGGAGGCCCTGAGGTTCTACCCCTGCAAAGCAATTCACGTTTTCGTCATCAGTCCCCACAAACGCCCATGCCGTCAGACAAAGACGCCCGCCGCCCCGCAACCCCCTCCTCGCCCATTTCCCCCGCAACCCCCTGAAAACACGACCTAAATTCCTTCTCCAACTTTGCCTCAATCCACCCCGTCCTCAGGCCGCGGCGGCTCCCCGCCCTCCCGATTCAGAATGCGCAGGAACGCCGCATCGTCCGTACGCCCACGTCGTTCCGCGAAGAACCTTTCTGTCTCCATCGCTGCAATTTTCTCCGCCGCCGCGATCCGCTGATTTTCAAAATCTTGGTCTGACATATGTCAACCCTATTCCCTTCCAATTCCCCCCGCAACCCGCTGAAAACACACCCTAAATTCCTTTTCCAACTTTGCCGATAATTACGCCCGGCTGGCGCACAATAATCTCATGATCCACGAGCACAGATCGGACGACCCGGCCACAACCGCCCCGCCCTCGGCTGCCTCGGCAACTCGCTATTGGCTACTGCCTATTGGCCATCACCCGCTCGCTCGCACCCAATTTTCTCAACTCGAAACGACCCCGCCGACCCTGCATTTTCGTGGCAATTCATTTGCTCTATATTCGCCTAAAGCGCCCGATTTCTGCCGAAAAGTGAAAAAAGGTGCACTTCGTTTGGTGCAAAGTACACTTAACTCCATTATCATCAACAGAATTTTCCAAAAGTCGCGTCGAAAAAACGCGAAAAAACGAGGCAAAATCGACCTTTTTCAGCCCCTTTCCGGCCGTTTTCGATACTTTTCCGGCACTTGGCCCATTCGTCGAATTTTCGCCTCGCCGCCATATCAATAATCGGCTCATCAGGCGGGACGCCGAAAAAGAAACGCTCTCACAAGATTCAGGCCGAAGTCTCTGATGTAAGCCTTCCGGCCGATTCCATGAACGTAGAACTCGCGAATCGACGGTCCCACCGCGCCATCGCGTGTCGCAACCAATTCGAGCCCGGCCAGCGAAGCCATCTCGACATGGTTTGCGTGCACATAATGTTCGATCACGTGGACTGCGCCAGCCTGATCATTGAATGTTCTGCGATGACCTGCGCGCACCGCCTCAGGATGGAAGTCCGTGACGAACACGGCTCCACCCGGCCTGCAAACGCGAAAGAATTCCTGGTAGGCCGGAAAGGGATCACGAAGATGGCCAAGAACGAGCCGGCACCACACCATGTCGAATTCGCCCACCGCGAATGGCATCGCGCGGATGTCTCCGGCAACAACGGTGTGCAAGCCTCCCGCTGCCAGCATCTCCGGACTTAAATCGATTCCCACGGCTCCCGGAATATCTCGAATTCTTGCGCCCGCACCGCAGCCCGCATCAAGCAGATGAATCCTCGGCAACCCGTCGAGCATCTCGCGCGCCAATTCGTCATCGAGAAAATGCGTTGCGGTCTCGTCGGCATATTTCGGTGCCCACAAACGATAGGCTTCGCGAACATCGATTTCCGTTGCAGCGATCTCCGGCGGACGCAAAAATCTGCGCAGGGTTCTCCCCACAACTTTGCGAGTCAGAAGTTTTTCCAGGGCGCTTGGGCGATCGGTTTTTCGCATTCTACTTCTCGCGACAATATTTGCGCATTTGGCTCTGCGTCACGATTTGCTCTGCGTCGCGTTTTGCTCCGCGTCGCGTCCGTCTCCGCGCAGCCCATTCAGCATGAAGCTAAAGGCTCGTAGCTAGACGCTAGCAGCTGCACTCTAGCTCTTCAGCCAGTCCTTGACCTTCTGCGCCATCACGTCGCGACTTACATCGCTGATCGCGTTGGTCAGCGGAATCTGCTTCGGGCAAACCTCAACGCAGTTCTGCGCAAAGCCGCACTCCTGAATGCCGCCGTCGCCGGCCAGCGCGCGCAGCCGCTCTTCCTTCAAAACCTTCCCTGTCGGATGGTTGTTGAACAGCTTGACCTGCGCAATGGTCGCCGCGCCCACAAATCCCGTGCCTTCATCGAACTGCGGGCAAACCTCCATGCAGCACGTGCAGCTGATGCAGTTCGAGAGCGGATAGTTGATCTCCTGCTCTTGCGGATAAACGCGCGGCCCCGGACCAAGGTCATACGTGCCATCAACCGGAACCCACGCCTTCACGAGCTTCAGGTTCTCAAACAGAACTGACCTGTCGACCTGCAGATCGCGCACCAGCGGAAACTTGGTCAACGGCTCAACCTTGATCGGCTGCTGGAGATTGTCGACGAGTGCCGAACACGCCATGCGCGCCTTGCCGTTGATGCGCATCGCGCACGACCCGCAAATCTCCTCGAGGCAGTTGGAATCGTAGGCGATCGGCGTGGTTTGCCGTCCGTCAGCGGTCACGGGATTTCGCGCAATCTCCATCATCGCCGAAACAACGTTCATCCCCGGCCGCCACTCCAGCTCAAACCGCTCCCACACCGCCGCCGCCTCGGGGCTGGCCTGGCGCTTGAATTCAAAATTGACTATCCTCGTCGCCATTTTCCCTTTTCTGATCCCTTTCTACTGAATCACCCTTCGCGCTCGCGCTTCTCTCGTCCAAAAGTCCGCTGCATGCAATTCTTATTTCGCTGCGTCGTATCTGCGCGGCCGCGGCTTGATAAACTGCGTGTCCACTTCCTCGTACTCAAACTTCGGTCCTTCCACGTCGCCCGTAAAACTCGCCTTGGTCGTCTTCAGGAACCGCTCGTCATTGCGGTCTGGAAAATCCGGCTTGTAGTGCGCGCCGCGCGACTCGTCGCGCAGAAGCGCTCCCAGCGTAATGGTGCGCGAAAGCTCCAGCATGTTCTTCAACTGCCGCGCGAACGCAAAGCTGGTATTCGCCCACTGGCTCTTGTCGCTCAGGTTCACATTCTTAAAGCGGTCAATCAGCTCCACGATCTTTTCGTCGGCCTCTTTCAGGTCCTTGTTGTAGCGGATCACGGTTGCGTGCTCGGTCACGGTCTCGCCCAGCTCGCGCCACAGCTTGAAAGGATTCTCTCCGCCCTCGTTATTGATCAGCTTGCTGTTGATCTCCGCCTGCCGCGCCACTTCCGCCGCCGCTCCGCCGTCGCCTTCCGCCGCCGACAGGCTCTTCGCATATCGCAGCGCGTTTGGCCCGGCGATAAATCCGCCGAAGATGCAGCTGACCAGCGAGTTCGCGCCCAGCCGGTTCGCCCCGTGATATTGATACTCGCACTCGCCCGCGGCAAAGATACCCGGGACATTAGTCATCTGGTTGAAGTCCACCCAAATGCCGCCCATGGTGTAATGCATGCCGGGAAAGATCTTCATCGGCTCCAAACACGGATCGACACCGACAAACTTCTCGTAGATCTCGAGAATGCCGCCGAGCTTGTAGTGCAGCATCTCGCGGTCGATGTGCGTCAGGTCCAGATAAACCATCGGCTGGCCGTCAAGGCCAAGGCCCATTTCAAACACGACTTTGTGAATGGCGCGCGTGGCCACGTCGCGCGGCACCAGGTTTCCGTATTTCGGATACCACTCTTCGAGGAAGTAGAACCGCTCGGCCTCCGGAATCGCCTTGAACGCGCGATTGTCGCCCGGCGTGCGCGGAACCCAAACACGCCCGCCCTCGCCGCGCGCCGACTCCGACATAAGCCGCAGCTTGTCCTCGCCAGGAATGCACGTCGGATGCACCTGGATGAATTCGCCGTTGGCGTAATACACGCCCTGCTGGAAAACCGCCGATTGCGCCGACCCAGTGCACACCACGGAGTTGGTGCTCTTGCCGAAGATCGCCCCGTTGCCGCCTGTCGCCAGAATGATCGCATCGGCCGCAAACGCCTTCAGCTCCATTGTGCGCAGATTCATCGCCACGATGCCCCGCGCGGCGCCCTTGCCGTCGATGATGGCGGAGAGAAACTCCCAGCCCTCGAACTTGTGTACTTTGCCCTCGGCCTCGTAGCGGCGCACTTGCTCGTCGAGCGCATAAAGCAGTTGCTGGCCGGTAGTGGCTCCCGCGAATGCCGTCCGATGGTAGAGCGTGCCGCCGAATCGCCGAAAATCTAGCAGCCCCTCGGGCGTGCGGTTGAACGGAACGCCCATGCGGTCGAGCAAATCAATAATCGCCGGCGCAGCCTCGCACATGGCCTTCACCGGCGTCTGGTTGGCCAGAAAGTCGCCGCCGTAAATCGTGTCGTCGAAATGTTGCGCGGTGGTGTCGCCCTCGCCCTTCAGGTTCTTGGCGGCGTTGATTCCGCCTTGCGCGCAAACCGAGTGCGAGCGCTTGACCGGGACAATCGAAAACAGATCCACATTGCCGCCAGCCTCGGCGATCTTGATGACGGCCGCAAGCCCCGCCAGCCCTCCACCAACCACGATAATTTTGGGTGCTGCCATGTTGCGTCCTTACCTTACAGCGAAGCGTTCGCGGTTCGCAGTTCGTAGTTCACAGTTGGGGGTTGGTCGCTCGCAGGCTGCACGGCTGCGAGATTCTGCTGCGCTGGCGCGGTGAAATAGGTCAGCGGCACGTTGTCAGGTGCATTCTGATACTTCGGCCCGACAAACGCCCAGATGCTGGCGATTCCCATGCCGGCAAGCAGCACTCCGAACGCGACGCAAACATAACCGAAGCGGCGCCGCGCAGTTTCTCCCGGCGTAATGCCCCACTTGGCGGCGAAGAGCCAAATGCCGTAGGCAAAGTGCCAGCAGACGGCGATCATCGCAATCACATAAACGGCGACGATCCATGGATTCTGAAGCTCGTGCTGAACCTTAGCGAATGCCATGCCGGGATTTTCAGGCAGGCTCGCGCCCATGAAACGCTGCGTTGCAACGTGGTAGGCGATGTATGCGAAAGCGATCAGGCCGGTGTAGCGCTGCGCGAGGTACATCCAGTTCCCTGCCCACGGGTAATACACAATGTTCGATTTGCCGCGCAGCCAGATGTAGACGCCATAGAACGCGTGATACAGAATCGGGCAGAAAAATAAAAACCCACTCCAGCACCCGCACCAGCGGCAGGCCATTCAGAAACTTCACCTGCTCGCCGTAAGCGATCGGCCCCTTCAGCGCTTCGAAATTCGAAAGCAAATGCTCGAGGAGAAAAGCTCCAATGGGAACGACGCCGAGCAGCGAATGCAGCTTGCGCCAAATAAAGCTTGTGCCCTGCCCCGCGCGCAACGGCTCAACACCGCGGCCAACAACATGCACCGAGGAGGCATTGGCGGAGTTAGGCGCGGCAGGTTGAACGGTTGCCATGGAGAAATTTGCTCCTATGCAGTACAGGTGCGGGCTGAGGCTGTCTTAGATTGAGGGACGAAAGCTCGCGCTTTGATTCATTCGCATTATTCGAGTCTGACGTTAGGTCCGTCAAGGTGCTCCGCACTTTAAGCCCTTAGAGAAGCGCCGTGGAATGTCAGCGCGATAACATCGGCAGCAACGCCGCAATCGCCCTTCCGCGATGGCTCAGCGAAAGCTTGGTTTCGAGATCGATCTCCGCCATTGTCTTGCCCAATTGCGGCAGGTAGAACAGCGGATCGTAGCCGAAGCCGCCGTTGCCACGCGGTGCCTCCAGAATCATCCCTTCCACCGTTCCGTCGGCGACGTGTACTACTTTCTCGTCGCGCGCGACAACGAGCGTGCACTGGTAGCGGGCCGTGCGAAGCGTCTCGGGAATATCAGCCAGCTTTTGCAGCAGCAACATATTGTTCCACACGTCGGTGTTGTCATTCGCGTCGGGCGAATCCACCAGGCCGGAGTCAGCTGCAAACCGAGCCGATCGCACACCGGGCGCCCCGCCGAGCGCGTCGACCTCGAGACCGGAATCGTCCGCGACCACCAGCTCACCGGGCGCGAAACGCGAATAGTAAACCGCCTTGGTCGCCGCATTGGCCAGAAACGTGTCGCCATCTTCGTCGGGCGCGGCGATCGTTTCGATGCCGGGAAGCGGCTCGATGCTGACTGAATATTTCTCCGCGGCGGTGCGAAAATCGCGCAGCTTGCCCGCGCTGGTGGTAGCAGCATAAAGCCGTAGTGCCATGCAGTGAGTGTAAGGTAGCGCCGGCGTCCCCGCCGGCTGTCATGGCGGCGTCCCCGCCGCCACATTCGTTGCAATTCTCTCCACTGTACAAACGCTGCGCACAACCGATACGCTTTGAGTTTGTTCGCGGGCGGCTCTTGCACCGCGCTCGATAGATGGAAATGGAGTCAGAATGCCGCTCGCAATCTTCGCCGGAATTGGATGGCACATGGTGGGTGCGGCTTGCGCCGCCTCGTTCTATGCGCCAATCGGGAAGGTGAAGAAATGGTCCTGGGAAACCACCTGGGCCGTCGCCGGATTCTTCTCCTGGATTCTGCTGCCGATCGGTGTGAGCTATCTTCTGCTCCCAGACCTTCACAGCTTCTATGCCTCGCTCGATCCTGCTCTGATGTGGAAAGTTGCGCTCTTCGGCGCCATGTGGGGCGTCGGCAATGTCAGCTACGGGCTCACCATGCGCCACCTCGGCATGTCCCTCGGCATCGGCGTTGCCATCGGAGTTACGCTGGTCGTTGGAACGCTTGTGCCGCCCGCGCTCCACGGCCAATTCTTGGTGCTGTTTACCAGCCGCGGCGGACTCTGGAGCATGGCCGGTGTCATCGTTGCGTTGATTGGCGTCGCCATTGTTTCCTATGCCGGTCACCAGAAAGAAGTCGAGCTCGGCGGCGAGATCAAGGAGTTCAACGTCGCTCTCGGCCTCGCGCTTGCCGTGATGTGCGGCATCTTTTCCTCGGGATTCTCTTTCGCCCTTGACGCGGCCACTCCCATCCGCGCTGCCGCTTTGCAACTCGGCGTCAATCCGCTTTACGCCCGGCTGCCCAGCTACGTTCTCATCATGGGCGGCGGCGCGATCATCAACATGACCTACTGCTTCGTCCGCCTCGGATTCAAGAAAGACCTCTCCCTCCGCGCTGACCTCGCGCAGCCCGCCGCCATCTTGCTCAAGAACGGCGCCATGGCTGCCTCCGGCGGCATCATGTGGTATCTGCAGTTCTTCTTTTACGCGTGGGGAGAAGCCAATATCCCGGCGCGGCTCAGCTATGTGAACTGGATGCTGCACATGAGCGGCTATGTGCTTTGCGGCGGACTCGTTGGCCTGGCGCTCGGCGAATGGAAGGGCGTGCAGAGGCGACCCATCCGCCTTTTGTGGGTTGGGATTCTGGTGATCATTGCCGCGGCCAATCTGGTCGGCCTCGGGGCGGCATCCTAGCGGCGATTGGCATCAAGTCTCAAACGCTGGAAATCATCCTCCGCAGCGGCTAAGTTACCAGCGTGAGGCTTTCAGGAATTCCTTCGTTGCAAACGCTGCACCGCACAACTAAACTAGCCACGATATTTGTTTCTCCCGTCCATTTCACGTCTGAAGTTACCGGTTCTCGTCTGAATTTGAGGTTGCGTCGTGATGCGGCCAAATGGGTGCGGTTTTTCTCCCACCGTTGCGTT
The DNA here is from genome assembly GCA_963763585.1 of uncultured Acidobacteriaceae bacterium. Lineage (GTDB taxonomy): Bacteria > Acidobacteriota > Terriglobia > Terriglobales > Acidobacteriaceae > Telmatobacter. The sequence goes on along the minus strand of CAVXPR010000038.1, from coordinate 17,905 downwards.
CGCCCGCTTGGGTGGCGCGGGTCGATCTGGCCGCGCACTCGTGGGCCGCTCCCGCACCGTCTTGTCGGGCGCAGTCTTATTGGTCGCACTCTTGACGGCCTCGATCTGCCTTACCCTTCCCCAACCAGCGTCGGCTCAGAACGCATTGCCCGCAACAGACGCGCTCGCAGCGCCAGCGGATGCAATCGCTGCGCCTTTGGTGACAGCTACTGACCACCCGCCCAAGCCGCGGCCGGAGAGCGAGATCACCGTTGAGGGATTGGTTTCATACGGGAACTACCACATCTTTGCTGCGGGTGAGAATTGCAAACTGTACGATGTCGGCATTGAGTACGATCGCCACTACTGGGGCCACTTATTCAAGGCGCGCGTGGACTACGTGGCAGAAGTGATGCCCATGGTTCTGCTGAACCAGCCGAAGCTGATGGACATCTGGGGCAATACCCTCAGCCAGAGCCGAAAGACCATCCCCGGAGTGGACATCTCGCCCATCGGTATCCGCTGGCTATGGCGCGACGGCAAAACCATCAAGCCTTACCTGATGGCCAAGGGCGGCGCGCTGGTGTTCTCGCAAAAGCCGCTTTCAAACAAGACGACCTATGAGAACCTCAGCCTTCAGTCAGCTTTCGGGGTTGAAGTCCGGATGAACGACCGATACGATTTGCGTCTTGGCTTGTTCGGCGACTTCCATTTCTCTGACGCGTTCATCGTTCCCGTCAATCCTGGCCTCGACGTGATGAACGCGACATTTGGGCTGACCTATCACCTGGGCAATAAGCGGCAGATATCTACGCATTGATTTCCGGTGCAGCATTCGCTTTCCGCACACCATCGGATTCGTCCTCAGGGCAACGGCAGTTCATTGCTTAGGCCGGACTTCACCAGGTCCGTGCGCAGCATTTCTACATCCGAAAAAATGATCCCCTTCATTCCCAGCGCGATGGCCGCATCGACATTCTCCTCTTTATCGTCGATAAACAATGTCTCTGCTGGCTGCGTTCCCAGCCTCTCCAACGCATAGCGATAAATCGCCGCATCGGGCTTGGCGATGCCGAGTTGGTAGCTCCAGACCAGCACATCGAAGCGCGAAAGCCAGCCAAGCTCGCGGACCATGTGCTCGTGCACAAAATCGCCCATATTGGAGACGATGGCCGTGAGCAGGCCACGCTGCTTGATGGCGAGTTGCCAATCGAGCATCGCCGGGTCCCCGCGCGTCCACATGCGCGCGTCCCACAGATTCAGCTCTTCAATTGCCGGCTCGCTCAGTCTCAGCCCTTCATCGCGCACGATCTGTCGCCAGAAGCCGATCCCGGTCAGCTTTCCCTCGTCGTAGGCATTGCGGTCCTTCCAATAAAACTGGTCCAGGCGATCCGCTGAAAGCCCCGTGATGCGCAGCAGCTCGGCATACGCCGCAGGATCCGGCGGCCCGGTCAACACTCTTCCGTAGTCAAAGATCACAGCGCGCAGAGCCAAGGCCACCTCGCCAACATCAAACCGTCGCCCCATGCATTCCCGATGTATGGTTTTCCCCATGTATCGTTGTTGCAGGCGCCTCTTTCATTGTGCACGATTGAATTGCGGACGGATTCAGCGCGTGCGAGCGGCCCGAGAAAGATCCGCCGACAGATCCCGATACGAATCCAATGCCAAAGCCGTTGCCTTTTTCGAAAAGAACCGACTGGAATTTGGAAGAGAGCGAGTTGGCTCGCGCGCACCGCGAGCGCGTCGCGGCCGGTTTGCCGATTGCCGATCTGACCGCTTCAAATCCTACGAAGTGCGGATTTGCTTATCCAGCTTCCCTGCTTGATGCGCTCACCGATCCGCGAGCGCTCGAATACGATCCGCAGCCCAAGGGTCTTCTCTCTTCGCGCGAAGCCGTCTGCGAGTATTACGCCGCGCACGGAGTCGCTCTCGATGCAAATCAGATCATTCTCACCACGAGCACCAGCGAGGCGTACAGCTTTCTCTTCCGGTTGCTGTGCGATCCCGGCGACGAAATTCTCATCCCGCAGCCGGGTTATCCGCTCTTCGACTTTCTCGCTGGCCTTGATGATGTGCGCCTGAAGGCCGCGCCGCTTGTCTATGAGAACGGTTGGCAGATCGATGCTGAAGGGATTCGCCGCGCGATTACTCCTCAGACGCGCGCCATCGTGATCGTGCACCCCAATAATCCAACCGGCCACTACACCAAGCCATGGGAGGCCGAGGAGCTGGCGCGAGATGTGTCGCGAGTTCGGCCTGTCGCTCATCGTCGATGAGGTCTTTCTCGACTACAGTTTTGGGCCGAAGGCCGAGAGCCCGAACGACAAGCCCAAAAGCTTCGCCCTCGGGATTGAAGGCGTTCCGGTTTACGTGGTTAGCGGGCTCAGCAAGATTGCAGCGTTGCCGCAGATGAAGGCTGCCTGGATTGTGGCTGCTGAGCCGCTGGTCGCCGGTCCGGAGCGCGAGCGGGTCGCCGAGGACGCTCTTAGCCGCCTCGAAGTTATCGCCGACACGTTTCTCTCAATGAACGCGCCGGTGCAGTTGGCGCTGCCGGCGTGGCTCGGCGGGCGCGAGGCGATCCAAGAGCAGATTCGGCAGCGCGTTGCCGCGAATCTGGCTGTGCTCGATCGTGCGCTTGAGGCGGCCAAATCCGATCCGAGGCTCGAGACAGTCGAGCGGCTCAAGGCTGTCCAGCGGCTGAAGGTTGAAGGCGGTTGGTACGCGGTGCTGCGGATTCCGGCGATTGAGCCGGATGAGCGGACGGTTTTAGCGCTGCTCGAACGCGGCGTCTGGGTTCATCCGGGCTACTTTTTCGGGATGGCTGAGAGCGGCTGGCTGGTCGTTAGCCTGCTCGCGCCAGAGGCGGAATTCAGTAACGGAGTTGCCATCATGATTGACTACTTGGGAACGAACCACGGACGTAACGTGACGGGCAAACTTGTATAACTATCGCTTGATATAAGCGATATATATTGCTCATTATAAGTTAGTTACTTATGCTTTAATTTTGTTTGATAAATTTGCATAAATCGGTGGTCTGGCCCGCTGGATCAATTTTTCTGCTGCGTTTATCTCGGCGGATTTCGCGCCTGCGAGAAGGGACCCGGCTCCTGCAAGAACGGATTCGACGCTCGCTCTTCGCCAATTGTGGTGGCGGGGCCGTGGCCCGGCAGGACCCTGGTTTCATCGGGCAGCGTCAGCAGACGGCCGCGCAGTGAGGCGATGATCTGGTCGAAGTTGCCGCCGGGAAAATCGGTGCGGCCGATGTTGCCGGCGAAGAGCGTGTCGCCGGCGATCAGCAAGCCGACCGGAGCAAAATGCAGGCAGATGGAGCCTTGCGTGTGGCCCGGCGTGTGCAACACCTGCGCCGGATAATGCTCAAGGCCGACGAGCTGGCCGTCCTTCAATCCTTCATCGGGCGGCGCGGTTTCAGGTACGCCGAGATTGAGGCCGAGCCAATTGGCCTGCTCCTCCATAATGTCGAGCTGCGGCAGGTCGTTTTCGTTCATGTAGATCGGCGCGCCGGTCAGGCGCTTGAGCTTCAGCGCTCCGCCGACGTGGTCAATGTGGCCGTGCGTCACCAGGATCTGCTTGAGTTTCAGGCCCTGCTCGATGAGGCGCTTATGGATGCGGCTCACGTCGTCGCCGGGATCGATCACGATGGCTTCGCGGGTTTCCTCGTCGCCCAGGATGGTGCAGTTGCAGGCCAGCGGACCGACGGGAAACGACTCGAAGAGCATGGAACGATGTTAAAGCAGGGACTAAGGGACTAGGGACGTTGGGACTAGAAAACGATGACCGAGGATCGACACGGGCATTGCGCAGGGATTGGGCGCGAGAGCGGAAGGCCGCGGCCGGGCGGCGAATAATTGCCACATAATTAACAGTCAATTCCGGAAATTTGACCCGAATTTGGTGCACCTCCAATCGATTCCAAAGGACTTACGGAAGAAAACATGGTTCAAAACTGTCAAAAAAAAATTTTGTTATTTAATTATTTCCGTGCCGGGTTTTGCGCCCGCGAGGACCTAGAGATGCGTATGTGAGACGCGTATCAGATATGCGCTTCGGCTGCGTGCTTCTAGTACGCGCTTCAGGGAAGCGCCGCTTTGCGCTTTCGGAGACAGGTCCCAGGAGCGGGTCACAGTTTTGAATGCTATGGAACAAGTATGCGCTTAGAGGGGGAAATTATCGGCAAAGTTGGGAGAGAAATTGTGGAACGGTGATCCGGTGGCGGATCAAGGGGTTAGCGGGTTTGCGGGGTGGTGGCGGGTGAGACGAGGGGTTGACAGCGAGGATGCCCGGGCGATCAAGGATAAGAACCACGGATGCGCGGTCGGACCGGCCATGCCAGTGGTCCTGCTCAAAATAGAGCGCCGTAGCGTGCAGGTTGGCTCGGCAGATCCGGCCCTATTTTCTTGGTCAATTTTCGTTACATCGTTCTGATTTTACTTAGGTTACCAGTATACCCGACACTACGCCCAGGCTCCCGGTCTGTCAATTCGAGCGCTAAGGCTGAGATATGCGTCAGTTTGATAGCCAATAACCCAACGCTTGGGTTATTATGATCGAATGAGTTCAATGACGTTCGAGTGCGTGCGCTTTTGTGTCTACTCGAACGACCATTCTCCACGCCACGTGCATGCGCTAATAGGAAGCACAAGGGTGGTCATCGACCTTCTGGCGACTGGAGACGTGCGCATTGCGGAACGAAGGGGCGCAGTCAGCCCCCCAAACGCGAAGAGGTCTGACGTGCGAAAAATGCTGGAACTCGCAGCTGTGCATTTTGAAGAGCTCGAAGAGCTCTGGGAGGGAATTCATGGCGGAGCATAGAGTCCTGACGTCTGATCAGGATATTGAACGGGCTTCACTCGAAGCCGCGCCTCTCCTTGGCGAACCGCGACTCAAGGACGTCCGCCTCGCTCGGGTTGATGGCGAAGCGTTGCTTGTGTTGGTAATGGACGACGAAAGCCGACATTACCTGCCGACGGCGAGGCTGGAGGGTCTGGGGAACGCATCTGATGATGCGGTGTCTCGTTTTGAAATCAGCGAGGATGGGCTAGGCCTCAGCTGGCCCGGGCTTGACGTGGATCTATTTGTGCCCGCGCTCCTTCAGGGAGTTTATGGCACAGAGAAATGGATGACCTCCCTAGGAAGGCTGGGCGGGAGCGCGCGAAGCGAAGCAAAGACCAGAGCTGCCCGGGAAAACGGTCGAAAGGGCGGTCGGCCTCGCAAGAAAGACGGATCCTATCCATGTGCCAAGGATGCGCCGATCGCTCTCGCCAGCCAATGCCGCGCCGGCCTGTGGACCGAGCACACACGAACGAGATTCGAAGCCTTGCGTTCAGCGTTGCTTGCTGCGCCGCAGCAGAGCCGAATTCGCGGGCCTCTTTGGACTCGACGAGGAAACTAGCGCGCGCGCGCTTCCGAGGATCGCATAATGTCATATTTCGCAACGTTCTACTCCTATAAGGGCGGCGTCGGGCGCACGCTTGCTTTGGCTAATGTTGCATGGCTCCTTGCGAATAGCCATCTGTGCACAGGCGCGCGTTCTGGTTGTCGACTTCAATCTTGGGGCACCTGGATTGTTTCAAGTGTTTGGGATGGGCGGGGCTAAGAGAGCGCCTGGCGTGGTCGACTACGTTACCGAGTACCTTCAAAAGGCGGCGATCCCAGATGTCACGCGATTCATTCACAGGACGGCATACGAAAAAATTGACATTATTCCAGCCGGGCGAATGGACTCACGTTATCAGAGACGCCTTCGTGGATCGATTGGAAGCCCTTCTACAAGGGCGCCTTTGGATACGAGCTGGTCGAAAGGCTTAAATCCGATATATCTGCGATCGAACCAGAATACGACTATGTCCTTGTGGACTCGTTGACAGGGTATACCGAAGTGGGGGGAATTTGCGTTAACCAAATCCCCAATTTGCTGGTCCTTCTATTTAGGTTGAACCAGCAGAATCTGGATGGGATCGGAAGTCGTGGAAACGCGATACCCGCTCGCAACGAGGAGCTGAGAAAATCCTTGATCCCTGTTATAACGCCGTCGTGGCCATTTATAGACCAGGCGGCGGCACAGTGGATAAGCAAGGCGCAAAGCATCTTCCCCGGAAGTCGGTTGCTTAGATCTGTCATTCGCCAGCAGCCTCAGCTTTAGCGAAAGGATTATTTCGAAGGAGGCTAGCAGACTTCCCTTTGCGTCTAAACTTCTCGATGATTATCGGAGGCTGGCCGAGCAAATTCGGGAGAAGAATCCAGTTGATTGCTTAACCATTTGGAACAGTATCCGCGGCATCACTCCGAATGCGCTCGCCGATCCGGCAGAGCTCTATTTACTCTTCTTAAGCGTAGGCCTCAAGTCCCGGATTATTGGCGCGGCCTAACGGCGCCTTAGACTTCCTTGGCCCACGAAAAACCGCGGGAATTCGAACAATGCATGGGAGAAGCTCAAGGCGTTCGTGGATCAGGAATGGGAGAGCAGCAACAAGTTTGCCTTGGTCACGCGCGCAAGGATCCGCGACGCAAGCGATCCGGCTGTGTCTCTAAGAAAAGCATTTGCTGATCTAGACAAGGCGCTTCAAATCGATCCGCTGTTCATCGACGCCCTTGTTGAGAGGGCGCGCCTTGCGGCCAGCGAGCGAAGGTATGAGGACGCGGTGCATGATCTTTCCAAATGCTTGGAAATCCAGCATCCGGACGATAGGGTTTGCGATCCCTGGGATCGAGGCCGAGCTAGCACAGATTTATCTAAAGATGTATGACGGCGGCCAGGCGCTTCATTCAATCCGTTCTGCGTTCGAAAGGGATGAGCCAGACCCGGGCTTGTACGGCGTCAGAGCGAGGGCCGAGTATCTTGAAGGGTCCTATGAGGCGGCGTTGGCCGACGCCCGGCGATGCGCAAAGTTCGGCCTGGGGAACGAGGCAAAGCTACTTCTTCCGAGCCAGATTCTCGCTGCGATGGGGCAGCTCGATGAAGCCGCCAAAGAACTGGAGGGCTTCGGGGGCGAAGGCCGCGGAGTGTCCGAAGCGAACTTGGCTGAGGCTTACCTCGCCGTGGATCCTCGCAGGACCATCACTCTATTGAGGACTAGGTCGGGTTGATTTCGTCCGCAATTCGAAGTCTCTTAATTCGCCTCGCCCGCATACTATCCGGCGAGCAATTGAGCAACGTCTCCGCCGAACCTCAATCTGAGAAACTCGGCCCCATTGATTCCGCGAGCTGGAATTTCTTTGAAGTTGTGGCTATGCTGCGCGCGAAGGAACGGGCCGGGCAGTTGGACCCGGGTACAATCCGGCAAGCATACGACGCTATCCAGGCGGCGGCAGATTCGACCGAGCTTTCGTTGATTCAAAGAAAGCGTCCAGATCTGAAGCCAAGGGCCGAGACTTCGGGATGATTTTCGTGCAGGATGATTACGTCCTCGATTCGCCATTTCGGGTCCGCTCTCATGTTTGCGTCGACGTAGAGCGCCGTTCCCTACGGTCGGTGACTCGAGTACTCCCCAGGCTCACGCCGTGGGACCATCGTCCGACGCCCGCTACGCGGGACGGGTCGGGGCCTGAGGGCGGTCGCAGCTTAATCGTTCATTCGCAAGCCTGAAGGCCTCCGCTCCTTCCATTGTTGCCATTGTTGCGTTTACGGCGCGGTGGGCTCGGTACGAAGCGCGAGAAGAGCCAGCCAGTGGCCGTGGTGGTTTGTACGCGGCTTCGCCGCGTCCTTTATCTATCGAAAAATGGGCGGGGCGCGCGCAAACACCCTAATCATGAAATTTCTCGCGACCTTTACCCACGAAATGCGAAATTCCGAGCGACCATTTGACCCGCTTTCGGGAAATTGCCAGGCGCACCAGTCGTTGATTCTCTGAAACTGCAAGGATTCGCGAAACTTCAAGCGACCATTTGGGCGTTTCTGTGAAGCCTTAACCGACCATTTTGCGGAATCGCGGTCGCACAATGCTGAACATTTCGTGCGAGTTGCGCCGCTTGGGCCAGGCATGAGAAAAAGTGCGGTCCCGACCTAGCTCTGAGTGCAGACGTAAATTCGGCGCGTGCCCGAAAAGAGCACGCGCCGAGATGAGGCTGGACGAAAAGCAGAAGCAGGTCCCCATTCGACTCCGATCGCGCAAGCGATCGTCGCTCAGGGCAGGCTTTCGACTCCCATCGTCCGCGCGGCGGACGATGGTCACTCAGGATGACTGCTTGCTGGATTGCGCTCTAGCGGTGATCGCCGCCGTGATAGCCGGGGAGGTTGTGTTCGTTGCCGCCGTCGTGGTCACCGTGGCCGGTGTGACCGCGGCCGTCGCGCGCCTCGTTGCCGTGGAAGTGGTTGAAGGGCTCTTCGCCGCGCTGCGGGTAGGGTCCGCGATAGCCGTGATGCGGGTCGTAGCGGTTGTCTACATGGCCGTAGAAGTGGTCGTGGCCGCGGTACCAGTGTCCGGCGCCGATGAAGACTCCGCCGTTAAACCAATCGGGACCGTAGTAGCCGTAGGGCGAGCAGTTGTAGGGAGCGTAGTCGTAGTAGCCGTAGGGGCAGACAGGCTCGGCTCCGAATCTGATGGAAATTTGGGCGGCTGACGCGGGGCGCGCGGAGCACAAAAGGGCGGCGGCGACGGCTGCGAATGCGAGGTAGGTAAGTTTGGACATGATCTTTCTCCGTACATCGTTCTTATTGGGGGTTGGTGTTTCGTGGGAGGGCGTGTTGCGCGGGGTTGGATTTGCGAGGTTAGCCGTGTGGATGGTAGCAGAGGCGGGGGTGGGGAAACTGTGTCGGATTGATCAATAAAGCAGGGAGTAAGTGACTAAGGGAACGAGGGAACGAGAAGACAGGGACTAAGGGACTAGGAACTAAGGGACTTCCTATGCCGCGCTTCGGTCGCTCGTGATGACACGGTGCGGGTGGGCGGGCCGCGCGAAGCGCGGCCCGCTTGGCTTTGGCTGGCTCGGGGGCTGGGGCGGCCGGAATCAGCGAAAACCTGCAAAAAGCTGGCAATTTTCATAATGTGGTGCGATTCACCACCCTGCAAACAATGGCGACTGATTTTGTCGTATATTAAAGAGGACCGAATCGGTCGTATATCTAAATCCGCACGGCGAAGTATCTGAAGGGGCTTCAAAAGAGGCTCCTGAACGCACTTCGCAGGGCGATGAACGGGGAGAGCAGAGATCCGCATGAGAACGTCGAAAGTTGAGCTTCAGTTGAGGAATGTTAGACAGCCAGTTGGAAGCAGATTTGCCTCGGGGGTTGATGCCCACGAAATATTTTGCTCAGGCGATGTGCGGGCTGAAGCCCGTGACCTTCAATCGAAGAGCGCTCACCCCGGCCTCACCGACCTCAGAAGTGGCCGGGGATTTTCGGGCGGGCTATTCGGCATTTTCATCCTTATATGTAGCTTGATGTTCTTGAGCGGCGCGGCGTGGGGCGCGGTTACGGGAAGCATTTCAGGAACGGTGAAGGACCCTGCGGGCAGGGCGGTTCCTGACGCAAAGGTGACGGCGCGTGAGGTGAACACGGGGATTTCGCATGAGACGCGCGGCGATGCGAACGGATACTACTCGCTGCCGATGCTGCCTGTGGGCCGCTATGAGCTGGATGTGCGGGCGGCGGGATTTGAGACTTGCGAGCGGCAGGGCGTGACGCTTGATACGGATGCGGCATTGCGGATTGACTGCACGCTGAAGATTGGCGCGATTTCAGAGACGGTGAGCGTGACCGACAACGCGCTGCATGTGGAGACGGTGAGCACGCAGTTGGGCGAAGTGATTGGCGGGCGCGAGATGACGTCGGTTCCGCTGAATGGGCGCAGCTTTACAGATTTGCTGGCGCTGCAGCCGGGAGTGGCTCCCGAGACAACGATTGGCGCGACGACGGTGCAGGATGTGGGCGCGACGATTCTGGATCCATCGGGTACGTTGAACCCGGGAACGGTTTCAGTGAATGGACAGCGGGAGACCGCGAACTACTTCAGCGTGAACGGCAGCGATGCGGAAGAGGATGTGAACGCGGGGACGGCGATTATTCCCAACCTGGACGCGATTGCGGAGTTTCGCATTGTGACGAGCAACTTCGACGCGGAGTATGGGGAGTTCAGCGGCGGCCAGGTAAACGTGATTACGAAAAACGGGAGCAATGAGCTGCACGGAAGCGCGTTTGATTTTTTGCGCAATACGGATGTGGACGCGCGCAATTATTTTTCCCCTACGCGCGGAGTGTACCGGCAGAACCAGTTTGGCGGAACTCTGGGAGGGCCAATCCGGCGGGACAAGCTTTTTTATTTTATGGATTATCAAGGCACGCGGCAGACGCAGGGAATCGATACAGGAGAGATCAGCGTACCGTCGAATGCGGACCGGACGGGAGACCTTTCGGATTTTGTTGACAGCAATGGCAACACGCTGCTGACGGGGGCAGTTGGCGGACCGTATTTTGCGAACCTGCTGACGCAGAAACTGGGCTACACGGTAACGCAGGGTGAGCCGTACTACTTTAACGGCTGCACGACGGCCGATGCGCAGGCGGGTCAATGCGTGTTTGGGAACGCTGTGATTCCGCAGAGCGCGTGGTCTGTTCCGGCGCAGAAGCTGTTGCAATATATTCCGGCGCCGAATAGCGGGAGCGGATTTGCGACGTCGGCATTCAACCAGACGGTGCGGGACGACAAGGCTGGCGCGCGCGCGGATGCGAATACGCGCTGGGGCCTGCTGTCGGCTTACTACTTTATTGACGACTTCGATTTGGATAATCCGTATCCGGTGGCGCAGAGCGGAGCCAGCGTGCCGGGGTTCGACGCGCTGACGACGGGTCGGGCGCAACTGATTGGCGCTGAGCGCGACCAAGACGATGAACTCGACGACGGTGAATGAGGCGCATGTGAGTTATCTGCGCGACATTACGAACCTTGGACAGCCGGTGGGCGGACGCGGCGTGAGCCTGGTTTCGCAGGGCTTTGCGAATGCGGACGGGTCGCCGAGCATTGTGGCGCTCGATCCCAAGGGGCAGAGCGTGGAGAATCTGAATTTCAACGGCTACTCGATTGGCGCCGCGGCAAATCAGCTGATCCAGGCGAACAATACTTACCAGGCGGCGGACACTTTTTCAAAAGTGCTGGGCGGCCACACGATCAAGATGGGCGCGGAGTTTCACGCGGACCAGGTGAATGCGCATCCGATCGCGCAATTCAATGGGGACTTTGTATTCGCAGGGACTGAAACCGGCGTGGACTTTGCTGATTTTCTGATCGGCGTGCCGAGCCAGTACAACCAGAGCCAACTGAATCCGTTTTATGCGCGCAACAAATATGTGGGCCTGTTCGCGCAGGATAGCTGGCACTTGCGGCCGAACCTGACGCTGAATTATGGGCTTCGGTGGGACCGGATTGCGCCGTGGACGGAAAAATACAATCAGATTTCTACGTTCGTACCGGGCGCGCAGTCGGTGGTGTTTCCAGGCGCGCCGGCGGGAATTTTGTATCCGGGTGATCCGGGGATTCCGCGCACGCTGGCGCCTGTGGGCGAACTTGGGATTTTCGCCACGCGTAGGTGTGGCATGGTCGCCATCGGCGCACAGTGGAGCTTTCGCAAAAGTGCTGGGCACGCCGGGGACAACCAGCATTCGCGCGAGCTACGGCAATTTTTATACGGCCATCGATGCGCTCTCAATCGGCGTGCTCGCAGCGAACGCGCCGTATGGAACGACATACACCAGCCCCGAGCCGCCGTTGTTTGCGACGCCGTTTATCGCGGCAGCGGATGGAACCAACTATGGCCAGCCGTTCCCCTACACGTTCGCGCCGCTGAATTCGTCGCGCAGTCATCCGGACGGAAATATCGACTGGAGCACATATGAGCCGATCAGCGGAATTCCCGGATACGACATTCACAACCGCGTGCCGTATACGCAGGAGTGGATGCTGTCGATCGAGCGGCAGGCTGGGCCGAACACGGTTTTGAGCGCGAGCTACATCGGCACGGCGAGCCGCCGGCAACGAGTGCTGATCGAACCGAACGCGGGCGATCCTGCGCTGTGCCTGAGCCTTAGCCAGCCGAGCGAAGTGGTGGCAGGCACAGTAACGTGCGGCCCCGGCGGCGAAGACACGGTGTATTACCCGATTGGCGGCGGCCAGGTGAACGGAACGCGCGGGCCGTTGGGACCGAACTTCGGCAGCAATGCCTCGCAAGCGACGATTGGGCGCGCGAACTACGACGCGCTGGAACTGAGCGCGCGGCACACGAGCGGTCGCCTGGAGTTTTCCGCTTCCTATACCTACAGCAAGTCGCTGGACGATTCATCGAACATCGGCGAAGAAGTGAATCCGTTTAACCCGGCGCTGAGTTATGCACTGTCCGCGTTCGACGTGAAGCAGAATTTCGTGTTGAGTTACGACTACAAATTGCCATTTGACAGGCTGATGCGCGCGAATCGTTTCAGCCATGGGATGGACGCTCTCGGGGATCACGCGATTCGCGAGCGGTTTTCCGGTGACGATGATCGAAAATGGCGACAATTCGCTGATCGGCACGAATCCGAATGGCGTGAACAATAGCAGCATCGACGAGCCTGACTACAGCGGCGGGCCGCTGCGCCTGAATCACAATCCGCGCACCAACGGAAACAATTACTTCGATGCGTCGGCGTTCACTGAGAACGCGCTGGGCACGCCGGGCAATGCGAAACGCAGGTTCTTTCACGGGCCAGGCGCGGACAATTACGACATGGCGCTCGGCAAGAACCTGGCGATCACGGAGTCGAAGTTGCTGCTGTTCCGCGTCGAGGCTTTCAACGTCTTCAACCACACGCAGTTCAACGGGCCAGGCGCGATCGACGGCGACATCGGCAGCTCGACGTTCGGCAACGCGATCAGCGCAGCGCCTCCGCGGATCCTGCAAGGCGCGGTGAAGTTCAGCTTCTGAGTTTGGGCGGATGTGCTCCGGGGGCCGGCGAGCGTTGGCAGGGGCCGGCGGGTTGGCGGCTCTGTCTGCCGCGATTCCACTGTGGCCGGGCTGATGGCCGGGTTCCGGGTTGGAGCGCGGCAGCCGGGAGTCCCAAAAAAGTAAACAATAAGCGAAAACAGTGCTTGCAGTTCGCTTTTTATTCGCTATAATTCGCGCATGGCCGTCACACGCAGGCAAAAAGAAGTTCTGGACTTTCTGGAGGCGTTTGTAAGCCGCAATGGCTATTCGCCTTCGTTTGAAGAGATTGCGCGCGGTATGAGCTTGAAGAGCCTGGCCACCGTGCACAAGCACATTACGAATCTCGAGAAAAAAGGCATGCTGGACCGGGTGCACAACCGCAGCCGGTCGATTGACGTGCTGCCGCCGGGGACGCGGACGCGGTCGAGCATGAAGCTGCCGCTGGCGGGGCGGATTGCGGCCGGTTTTCCTGTTGAAGCAATGGAGAGCTCGGAGACGATTTCGCTGGCCGATGTGGTGGGCAACCGCGACGTGTTTGCGCTCGAGGTGCGGGGCGACTCCATGCGCGACGAGCACATTATTAATGGCGACTACGTGCTGGTGGAGCGGACCAAGACAGCGCGGAATGGCGAGATTGTGGTCGCGCTGGTGCACGGAGCGGAGACGACGCTGAAGCGCTTTTACCCGGAAGGAAATCAAGTGCGGTTGCAGCCGGCGAACCTGGAGATGGAACCGATTTATGTTCCGGCGGCTCAGGTGGCGATCCAGGGACGGGTGCTGGGAGTGCTGCGGAAGTATCGGTAATCGGGAAGAGCTGGAATTCATGAAGCGTCCAACGCCAGCCCCGAATGTTTACTCTATGACGGGCTGGACCAGGTTCATCGGTCCCCTGGCTGTAGTGATCGGCGCTTTGATCGTGAATGCCCGTTTGGGTGGGCCGATAAATTGGCGCGTCGGTCTGCAATTCACACCTCGATTAATTTTCAGCGCATCTGCAACCCTGCTTGGCGGAATCGTTCTAACGGCTAGCGCGTTTACCGCGAGATTTAATATCTCGTCTGATTCGATTGAAATTGGCAGTGTGTTTGGAAAAAAGAAGCTGGCGCTTGAGGCGATCCGTGGACGCAGACAATATGCGACGGGGAGCGGCAGGTTCACTGCAATTCATTTCAAATTGGAACCGAAGTATAATGGGCTCGCTGCGCTGACGTTCCAAAACAATTTCAACTTCGACGACCAATTCTGGCTCTGGTTCGACCAACTCCCCGATCTTGATTCAAAGGAGTCGCCCTCCGATGACCAAGCGCCGCCGCATTAACGCTGACCCATTTGATCAGTGCCCTTGCGTTTGTTGAATACCGTGCCGAATGCTGCGCCGAGCGCCAGTCCGCAGGCCATACCGATCGCGAGATTATGGATCGCCACACCGATCGCGGCACCGATGGCAAGTCCGAGAGCTACTCCAGTGCCAATGTTGTTCTTCATGCGCTCAACTCCTCCAAAAGATTTTAGCTCGTTTGATCTGCGATGCGTTGCGCGCGCCAGATTGCGCCGTTGAGTGCGACGGTTTCGGTGGTTTCGACGGGCATTGCGGGAGCGGCGGCGCGGAGACCGGCGAAGAATGCTTCGCGGACGATGGGCATTTTGCTGATCACGCTGCCGGTCCAAGATACGGGAAATTCGGCTACTGGCATTTCACTTTCAATTGCGCGCTTGCGGCGAAGCTTCGACCGCACCAATAAAACATTGGCGACGAGATCAGCGGCGGCCTGATGGAGAACGCCGAGGGCAACAGGATCGCCAGCTTCGGCGAGTTCATTGATGGCGGGAGCCAGCGCGGCAAAATCTGGCGCGGGCGTGCCGTCACCGATGTTGATGAGCTGATCCATTGAGGGTGTGCCCCAAATTTCGCCGACCTTTTTTAGAATCTGCGTAGGCTCGTCGCGATCGTATGCGTTGAGCGCGCGGCGAATGGCGTGCAGGCCGATCCAGTAGCCGGAGCCTTCGTCGCCGAGGCGCGAGCTCCAGCCGCCGGCTGACTCGAAGGCGCCGTCAGGTGCGCGGCCGATGGTGTTGGTGCCCGTGCCTGCGATCTGAAGGATTCCGGGGCCACCGTGAAAGGCCGCGTCGAGCGCAATGATGTGGTCGCCGACGACTTCGGAGCGCGCGACGCGAAAATCGTTGAAGACGGCGGTGATCCATTCGGTGATGCCGGGCATGGTGGCGCTGGCGACGCCGCATGAAGCGGCGCTGACTGTGCTGACGCCGGCCTGCGCGTAAACATCTTTGAGTAGGCTGCGGAGATTTTCTTCAGCGGCTTCTGCGCCGACGCGCAGGCGCTTGATGGAGCCGCTCTCGGCAAAGGCGAGGGCTCGATCGCCGTCGACGCCACGCATGTCGACGCCATATATCTGGACGATCGACGCGCGCGTGCGCGTGCCGCCGCCGTCAATGCCGAGAACTACGCTCATAACGGCCGCTCCCTCATTTTGATTCGGGTGCGCTTTCTTGCTCGACGCCACCATCGCGCAACGTTGCCGAAAGAATGTTCAGGCTGCCATCAGATTTGGGCGCGTGGAGGCCGAGCATGTGGGCGAGCCATGGATAGAGATTCACGTTCTCGAAAGGCGCGACAGTTTTTCCGGGGACGAGATCGGGGCCGGCGGCAAAGAAGCTTGCTTTCATTTCCGGCATGATGTGCGGATCGAAGCCGTGCATGCCGATGGAGGGCAGGTGATCGGTTTCGCCTGTCGCTGGAGCATGGGCACGAATGGCGAAAGGCCCAGTGGCAACAATGACCGGGTCGCCCTCGCGCGGATTTTGGTTGAAGTTGAGATTGGCGGGAACATTTTTGAGGCGGTAGGCGACGAACTGTGGTGACGCATGCTTGAGCTGGTCGTAGACGCGCGCGCGATCAGTTTCAGTTTTGCCATAGAGGAGCGCGCCGGCAGAATCGAATTCAGTGAGGTCGGCGAATTGATCGAGGTTGATCCAATCACCCTGGGACTTGACCATTCCGTGATCGCTCACGACGACGAGATCGATGGGCAGGTGGGTAGCCTTGAGCGCGGCTTCAAGCTTGCCGACGATCGCGTCCATTTTGAGAGCAGCGGCGCGAGTTTGTAGCCCATCGGGTCCGAATTCATGGCCCTCGTGATCGGGCTCGGAATAATAGATGGCGATGAAGTGCGGTCGATCCGCGGGCGGCAGGTGGAGCAGCGCGACTGTGTTGTCGATGCGCGCCTGCTGAGACTCTGGCGTACGATCGGTTTTATCGTCGTAGTGCGCGTACCATGTGGGCCGGAAGCCGGCGATCTTGGCTTCTGAGCCAACCCAGAACAGGCTCGCAGTGCGCATCCCTTGGCTTTCGGCAAGACTCCACAAAGGAATGCCGCCGTACCAGGAGCCGTCAGTGACGGTGGCCGGATCTGTGAGGCTGTAGCGAGCACCGCGCTCGGTATCGATGAACTTGTTGGCGACGAGACCGTGGTGCTCGGGATAGAGGCCGGTGACGATGGTGAAGTGATTGGGAAATGTAAGCGAGGGATAGCTGGGCAACATTCCATCAGGCGCAGACACACCGCGTTTGGCAAGCGCGAGCAGATGCGTGGCGTTGTCGCGCTTCGCGTAGTCCCAGCGGAAACCGTCAAGCGAGACGAGGACGACATAGTGCTGGCTTTGCGCCCACGGTGAATTGGGGCCGTTGTCAACGTGCGTGAGGGGCAGCGCGGGATTGAAGCCGGTTCCCTGCCCTGATGACGCGCGTGGAGCGAGGGCCAGGCCGAGAACCAGCAGAAAAATGAGGAGCGAGCGCGGACTGGGAAAGCGAGGTCGCATCGAGGATACCTCCGAATCAGGTTATCGCATGGAGATGAAAGCCGGAGGTCGAGACTCGACGAGTTAACCGAAGATGCGGGCCCAGGCGGTCCAGACGAGGCCGACTGCGAGGATGGCTAGTTTTTTCCACGTTGGCACCGCGGCGCGGCGGGAGAAGACGTCGTAGTTGGCGCGTTCGATTCGCTTCAAAAGCGCGTGGTAGATGGAGACCAGCACCCAGAGCGCTGGACGGCTGGCGGGATCGACCAACGGCAAGAGAAAACGCGCTTGGCGGTAAAAGCGCTCGGCAAGCCGCGCGATGGCGGCGAGCAGTTCGCGCTCGTCGGGGGTGGGCGGCGCAGAGGGCGGATGATGAAGCAGCGCGTCTAAATTGACATTATGCTGGGCCAGATTCTTCAGGGGCAGATAGACGCGGTTGCGTGCCGCGTCCTCGGCGACGTCGCGGAGAATGTTGGTGAGCTGGAAGGCGATTCCCGTTTCTTCGGCGAGTTTTTC
Source organism: uncultured Acidobacteriaceae bacterium (assembly GCA_963763585.1). Taxonomy (GTDB): domain Bacteria; phylum Acidobacteriota; class Terriglobia; order Terriglobales; family Acidobacteriaceae; genus Telmatobacter. The sequence continues at coordinate 679 of CAVXPR010000038.1, read as the reverse complement.
CGCGCGCAGGTCGCGATAACCGAAACACTGCACGGCCAGAGATAACCCACACCACTATGTTCACGCACGGAAGCAGGGCGATCAGAGGTTCCTGTCTCTAAGCCACCAGACAAACCCGACCGACGCTGGATACGTCCAGATGGACGCAACAAAGATATACACTGCGAGGCTCGGGCCGGCATCGAATGCCATCCCCGACACGGTGGCGAAAAGGAACCACGGCACTAAAAGAATCATCCACAGCAAGAACAAAGCTGCCGCGATCTGTTCGAGGGTTTGCTTGTTCACTATCCAGCCTCTTCTTCAAGTGCTTTCAGGATAATCCCTTTGTCAATCCGCTTCGCGCCGGATGCAGGGCGCTGGCCCACCTTCGCATCATCCCGAAACCGCCTGCCTCACCCTTCGTGGTTCTCGAAGGTAAGCACCACCGCCCTCGACGACATGTTCATTAGTGCAAGCGGGTCCTTCGCCGCTAAAGCATTTTCCTCCCGCGCCGATTCTTTAAAGCGTACCTCTGGATACACGGGCCAGCCCGTTCGCCGTACCCCTCCAGCAGCGTCTTCGCCTTATGATGTTGGCATCCTTTACAAGATGCTGGGCTGCAAGCGGGGTTTGAATGGACGGCTGTTTGTTGTTTGCCACGGCGGAGGTCGGAGATGCAACCCGCATGCAGGCCCTG
>CAVXPR010000037.1:0-17261 GCA_963763585.1 uncultured Acidobacteriaceae bacterium | reverse complement strand
AGGGCCAGCGCCGGAACCCAATGCGTCCAATAGGGCTGGGGTGCATCTAATGGGATGAGTACCCAAAGTGGGGCTTGTCGAAAGGATTCGACGAGGATACAGTACGTATTAAGCGGGCAGTTTAAGACGCCGAGGGAGAATATATGGCCACGACTACAGTTGCGCCGACAACATCAGTTCCGACAACAGCAGCGCCTGGCGAGGAAACAGCCAAGAAATCGCCGCTTATCCTTACACCGCAAGCGATCACCAAGGTGCGCGAGATTATGGCCACCCAGGATCCGCTGCCGGCAGGTCTGCGCGTTGGCGTGGTGGGCGGAGGCTGCTCGGGTTTTCAGTACTCGATGGCCTTTGAGAATCAGGCTGGCATGATGGATAAAGTGTTTGCCTTCGATGACTTGAAGGTTTTTGTTGATGCGACGTCTCTGATGTACCTGAATGGGTGCACGGTTGATTACGTCGAGACGCTCGAAGCGGCCGGATTCAAGTTTGAAAATCCCCAGGTGAAGTCGACTTGTGGGTGCGGTTCGTCGTTCCAGGTGTAATAAAGACCGGGAACAGGGATTAGGAAACAGGGATCAGGAAAGCAGAGGCTCGCCCGAATAGGGCGGGCCTTTTGTGTTTTATGGGAAGGGGAACGAGGGCCCAGGAAAAACAAAGAGATAGAGGGCCGCCTCAATGGGGCGCGAATTCTGTTTTTAGGAGCGAGACGGGCCGCTATTGAGAAGGGACTGCGGTCTCGGGAGGTCCTGTGGGGCCTGGGGTCGATCCCGGACCGCCGGCAGGCGGCCCGAAGGTCGGAGCGCCCACCGGGGTGGTGGTGCTGCTGGCGGGCTGCCCGACAAGGCCGGTGTTGCCGCCGCCTACGGTTTGCATGTCGGAGAGCGGGTCGTAGGTGAACTCCCACTCGTTGTAGTGCTGCTTCTTCTTGTAGACGAGAATCGAGGCATTGGGGCTGGCGGGCGAGAAGCCGATGATGCCCGCGCCGCCGAAGGTTGGGCTACCTGGACTTGAGCTGGTGCCGGTTCCTGTACCGGTGGATGAAGTCGCGCCCGAGGATGCGCCTCCGGTCGAGCCGTCTGTGCCAGACGAAGTTCCCGAAGTGCCGCCTGAGCCATCGGTTGGGTTAGATCCGCCCGTTGCCGGCGATTGACCGTTGCCTGTGTCGGACGACGGACCAAAGATTGAGCCTGCCGACTCGATGGGCTACCGGTGGAGAAACCGCTGCCTGGAGTAGTAGCGCCGGGCAAGCCTCCAGCGCCGCCAGGGCCGATGCCCGCGAGCGTGGACGCGTTGCCGGCGAGCGGCTGGCCGAAGAAGCCCATTGCGGTTGGAGTCTTGTTTTGGCCGAAGGCGATGGGCTTCCAGTCGTCCTGGCCGGTGATGGGATCTTTGTATTTCTTGCGCAGGAAGCGAATGTCGTTGGTGTTGACGAGGGCTTCGACATTGGGCGGATAGGCGTGGAACTTGCGGTAGTAGAGCTGAACGGCGCGGCGGTATTGCATGCCGCGATGAAAGGTTTCGAGGTCGTGGTCGCGCTGGATGGAGCGGGCGATTTTGGGAGCGGCGACGGCGAGCGAGATCACGAGCAGCGCGATGAAGAAGATGGCGATGAGCATAACGTAGCCTTGCTCGGAGGCGGGAATGGTCTTGCGCCGCAGGGAGACTTCCTCCGCGGCTGGGTCTTGCTGCGCCAATTCCCGAGGCTGCGGCGAGGGTTCCGCGAGAAACGCAGTCTGATTGGCGCGGCGAATTGGAGAGGACCGAGTCATGAGGCGATTCACTGCGGCGAAATTTCGACGACTTGCGTGTTGTTGTAGGCGAGGTCAGTGACCTCGACGTTGAGCGGGTGGATGGCGCCGATTTTGAAGCGATGGTCGACGATGTCGCCGGTTTTGGCCATGAAGATGTCTTCACCGTGCATGAAGAAGGCCTTGAGCTGTTTGTGCTCGTCCTGAGAGTAGCCAAAGTAGCGGAGATCGATGGCCGGAGGCTTGGGCGGCGCGGGCGGCGTGTTCTGCGCGAGCGGAAGTGAGCCGTTAGGACGAATTGGCGCGATGGGCTTGGGGATCGAGATGGGGATGGAATCGGCGGAGAAGATGTTTCGGCCCGAGCCGGAGTATTCAACATCTTCGCTCAGGGCCAGCTTATCGAAATGCAAAGCGGGATCGATGCCGGCGTTGGAGAGCCGCTGCGCTTCGTTGCCGGCAGTGCGAGATGAAGACGACGGCGCGCCCGATGATGCGCCTGGCGAGCCGCCGGCTTGCACGGGCTGGTTTTGCGTGGCGGGCGCGGCCGGTACGGGACCGGAGTCGGACGGCGAAGGTGATCCAAAGAACATGTGAAAGACGACAAAGCCGCAGATCACGAGGATGACCCCGAGCACGCTCGCGATGATGACCTGGCGCTTGTTTTCGGTGCCGAGAGCGAGAGCCATGATTATTCGCCCTCCTTGCCGGGGCCGGATGCGGCCGGCGATTCGTCGTCCTGGGCTGGAGCGAGCGGCAGGCCGCTGGCCTCAGCGTCAGCAGGACGCAACCAGGTGGAGACGCGAAGGCGAAGGTTGACGAGGCCGCCCTGCTGGCCGGTGAGCGACATGGCGCGAATGATGAAGAAGATTTGATCGCGCTCAAGGGAGTTGACGAAGCGCATGATGGAGGGATAGTCGCCGCTGATGCCCGCGTCCATGGAAATCTCAGTCAAGGCAACGCCGGGTTTCTCCTGCACATACGCCACGCGCGTGAGGCGAACGCCCGATTTGACGGCCAATTCGCCGATGCGGCTGGAGATGGCGGAGTAGTCAAAAGGAATGCGCTTTTTGTAGAAGCCGTCAATCTGCTCGCGAGTTTTTTCCACGCGTTGATCGAGGCCGCGAAGGGGAGCGGTCTGGATTTCGAGAGCCTTCAATTGAATCTGCTTGTCGGCGAGGACCTCGGTGGAGTGGCTGTCCATTGCCGCCCAATCGAAGCCGAGGCGGACCGCAAGGACGATGGCGAGGACGAGAAGAACGCCGAAGCCCGCGAAGTGCCAGGTGAGGGGCGAGGTCAGGCGTTCGCGGAAGGTTGAAGAAGTTCCGTTGGCGCTCATTGCGGGCCTCCGTGTGTTGGCCCTGTGTAGGGTGGGCGGCCTTTGCCTTGCGGTTCTGCGGGATTTGAACGCCGGTGTTTGGGATTTTCGATGCCGAGCGGAATGGACGAGGACTGATTTGCGTTTCTGGTCTCAACGCGCCGCGCTGCAATTCGTTGCTCTTCCAATGTTGGTGGGTTGTATTCGGCGAGCAGATCAAAGTCGAAACGGTTGGAGAGGCTGATAGGCTCCTGGCGCTGCTGCGGATTGTTGCTGGATTCGGCGTTTTCTCCCACGATGCGGGGCAAAAGGAAACGGCGCGATCGCTCGAGGTTGGCGACGAGATCGTCGGCGTGGTCACGGGGACCGACGACGCGCACATGCACAGTGATGGGCCCATCGGGCGCGCGAATCGGCTCGATGGAGGTGACCTGCACGCCGGCAGGGAGAACGGTTTCCATGGCTTCCATGGCGAGGGTCCAGGAAAAGGCTTTTTCGTCGAAGAGCTGGTTCAGAGCTTCGGCTTGAGTGAGCACGCGCGCATTCTCAGGGCGGCGCATCATGGCGGAGGCTGCGGCGCGCTCGGCTTCGACATGGGCGAGCCGGCCGTCGAGCGAGTGCTCGAGATCGCGGGCCGCGTCGGCCTGGCGGTCAAAGAGATGCAGGCCCACGAAGAACAGGAGACAAAGCACGGCGAGCGCAGCTATGGCGATACGCAGACGTTTGATCGCCGGACCGATGATTGGCGTAGGGGCGTGAAGCGAGATTGAGAGTTACGCGCATGCGTCAGCTCGCTCCCGCCAGCGCGCCTGCGACGCCGGCAAAACAGGTTTGAGGAAGCGCAGTCATGACGCCTTCGTCGGGACGCGAAGTCCATTCGACGACGGAAAGTGCGGGCTCGAGATCGGGGTCGCCGATGGAGGCCGCGAACTCGGCGGGATCCTGCACTCCCGCGTAATAAAGGGTGCGGGGCTGCGAGCCAAGCTTGTCTTCAAAATAGGCGGAGGCGACGGCGATGCTGCGCTGGATTTCAGACAGACGCTGCCGCGGATCTTCGGGAAGGTCGAGGGTGCGATATAGAAGCAACTCCTGGCCATTGGCGATGGAAGTGGTGATGGCGCGGGCGCTGAGATTCGCGGCCATGATGGCTCCCAGAGAGTCGAGAGCTTCAAGCGCGGCGAGCGTGGACGAAAGCACAGCGCCGGGCTCGTAGCCGGCGGCGCGAATGGCGGATTCGTATTCGGCGAGAATGGGGCCGGGAACGACGGCAGCGAGGACTTTACATTCGGATTCAGTCTGCGACAAAAACTGAAAGCTCACGCCGGCGTGCTCAACCTCGAAGGGAACCATTTTGCGCAGGCGGAAACGCACGACTGGAAGGGCCTCAGCGGGCTTGGCGGGGAGAGAATCGAAATCGAGAACGAAGACGCGAACAACGGTGTCGGGCAGAACGACAGTGACGGCGCGGGAGCGCGGTGAAATTTCGTCGAGGGCTGAGCGAATGGCAGCAGCGACGGCCTCAGGGGCGCGCAGGTTGGGCTCTTCAATTCCGGGAATGAGCGCGCCGGGCGGAAGCGGAACGAACGCGTAGACGTTGCCCTGGGTCGAGTCTGCCGCGCCGCGGCGGGCGCGCGCAACGGGACGCGCAGCGGCGAGGACGCCTTCAGGCGAGATTTCGACGGCGACCGGCGGACGGCCAGCGGAGTGGGCCGTGAGCTGAGCGGTGCTGCGAATTTTACTGAACATCTGTGGCACTAGCGTGAAGCCTCAATAAATGTAACCTTGTTGATTTCCTTGAGTGTAGTGACGCCTCGGCGGACGCGCTCAAGGGCGGACTCGCGAAGGAAACTCATGCCCTCTTTTTGCGCCTGCCTGCGAATTTCGGAGGTGGGCCTCTTGTCGAGAATTATCTCGCGAATGGTGTCCGTTAGGTCGAGCAGTTCGTGAATTGCGGTGCGGCCGCGATAGCCGGTGCCGCCGCACTCCATGCAGCCGGTGCCTTCGCGAAAGTCAAAGTCGCGCCACTCAGCGGGATCCATTCCGCTCGAGATGAACAGTTCGTCGTCATAATGAACGCTGTGGGCGCAGTATTCGCAGATGGTGCGAACGAGACGCTGGGCGAGAATGCAGTTGAGCGCGGAGACGAAGTTGTAGGCTTCGACACCCATGTTGAGGAAGCGGCCAAGGACGTCGACCACATTGTTAGCGTGGACCGTGGTGAAGACAAGGTGGCCGGTGAGCGCGGAGTTGATGGCGATCTGCGCAGTTTCCTGGTCGCGAATTTCGCCGACGAGGATTTTGTCAGGGTCGTGGCGCAGGATGGAGCGCAGGCCACGGGCGAAGGTGAGGCCCTTCTTTTCGTTGACGGGAATCTGCGTGATGCCCCGAATCTGATACTCGACCGGGTCCTCAATAGTGATGATTTTGTCTTCGTCGCTCTTGATCTCATTGAGAGCGGCATAGAGAGTAGTGGTTTTGCCGGAGCCGGTAGGTCCGGTGACGAGCACCATGCCGTACGGCTCGCGAATATAGCGGCGGAAGCGGCGAAGGTCTTCATCGGCGAAGCCCACGACGTCGAGCGTGAGGTTCTTGAACTTTTCGCTCATCGACTCTTTGTCGAGAACGCGCAGGACGGCATTCTCGCCGTAGATTGTCGGCATGATGGAAACGCGGAAGTCGATCAGTCGATTTTTGTAGCGTACGCGGAAGCGGCCGTCCTGAGGGACGCGCTTCTCGGCGATGTCGAGCTCGCTCATGATCTTGATGCGGCCGAGGATAGTGCCGTGGTGTTCGCGGGCAATCGGCGCCATGGCTTCCTGGAGCACGCCGTCGATGCGGTACTTGACGTGAACGGAGTCGTCGTAGCTCTCGATGTGAATGTCGGAGGCGCGGCGCTCGAGCGCGGTGAAAATGGTGGTGTCGACGAGACGGATGATGGGGCTGATGTCTTCCGTGTCGCTGGTGAGCTTTTCAATGGAGATGTTTTCATCGGAGTTTTCGTCGCCCGTGAGCACGTCGAAGGTGAGTCCCTCACTGGCTTCGTCGAGAACGCGTTGCGACTGCTCAGTTTTCTTGAGCAGATCGGTGATCTGCGAAAGCGTGGCTACGCGGGCAGTGATGCGCGCGCCGAGAAGGCCGGCGATCTCATCGAGCACCATGAGGCGCGAAGGGTCGCTGACGGCGATGATGAGCGTATCGGGAGTTTGCTCGATGGGAACGAAGTTGTAGCGGAACATCAGCTCGACGGGAACGGTGCGCAGGAGCTCGTGCTGGATTTTGAAGTTCTTGAGGTCGACGAACTCAGCGTGATAGCGACGGGCGAGAGCTTCGGCGTTTACACGCTCGTCGGCGCGTAGGTCCGGAGTTACGGGCACGGGGAGCGTGACGACGTTGGTTTCGGCCATAAAGAAAAACCCTCCTGCACTTTCGAGCAGCTACATCCCGGTTGACTGCCCGAGCGAGAAGATGGGCAGGTAGAGGGAGATGAGAATAAAGACGACGACAACACCCATGATGATGAGAATGGCAGGCTCAATGAGCGCGAGCGCGGCGGCGAGAGCTGAGGCCACGTCATCCTCAAAGAATTCAGAGACCGAGTTGAGCATTTGAGGCAGCGCGCCGGTCTGCTCGCCAACCGCGATCATTTCCGCGGCGAGATCGGGGAAAACCTTTGTTTTGATGAGTGAATCGGCAAGACTTTTACCTTCACTTACAGTCGTGATGGACGACTCGACGGCTTTGGAGACACGCCGCGAGGAGATGGAGCGCGAAGCGGTTTGAAGCGATGGAACGAGCGGCAGGCCACCGGTGAGCAGCGTAGAGAGGGTGCGCGCGAAGAGAGCTACCTGATATTTGAGCCAGATTTTGCCGAAGACCGGCATTTTGACGCGAACGTTATCGACAAAGTCGCGACCGCCCTCGGTGATGGCGAAGCGATAGAAGGCGACGGCGGCGATGACTGCACCGAGCGCGAGCCAGATGAAGTTGTGCTGCATCCATTGGCCGAATTTCAAAAGATCGACAGTGAGCGTAGGCAGTTTGCTGCCGAGCTGGTCATAGAGTTTGGCGAACTGCGGAATGACCACGGTGAACATGAAGATAAGCAGACCAAAGACGAGAACAAGCAAGCACACTGGGATAGATGAGAGCGCCTACGAGTTTTTTGCGCAAGGCGAGAGCGACTTTCTGGAAGCTGACGTAGCGATCGAGGACCTCGGTAAGGTTGCCGGAGCGCTCGCCGGCGAGAAGGGTTGTGGTGTAAATGATGGGAATGCCGGATTGTGCTTCGAAGGCTGCCGAGAGCGACTCGCCGCGCTTGACGCGGCTGGCGACGTCGTCCAACAGGCTGGAGAACCCGGCCTGCTTCTGGATCTTGCCGAGCATTTGAATGGAGCCGAGGATGGGCAGGCCGGCGCGTATGAGCGTGAGAAATTGCTGGTTAAAGATGAGGAAGGGTTCGAGCTTGATTTTGCGGCGGCTGAGGCCGATGCTGCCACGCGCGCGGACTGAAAAGACGTGATAGCCGGCGTGGGAAAAGCGGGCGCGCAGCTCGTCGGCCGTGGCCGCGGTCTGAACCTGCTCCTGCACGTGGCCACGCTCATCGGCCAGCTTGATTACGAACTCTGCCATGGCTCCGCTTGCCAGTCGAGAAGGGTTGGCCTTCGCTGGGCGTTCTTCTCAGAATTCAGGTTACCAGCTTGAGCGGTTCCGCCGTTGATCTAGCCGTTTCAGGCCCCTGTCCAGAGTGGATTTTTCTTGAGGGAAAATCCACTCTGGCACTCATAGCTTCGAGATAGGGAAACTTCGGGACCGCTGTGCGCTGCCTGTTCTCGCAACGGATAGACGCGATTGGGGCTGGCAACGCTCGGAGGCCGCAGGCGCGCGGTAACCTCCGCTCTCACTGGATTGCTCCTTGCTGATCCAACCGAAACCCGACCCTCGCTGAATCAAACGAGCCGGCGACTGCTTCCGCGGTAAGAGAGTGGCATACTGTTTGCGGGCAGGGGGAAGGTCGGATGAAGATGTTAGGTAAGTTGGTTATAGCGGCAGTGGTTTTATTTGCGGGCCTTCAGTTGATACGCCCAGGAATCCCGGCAAAGCCTGCCGCCGCCGAGATACAAGCGCCACCAGAAGTCAGGCAGATTCTCGATAAAGACTGCTATAGCTGCCACTCGGACCAGCGGCGTCTCTCGTGGTTTGACGAGATCGCACCGGCATATTGGCTCGTTCGTCACGACGTCCTGACAGCTCGTGAGCACGTAAACTTCTCGACTCTGGGCTCAAAGCCAGCAGCTGCGCAGAAGGCGACGCTCTACGAGGCTGTCAATATGATGCAGCTTGGCGCGATGCCCCTGCCGCAGTTCACTAAATTGCACCGGGAGGCGCGGGTAACGCCCGAGGAAATATCCGTCTTGAAGGCCTACCTGGCTCCCTGGACGCAGACACCAAGTCAGTCGATCCGCACTCCTCAAGGTAGTGGCGTGAAAGCTGTAGCCGAGCCGGTCTCTGTCGCGGCAGTGCGTCCAGAATTCAACGGACTCCCGTTCGACGCTGACTTCGAGAATTGGCATTTGATCAGCACCACGGATCGCGGGGACAACAACACCTTCCGGTTCATCCTCGGCAATGACATCGCGGTGAATGCGGCGCAATCCGGCAGCGTCTCGCCGTGGCCGGATGGAACGCGCTTTGCCAAGATCGCATGGCTGCAGGAATCCGGCCCTGATGGGCTGGTCCACCCCGGCGGTTTCTGGCAAGTGGAACTGATGGTCAAAGATGCGCAACGCTATAAGGGTACCGATGGATGGGGATGGGGCCGTTGGCGCGGAATCGACCTCAAGCCTTATGGAAACGATGAGCATTTCGTGAACGAGTGCACGGGCTGCCATCAGCCGGTGCGCGGCGACGACTACGTATTCACGTTGCCGATCTCGACGGCGATCGTGGGGCGCGATGAGGTAGTGAACAACCTTGCGGCTGCGTTGCCGGCAACCCTGCCGTATCAGCCGCTTCATTGGCGAGCGATCACCATGTACGTCGACCCGAGGAGCCGCACCACCGCGACGCTTTTTGGCAACGACACAGCGATGCGAGCCGTGCAGCCGCGCGGCGCCGATAGCAATCCTTCCTATCCGGCGGGCGCCTTGCTGGCACTCGTCACGTGGGTGCAGCGCGACGACCCACATTGGTTTGGGGCGCGCATTCCGGCCGCGCCGCAGTCTGTTGAGTTCGTCGAGGTCGCGGGTCCGGGATTGCCGAGCAAATATAGGGTTTTCGCCGGCATGGGGCTCGATGAGAATCATCCCGCGGCGAACACGGTCGCGGAACGAACGCGCCTCATGCTAGGCCTTGCTCCTGCGCAGTTACCTTAAAAAAGCGCTGGTGCTCGCGAGCGTGTATATCTCAGACGGCATGAGGCTCTTCCGGCGCATTGGCCGGAGGTGTTGTGCGTCTCGATTCGTTCTTGCATCCGCTCATCCCTTGCAGACCTGTATGCTGATTGCATTCCATTTTGCGATCTGCAAAGAAGTGCGGCGGATACGTTCGGACGAAGGGTTGGCGGGGGCAAAGCATCTGATGCGAGACATAGCGGGACAAATCGGCGGCGTTTTGCGCAGACGCTGGCGGATGCTTGCCGCGATCTGCTTAGGTCTCGCCGCCGGCGCCGCACTGCTTCCTGTGCTCCGATCCAGCCACAGTGCAGCCGCGGTAGTCACGCCTTACCCGCATGACCTGGCGCAAGTCAACTTTGCGGTCGCGGGCGATGTAATTCCGCATGAGGCGGTGAGGGCTGCGGCTGCGGCATCGGGCGATGGTGAACCTGGGTGGGCCGCACTGTTCGGCGACGTTTCGGACGTGTTTGCGGGAGCAGACTTCGGATTTGTGAATCTTGAAACGCCCATTGCGCCCGAGCACTCGCATGGGACGAAGGCGTTTCTGTTTGACGCCCCAGTGGAGTTGCCGCAGGCGCTGAAGGCGAGCGGGATCAAGATTGTGTCGTTCGCGAACAACCATGTCATGGATCAGGGGTGGGCGGGGTTTACAGAGAGCCGCGAACACTTGAAAGAGATAGGCCTCGAGTTCGCGGGAACATCGGACAACACGGCCACGGCGTGGCAGCCAGTATTCACCGAGGCGAACGGGATCAAAGTCGGCTGGCTGGGAATGACGCGGTGGCTGAACGGAAATAGGAATCCGGACAAAGACGATCAGCCGCATGTGAATTTTTATCCCTATCCGGGCGAATCGAACGGCTCGCCAGGAGCCGATGAGGCAACAGTTCTGGCGGCGGTAAAGGCGGCGCGGGCACAGTGCGATCTGCTGGTGGTGAGCGTGCATTGGGGGATTGAGTACGCGACAGCGCCGAGGCCGGAGGACGTAGACCTGGCTCACAAGATGCTTGAGGCGGGAGCGACGGTGATTGTGGGCGGGCATCCGCACGTGCTGCAGCCGATTGAAACCTACCTAACGCAGGATGGGCGCGATACGGTGATTTTTTATTCGATGGGGAATTTTCTGTCGAACCAGTCACGCAGTTACGTGGAGGGGCTGAATCCGGACTCGAACGGCGAGCCGAGGGATGAGATGATCGGGCTGTTTTCAGCGGTAAAACGGGACTACGGGCCGGCCGGCGTGCGCGTGGAACTTGGGCATGTGGGTGTTTTGCCGGCGTGGGAAGACAATAACCGCAACGAACTGGCGACAGGACGCGAAAAAAAACCGGTGATCAAGCCTGTACTGATCGATCGGGAGATTCCAGCGCTGGAGGCGAGGCTGGATGCGCTGAATAAGGCCGCGGGTTTGAGCACGGCGAATACAGCTGCGCCGGTGGGCGGCCCGAATGCAGAGGTTGAGCCGGGCGCGAATGCCGCGGCGCTTGGGCAGGGAAGTGCTGGGCTGACGGCGGATCAGAAAAAGGAATTCATCGAAGTCACGAAGAGATTGAAGCTGCTGACGGATCGGCGGGAGCAGATTCTGGCGCGAGTGGGCGACGATTACGTGGTGACGCCACCAAAACTCCCTGCCAAACCGTGACGGGCGGCGACGATGCAGATGCCTGAAATGGAAAACCTGCGGGCGCAGAAACACGGGACCTCATACTTTTCGGCTGCCCTGGGCATGCTGTTCGTTCCCTTTGTATTCATTGGCGCGTGTTTTGCGGTGCCCTATAGCTTTCTGTTGCGATTGCGGCAGCAGCGCAGTGAAGATGCCCTCAAGTCGCTGATGAAATCTCAGGGGCGGTTTATTGCCTGGGCGGAGTTTGTGCGCGCGATGCGCGAATCCGGCGGCACCTGCATCGAGGAAAGATTTTCGGCGAAGGGTCCGGTTCGATTCTGGTGGACGCCCGAAAATGTCTACAGCGAATCCCCGCACGAAATCATTGACTGGTTCACGATGCGCAAGGGTGGACGGTATGTCCCGTTCATTCTGTGGTGCCGCGAGCGCTACACAGCGGCAGACGGAGGCAGCGCGGTTCTGGTGGAGACGTGGGGCGTGCCCAAGAAAGAAATCTACGCGTTATGGGCCGAATGCAGGCCCGAGACGAGCAAAGATTCGGGCGAAGATTCGAAAAGGGATTCGAGCAAGGCGCGATGGATTGAAGTGGCGCCGCCGGAGATTTTGCCAAACCGGTTGAATCAATAGCCGTTCGCGACCAGCCAGGATTCGGTCATCTCGAAATTTGACTTTTTCGCTGACTGCATCTGCATGGCGGCAAGCTTGACCAGCACATCAGCCTCAATGTTCACCAGCATGCCAACGGCAAGCGTGTGGAGATTGGTGCGCCAGTAGGTAAGCGGCAGAATTGCAATGCTGATTTCTTCGCCGCTGACGGCGGCGATGGTGAGGCTGATGCCTTCGATGGCGACGGAGCCTTTTGGGACCATCCACTGGCGGAGATCTTCGGGAACGTGAACCTTCAGGGTCCAATCGGTGGTTTCGCGGTGAAATTTCGGGCTTGATTCTGGAACCACTGGATCGAGAGCGGTGAGAACGCCGGTGCCGTCGACATGACCCTGAACGATGTGGCCGCCGAGGGGGCTGCCGGCGGCGGTAGGCAGCTCAAGATTGACGCGCGCGCCAGGAGCAAGTGACCCGAGTGACGTGCGGTCGAAGGTCTCCTGTGCAAGGTCGGCGTGAAAGTAGGTGGGATCAAGATCGAGGGCTGTGAGACAGACGCCGGAGACACTGAGCGAGTCGCCTTCGCGCAGACGAGAAGCAATGCCGGGCGCTTCAACGGCGATGCGGCGAACGCCGCCGCGATCCGTGAGGCTGACGAGCGTTCCGGTCTGCTCGATGATGCCAGTGAACATGGATTTATTTTAAGCCGAGCTAGCGGAGTTAGCGCAGTCAGCGGAGTCGGCGGGCTGGCGGAGTTTGGAGGCTGCGTCAGAACTTTGGCGCTAGGCCTTTTTCGCACATATCGCCGAAGAGCGAAAGAAGATGGGTGATTCCGAGGAGTTCGCGGACCTGCTTGCCGAGATTGATGAGCTCCAGGCAGGAGCCACCGGATTTTGCGGAGGCATAGAGCCGGACAAGAGTGCCGAGTCCCATGCTGTCGACCGAGGAGAGATCAGTGAGATCGAGAATAATGCGCTTGTGATGGGGGATGAGGGGATGGACTTTCGTATAGAGGTTGTTGCAGACCCCGGCATAGAGGCGGCCGTGACAGTGCACGATGGCGGTCGAGCCATTGTGCTCGATTTCGAAAGTGAGCGAGTGTGAAACTGCCGTTTGGGACATCGAAGTTTTTCCTCGACGTGGAATGAGGCGGGGAACGCGTTGCGGATGATTGTCTCATAAAAGCAGGGAGCAGGGAGCGAGGGAACGAGTGAGCAAGCGGGCGAAGTAGACGAGCGGAGTCGGTGGGGGCTTATTCGGGGGTGGGAGTGGCAGCGAAGGTGGAACCTGCAGTGAGAGTGCGCCAGGCGAAGTAGAGTTTGGCGCGCCAGCGGAGAATCATGCCGAAGGCGAGCAGATAAAAGAGAGCGCCGGTTTGTTCGAGCGTGAGGAAGCGATCAAAGAATCCGCGCGCGAGATAGCGCACGACAGCCAGCACGATGATGACAGCAAAAAACGCACTCGACCGCTTCATCATGATGACTCCGTTTTGACGATGGAGGTCTGAGGTGAGCAGGAGCGGATAGGCGAAGACGACTGCTCCAATGAGAAAGGCGCCCAAGCCCCAGAGCAGCGGGACGCGGAAGGCAGGCACGATGAACATGCAGAATCCCGTAGCCATGCCCAAGGGCGGCATCACGATTTTTTTGAGGGTCACGGCGCTGCGGCCCTCGCGCACGCGCCAGGCGAGCACTCCGGCGAGGCCGATGAGCGAGACAACCGCGGTGATGAGGGGAGTGGAGTGCATGTTGTTTACCGATCGATTCTCGTATGTGTTCTTGCCGCGGACATTGTTGCCGGCAGCGAGGCCATAATTCGGTGTTTAATGTGCGGAGCCAAGCGTATCTAAATTATAGGGGCGCGTTGCTGCAGATGGCTTCACGAGGCTTGCGAGGGCGGCCAGGGATCGCGGAGCAGCGAGCTGACGCCGAGGTCGTCGCCGTATCGCTCGACTTCGACGTCTGTCATGTGGACGAAGCTCGGCAGGCCTTTGAAGGCGGGAACAGCGTCGGAGCCCATGATCTGGGGCGAGATGAAGAGATGGAGCCGGTCGACAAGGCCGGCGGCAAGGAACGCCGTATTGAGACGCGTTCCGGTTTCGGCGAGCAGGGTGAGGACGCCCTCTTCGCCAAGTTTGTCGAGGACTTTTTCGAGCGGGACACGGCCTGCATCCGCAGGAAGGACTTCGACGCGGACGCCGCGGCTTTCGAGTTCCCTCACGCGGGCTTCGTCGTGCGAGACGGTGAAGATGACGACATCATTTTGCGCCGTGGAGACGAGCTTGCAATCGAGCGGCATGCGCAGGGCGGAGTCGAGAACAATGCGCAGAAGCGGGCGACGGCGGCGAAGGCCGCTGCGGTCAGTCATCCAGGGGTCGTCCGCGAGAACGGTGTCGACGCCGACCATGGTGGCGTCAGCGGCCCAGCGCAGGTGTTGGACGGCTGCTCATCGCCTATCCGGGTTCGATCGGACGGTTTCACTACGGCGAAGAGGGCGACAAGGGCTACCGCCTGTGGGACGTGTGGCCGAAGAAGCAGTTCAGTGCTGATTCCGACGCCGGCGCGCAAGTACGGTCTGATGTTACCTTCGCCGGGCCGCCGACATGGCACAGCTTGAGTCGATCGCAGCGGAGTCGGGCGATACGTTCGTTCGGGTGCGCTGGAAGTCGACGAAGAACATGGATAGACGGGTGATCGTGAGGGAATCGAGGCGCTGTTTGCCCGAGCTGCCGGACTGAAGCTGGAGGGTCGCATTCTCCCCAGTCATTCGTAGCCGTGTGAAGGGCATTAGTCTTGAGACGACCGTCGCAGGCAAGGTTGCCAGGTGGTGCGGACTCACGGACGTAGAGCCTGCTTCCATCCTCGATCGCCTGCAACTGCTCGACACCGGTGACGCCGAAGCGATCGCGGCGGGGATTCTTGCCCGCATCGCGTCATCGCCGGATCCTGTCACGACACTTGCAGTCGATGAAGTGGAGGTATTCCGGCTCCGCCTTCGTTGCCTGCGCCGGCGCTTCGCCCGAGCCTGTGGCACCGGCGAAAGCAGATTCATTGTCGTGGCTGACCGATGATCTGTTTGCGGCCTGAAGCAATTTTGTACGAGGAGCGGCCAGTCAGGCGCTCTCTTCTCCTGAACACAGCAGCCGTGTTCCGATAGCCAGCCTGGCTATCGAACGAGGTTCACCCGCGTCCAAGACGCATCGATTGCAGTCTTGCTGCATCCATTTTCTTTAAACCCTGACGGGGAGCGATCCCTACAGGGAGCACTCCGTCCTTTTCTCTCTGGAGTGTGCATATGTTTGGTCTCTATCCTGCTGGCGCGCAGTGGACACGGCATCTCACCGCCAACGTCTGCGCTCGCGAAATCCAGCAATCCCTGGTCAATCACGGCGGCTTTACTGCTGGAATCTTTCATCAGCCCTTTGGTAACAGCCGCGGAGCTGTTACTGCGCAGAAAGGTAACTTTCTCGTACTTGCAGCCCTCGTTGATGATCACCCCGCAGACCTCGTCGTGGTGCCCACCATCGAACTGCAGAATCTGCTCTGGTCGTTTGAACGCGGGCTGGCTAGCCAGTGGTCCGCGCGTGAGCTGCGTGCCCTGACCGGATGTAATGGTTGGGATGCCTTGCTCTCGAAGGCGGCTGCTGACTTCGCTGCAGTGGGCGATACCGTCAATGCAGCGATCGACGGCACGCTGGCCAAACCTGTCGAGCCGCCAAGGCCCGATCGGATCGTCGCCGCATCGTTTCCGGACGATGATGACGTGCCCTGGTTGCCGTCCGACTACCTTCATGATGCTCCGGGACCGGAGGTGCTGACATGCGCCCTCTGAAACTGACTCTTGAAGGTTTCGCCGGTGTGCGTGACGGGATGAAGCGCGATCGGATCACGCTTGATCTGGAATCGCTGCCCAACGGTCTGGTGGCCCTCACCGGGCCAAACGGCGCGGGCAAGACGACGTTGATGGACAACCTCCATCCGTATCGGATCATGCCCTCGCGCGCGGCCAAACTTTCGGTCGACGCTTTCTCGTACTGGGACCACCTCTGTGGCGTCCAGTCGCTGAAGGAGTTTGACTGGGAGCACGATGGGCGGCTCTACCGGTCGTCGTTCGCATTCCGCAAGCCAGGCAAGACGGGAAAGGCGGATTACTTTCTCTCAATGCGTGACGCCGCTGGAACGTGGAATCCGGTCGAGCTACCGGATGGCACGGTTGCCGATGGCAAGGCGGAAACCTACGACCGCTGCGTTGACTCGATCTGCGGCTCGCTCGAGTCGTTCTTTACGAGCGTGTTTTCGGCGCAGAACCGACGCCCGCTTGCGTCTTACGGAGCGAGCGAGATCAAGGGACTGCTGGCCGAGTTGCTGAAGATCGATCACCTGCGTGCCTTGTCCTCGAAAGCGGCCGACGTCGCAAAAGTGTTGGGTCGGTCGTTGAGCGTTGTGCAACAGGAGCTTGTCGGCCTGTCCGCGAAACGCGAACGTCTTGCTCACACTGAGCGTTCGATTGCGACGGATAGCGATTCTCTCGTTGTTGCCCGCAAGGAACGCGACACGTTGCAGGGGATGGCCGCAAGCCTGACCCAGCAGCGGGCCACGCTGGTTGCGAAGCAGACCGAGAACGCCGGTGTCGAGGCGCGGTTGCAGCAGCTTGCAGGCCGTCGCGCAGAGTTGGCGGCAACGCTGAAGACCGTGACGCAGGATGCAGCAGGGACTGCTCAGCGCTGTGCACAGAGGCGTTCGACGATCCAGCAATCGATCACGGCCGCCAATGCAACCCTTGCACGCCGCGACGCAATTCTCGGTGCCGCAACGCAACGAGATGAAGCCCAGTTGCGGATCGCTCGCGACGAGGCACTTGTCGCGCCGCTTCAGGCGACGATCGCCGCGCTCGGAGAGAAGCAGCTTGCGTTGACCTCGTTGAATTCCAGTCTGCAAGGACTCGAATCACAGGGGGCAACGAAGGCTACGCTCTTCACGACACTGCAGACACAGGCCAGCGTCATCAATACGGTGCCGTGCGCGGGACATGAGATGCACAACACGTGCCCCTTGCTGTCCCAGGCGCGCGAAGCGTCCGGACAGGTTGCGGAGTTGCGAATCTCTCTCGAATCGCTGCGCGCGTCCTTCAGGGCAAAGCGTCAGGAGGCGGAAGAGCTGGCGCCAAAGGTTGCCGAACTTGCAACCCGACGTGCAGAGCTTCAGGCATTGACTGCGGCACTGACCGCTTCCCGCCGCGATTTTGAGCGGGCGACGGAACTGGCTTCGCAAAAGCCCCTGCTCGATGCGGCAACCGCGGCACTGGAAGCCGCGCAACGTGATCAGCAGGTGATCTCCGACGAGGAGGCGGCCAGCCGGACGCGTTGCGAGGAACAGACGGTGCTTATCACGGCGCAACAGCGTGAAGTCGAGTCTGAAGTCTCGCGACTCGCCGCGGTTGATGTCACTGCCGCAATCACGGCCGTCGGGCTTCAACTCTCGAAATGCCGCGAAGCGATCGCAGCGTAGGATGGACGGATCGAAGCATTGATCCGTTCACAGGCAACGCGGGAAGCCGAGCGTGACGCTATTGCAAAG
>CAVXPR010000036.1:0-40281 GCA_963763585.1 uncultured Acidobacteriaceae bacterium | reverse complement strand
AGACGAGCATGAGCGGGCTGCCGTTCTCGAGCCAGTCCCAGAAGTGGCGGCGCGGCCAGAAGTAGGTTAAGGCCCAGATGCAGCCGAGGATGGCTGGGATGAAGGCGATCCACTCGGCGGAGGGATTGATGCGGTCGCGCAGGAGATCGCCGAGGCACGGAGTGAATTCGCGCGTGATGACGGAGGTGCGCATGTAGTAGGAATACTGGCTCCATGCAGCGGGATCGATGAGCGTGGTGACGAGCGCGCCGAGAGCGAAAGCGGTTGCGCAGCCGGCGAGGATGCGATAGCTGCGCGAAATGACGATCCAGATGAGAAGGACAAGTGCGAAGGGAAGAAAGAGATGAGGCTTGAGCGAGCAGAGCCAGAGCGCTGCTCCCGCGGCGAAGGGGCGCGATTTGTGGAGGCGAAGAAAGAGGGCCAGTCCGAAGAGCATGAGGATGGAGGTTTGGCCGAGGATGACGCAGTCGAGCGCCGGAGGGAAACAAATGCCGAGCCAGTAGAGACGGCTGCCGGTAGTGCCGAAGAGGGACCAGAGAATTCGGACGGAGGCAATGAGGAGGGCAAGCATCGCCAGCGACCAGGCGAGAGCGGAGGCGGTGGGCGAGAAGAAGCCGAGAGGGTAGGCGAGCGGCAAGGCCCAGGGGGTGTTGCGCATGTAGTAGGAGCCGGGGCCGCGGAATCCGCCGGCGCGCTCGATGGTGCTGATTGCGTCGGGGTCGTAGGGATTGCCGTGCTGGACGAGTTGATGGCCGGTGGCCCAGTAGACGATGAAGTCGCGGCGGGCGATGGTGGCGGGATTAAAGGATAAGGTGCTGAGGAACAGTGTGGTGAAGACGACCCCGAGGGCGCAGGCGATGGCGATCAGGAGTGCAGGAATGTCGCGCTTGCCGGCCACGGATGGAGAGCCTTTCTGCTGAGAGTCATGGCAATTATAGGTGCGGGGTGTGTGGCGGCTGAGGGAAGCGGAGGGAAGGCGAAGGAGCGTGAACCAAGGGGTTCAATAGAGGACGTGTTCGTGGCGGGCGGGCGCGCGGAAAAACAAAAGCAGGTCCCTCGGCTCCGCTCGGGATGACACGCGTGGAGAGTGAGTGAGAGTGCTTTCCCCGGTCCCCGAAAGCGAGGGACCGGGGGCACCGATTCATTTAGATAGAGACGTTGGGTGAGGGCGTTGAGGGCGCGGAAGCTGGCTGCTTGCCGGAGAAGGCGCGGGCGATGAGAAACCAGACGAGCCAGGCGGGGGCGGTCCAGAGAAAGAGGGTGGAGGTGACTTTGACGAAGCAGATTTCGAGGTCGGCGGCGAGGACGAGCAGGGCAAGAGCGGCGAGCAGCTTTCGGGAGCGGGTGGAATAGGCGGCGTCGAGGAGCGCGGGTATGGCCAGGCATTGGTCGTAGAGCCACGAATACGGAGCGGCGACAAGCGAGACGAGGATGAGGGAGCTGGAGCCGGTGAGCCAGTCCCAATGAGCGCGGCGACGCCAGAAGTGGATGAGCGCCCAGATACAGGCGAGGGCGGCCGGAAGATATTGCAGCCAGACTGCATGAGGATCCAGTTGGTGGCGGAAGACGTCGGCGAGGCAGGGAATGAACTGGTTCTCGACGGAGGGCGAGCGCATGAGGCGGATGTAGTCGGACCAGGCCGAGGGGTCGATGAGGGAGGCGACGGCGCTGGTGGAGGCTAGGGCGACGGCAAATCCGGCGAGGAGCCTGTAGGCGCGGGTGAGGAGGATCCAGAGGGCGAGGGCGGCGGCGAAGGGCAGGAAAAGATGTGGCTTAAGGGCGCAGAGCCAAAGGGCAGCTCCGGCCATGAAGGGGTGGCAGCGATGGAAGCGGAGAAACAGGACCAGGCCGAGGAGGGCGAGGAGCGAGGTCTGGCCCATGGTGAGGCAGATGATGGCGGGGGTGAAGCCGAATCCGAGCCAGTGGATGCGGTTGGGGGGTGAGCCGTGGAGCTCGCGGACGATGCGGATGGAGATAAGCAGGCAGGCTAGAAGGAGAAGGGTCCAGAGAACACCGGCAAAGCGCAGGCCGAGAAAGCCAAGGGGGTAAGCGATGGGCAAAGCCCAGGGCGGGTTGCGCATGATGAGGACGGTTCGAGGGTCAATACCGGCGCCGAGGCCGGCGGCGTGCTCGATGGCGTAGATGGCGTCCCGGTCATAGGGGTTTCGGTGGTGAACGAGCTGGTGTCCGGTGGCCCAGTAGGAGACGAAGTCGCGAGCGGCAGCCTGTTTGCCTGAGAAAGGCGTGACAAATATGAAGAGAATGATGACGGAAAGGCCGAGGCCGGCGACGGTGGCAATGGCGACTTCAGCGAAGTCGCTGCGCTTTTCGGCTGGAGGAAGACCCAGCTTGGTGGCCATGGAGGCTATTTTAAAGCAAATGCAGGGGTTGAGGATGTGGGCGGCCCCATATTGATGTTTTCTGAGGTTGGGGAGGGAGGTTCAGAAAGACGGATGCTAAGGGACGGGATGTGCGAAAAGAGGACAGAATTGCGGCACCAGGAATGCCGACCGGGTGTAACCGCGAAGGGGAGAGCGAATCCGAGCTGTATACAGGGCGGTTCGTGGAGGTAATTAGATGTATACGGGGGTAGACAGTGTCGATGGTCACCGGTTCGGTAATCTCTGGTAAGGCATTGATTCTAAATTGCGGCCATGTTGATGGAGAATGGCACGCCAGATGCAGTAGGAAGGGTGCCCGGCTGAGGCTGGGAAATTTGAACTCTCGGAGAGGAAAACACATGAATAACCTATTTTTGACGCTCTACGTCAAGTTGCAGAACCTGGTAGCACGCGAGGAAGGCCAGGATCTGGTCGAGTACGCGCTGTTGGTTGCCCTGATCGCACTGGCGGCTATCACCGGTGTGAGCAAGGTCGCGACTGCGGTCAACCTTGTGTTCAGCAACATCAGCTCTTCACTGGGATAGTCGTTTAAGTACGGCGTTTCCAGGACCTCAGCCCCTTCGCGAGAGGGCGCGCAAACGGCAAGTCGCCTAGCGTGCCTTCTCGCGCATTGGACAACCGCTCGAAACCGAGCAGCAAACAACCGGACGAAGAAGAGGAAGCAGCTGATCCGTTGAACTCGTCCGTGGAGCCATAAGAGATTGTGGCGACCCAACTCCCCCGGCACAGGCCGGAAGATTGTCAAGGAGATACGATGAGCAACTCACTTGTGAAATTTTACGTGAAACTCCAGGGCCTGAAGCACGGCGAAGAGGGTCAGGATCTGGTCGAATATGCGTTGCTGGTTGCCCTGATTGCACTCGTTTGCATCACGGGCGTTGGCAACGTAGCCACGGCCGTTAATTCGGTCTTTAGCAGCATCAGCTCCTCGCTGGGATAGCTGATTGGGGACTTCTGATTTACCAATGGGATTCAACATCTTTGTGGGAGGGTTAAGCATTCGGCCAAGCGCCGAAGCGTAATCCTCCCACAAAGATTTATAGCTGTTTTATTGACGCAACAAGCAACCGGGACGGCGCGAACAATGCGCCGCCCGGTTTGTCTTGTCTGTGGGCGAAGCAAGGACCGGCCCGTAGAAATGAAACGCGCCAAAGCGGGACGTCTACTTAAGAATCATTGATCATAAACAAACTACGCGGAAACGCCGATAAGAACAGAATGGCGGAGATCAATCTGAAAGTGCGGATAAAGTTCAAGGACCTGATGCGCGGCGAAGCCGGTCAGGATCTTGTCGAGTACGCGTTATTGACTGCCCTGATTGCGCTGGCGTGCATTGGCGGGGTCAAGCACGTGGCCACGGCGGTCAATATAGTGTTCAGCAACGTCAGCAGTTCGCTCGGGTAGTTTTGAGGAATGGGCGCACGCCAAGGATTGCTGTGCCCCGGGGCAAATTAGCTGACGATCGGGCGCGGAAGCGCAGAGAAATTCATTTCACATCGCAGTGACGAGGCGGGTTCGGGGAGTTGGGTCCCGAGCGGGCGCGGGGCTGCGAATGTCGTAAGATCGCAATGATCTATATGGGATTTTGTTCGGCGGAAATGTGCCTGCCTAACCGATTATGTTGCTGACCTCTATGCTGCCGTCCCCGGCTAACCGACTCAATACAGCTCAGCTGGCGCCCGAATTCGGGCTGGAGGCATTTATGGCTGCGTTGGCATCCGGCTTGCTGGAATGTGAAGAATGAAATGGTCGCCCACATCGGCGCAGCGAAAGGCTCTGCTTTGCCTCTTCTTGAGTGGGGCGATCTTCATCACCTGGGGATCGATTATTGCGCTGACCTCTTATTCGGGAATGGGAGCGTTCAAAGCGGTGTTCTACGGGGCGCGCTGCCTGATGCAGCACAGCGACCCATACAGCCCAGCCGTATTGCAGCACGCGTACGAGGCTGATGGGGGTAGATACTCTCCTGATCCGGCGGCGGCGTTCCTTTTCAGGCGGGCGATGCTTGTGTGCGTTAACCTGCCCACTTCAATGTTGCTGATTTCGCCGCTGGCCTTGTTGCCTTTGAAGATGGCGAGCCTTTTTTGGATGGCATTGAACGCGGCGGGCCTTTTGCTGGCGGCGCTGCTGATATGGAGGGTTGCCGAGACCCGGGCGCTGAAGGCCGCGACGATTCTCGTCTGCATTTTGCTTTTGAATTGCGAGCTGGTATTCGGACTGGGGAATCTGGCTGGAATTGTCATTAGTCTCTGCGTTATTGCGGTTTGGTGTTTCCTTGAGAGGCGATTTGAGTACGCAGGCGTGCTTTGCCTCGGCATCAGCCTGGTGGTCAAGCCCCACGATGCGGCCATGGTGTGGTTCTATTTCCTGCTGGCGGGGGGTGTTTACCGGAAGAGGGCTGTGCAGTCCGCGGTTGTGGCGGCTGCTTTGGCGGTGCCGGCCATTCTGTGGGTCTCTCATGTGTCTCCGCAATGGATGCAGGAGATGAGATCAAACCTGGCGCTGCTTTCGGCGCACGGCAGCGTAAACGATCCAGGACCGGACTCGCTCACCTTCCACTCCGCCGACTATGTGATCAGCCTTCAGGGTGCGTTCAGCCTTTTTCACGATGAACCTTCGTTTTATAACCTTGCCAGCTATTTGATTTGTGGAGCGCTGCTTGTGGCCGGAGCTATACGGGTGCTCTTGTCGCGCTTCACAAAAGAGAATGCATGGATCGCGTTGGCGGCGATCGCCGCGCTTTCAATGCTGCCGGTCTATCACCGGGGATACGACGCCAAGCTGCTGTTACTTACAGTTCCTGCTTGCTCGCTGCTGTGGGCGACAGACGCGCGATTGAAGTGGGCGGCGGGGTTGCTGACCGCTTTAGCGTTGTTGTCGACTGCCGACATTCCTTCGACAATACTGCTGACCATAATGAACGGCCTGAAGATTGGGACGGCGAGCATTTTGGGAAGAGTATTGACGGTTGCTGTATTTCACCCTGCTCCGCTGGTTCTGCTGGCGACGGGAGTTTTTTATTTGTGGATTTATTTCCGGCGTACGGCCGAGAGCTTCTGAGAGGATTTGGTTTGCCATGGTGCTTCCTTCCGACATAAAGCCGAATC
Organism: uncultured Acidobacteriaceae bacterium; assembly: GCA_963763585.1. GTDB lineage: Bacteria > Acidobacteriota > Terriglobia > Terriglobales > Acidobacteriaceae > Telmatobacter. The sequence goes on along the minus strand of CAVXPR010000036.1, from coordinate 34,772 downwards.
ATTTTCTGCTGGAAGCTGAATTCGTCTTGACGACGACTGCAGTCATGCTGGCTTTTGTGTGGCCAAAAGTTGGCTCGGGATTTTTCGAGCGGGTGGAGCGTGGCTTTGCGCGGCTCGCCGAAAACGAGGGCTGGGCAGTGGCCGGAACGGGCCTGGCGGTGATCCTGCTGCGCGCGGCGTTGCTTCCGCTGTTCCCCATCCCATTGCCGTTTGTGCCCGATGATTTCAGCTTCTTGCTGGCCAGCGACACGTTTGTCCATGGACGGCTGACCAATCCGACTCCTGCGATGTGGACGCATTTCGAGAGCATCCATATCACGATGCAACCGACTTATCAGTCGATGTACTTTCCGGGCCAGGGGCTGCTGTTTGCGGCGGGCCAGGTACTGTTTCATCAGCCGTGGCTGGCGGTGCTGGCAATGGATGGTCTGATGTGCGCGGCACTCGTGTGGATGCTGCAAGGATGGCTGCCGAGAAGGTGGGCGCTGCTTGGAGGAGTGATTGCGGTATTGCGGCTGGGCTTGTTCAGCTTCTGGATCAATACCTATCACGGGGCTGCGCTGCTGAGCGGGTTTGGCGGGGCGCTGGTGCTGGGCAGCCTGCCGCGATTGATGAAGACGGGACGGTTTAGATACGGACTGTCGATGAGCATTGGAATTGCGATTCTCGCCCTTACGCGGCCGTATGAGGGAGTGCTGATGTGCCTGCCAGTTGGAGTGGCGCTCGGCTTTTGGGCGGCGAAAAAAGGGAGACAGGGGAAAAGCCGGCCGCCGCTGGGAATTCTGGCGCGACGGGCAGTTTTTCCAATGCTTGTAATCTGCGCGGCCGTGTCGTGGCTGGGCTACTACGATTACAGGGCGTTTGGGAATCCGCTCACGCTGCCATATACGATCGACCGGCAGACCTACGCAATTGCGCCGTATTACATCTGGCAGCAGCCACAGACGGTGCCAGTTTACCGGCATGCGATTATGCGCGATTTTTATACGATCACGGAGTTCCCGATGTATCCCCGGGTTCACTCACTCACGGGTTATGTGCCGTGGACGATTGTGAAAGGCAGTATTCGAAGTGCTCTTTTTTGCGGGGCTGAGCCTTTTGCCGCCGCTGTTCATGGCGCGTCGAATGTTTCTGGATCGGCGAGTCCGTTTCCTCGTAGCTTGCCTGCTGGTCGTCGCCGGCGGAATGGCGATTGAAATTTTTCTTATTCCGTATTATGTGGCTCCCTTCACGGCGGCCATTTATGCGGTGGGATTGCAGATGATGCGACACCTTCGGGTATGGAAGATGGGGAAAAGCCCGGTAGGCCTGGCAATTGTGCGGCTGACGATCGCGGCATGCGTGGTGATGGCTGGCGTTCGGGTGATTGCCGAGCCGCTGCATCTGGAGCCAAATGAGTGGGACCCTGGGAATTGGAATCTGGTTTGGTTCGGGCCGCAGCATTTTGGAACGGAACGCGCGCAGATTGAGGCCCAACTAGAGAGCCTGCCGGGAGGGCAACTTGCGATCGTCCGATACGGATCGGATCATAATCCGCTGAATGAATGGGTTTATAACGGCGCTGACATTGATGGTTCCAAAGTCGTATGGGCGAGAGAGATGGACGCTGCCGATAATTTAGAGTTGACCCAATACTACCGGGGCCGGCGCGTGTGGCTGGTGGAGCCGGATGCGATTCCGGCAAGAATCTCGCCGTACCCGGCCGCTGAAACGAAGTAGAAGGGAAGCAGGCAATGATCAACGGAAAGCGAATCGCAGTGGTGATGCCGGCTTACAACGCCGAGAAGACGCTGGAGCAGACGGTTCGCGAGCTTTCCGACGTGGTGGACATCAAGATACTGGTAGACGACTCGAGCAAGGACAAGACCGCGGAGGTTTCGCGCGGGCTGGGCGTGCTGACGTTTGTCCACGACGCAAATTACGGCTATGGACGCAACCAGCAAACCTGCTACCGCGAGGCACTGGCTGAGGGAGCGGACATTGTGGTGATGCTTCATCCCGATTACCAGTACACGCCAACGCTGGTTCCGGCGATGGCAGGGATGATCGCAAGCGGCGTATATGACATGGTTCTGGGATCGCGGATTTTGGGCGCAGGAGCATTGAAAGGCGGAATGCCGTTCTACAAATATGTGGCAAACCGCTCGCTGACCGCTTTTCAGAATTTGTTTCTTGGGGTCAAGCTCTCGGAGTACCACACTGGGTTTCGCGCCTTCTCTCGGCAGCTTCTGGAAGCGCTGCCGCTGCTGGAGAACTCGGACGATTTTGTGTTCGACAACCAGATGATTGCCCAGGCGGTGATGTTTGGGTTTAGAATCGGCGAGATTTCGTGCCCAACGAAGTACTTTGAAGAGGCGTCGTCAATTAATTTCAAGCGCAGCGTGGAGTACGGATTCGGCGTGCTGGCAACGACATTCAGTTATTCCGCGCATAAGCTGGGAATGATCCGAGTGGCGCGTTACAGCAAAAGCGGCCGAAAACTGGCGCGGGAATACTATTCGCAGGCCGAACGGCGCTCATGAGGCAATCGTTGCGCGATGCCACCGAGAACAAGCGGTCCAGGGCACGATTAGCAATTCCCGCGCTCCTCGTCGTGGCTCCCGCGGCGCTTTTTTATGGCTGCCTTTTCAGCCACCTCATCAACCTTCCCTTTTACGACGATTACAGCGCGCTGCTGGGATTTCTCAACCAGATGGTGCAAGCGAAGTGCATGGGAGCTAAGATCCTGTTGCTCCTGGCCACGCAGAACAATGAGTACAAGCTTTTCTTCATTCATGGCCTGGGCTGGGGACAGGTTGTGTTGCTCGGCCGCGTGAATTTTGTGCCACTTTGTGTGCTGGGGGATAGCTCGGTGCTGATCCTGGCGTTTTTGCTATGGTCGATATTTCTCCCGAAGGAAAAGGATCTGGCCAAGCGGCTTACGTTTTTTATTCCCGCCGCGTGGATGCTCTTCCAACTGGGGTACTGGGAGACGCTCAACTGGGCGATGGCCTCGCTGCAGAACTTGTGGGTACTCGTATTCTCTCTTGGGACAATCCAGTGCCTGCTGCGGCCGACGCGCAAGGCGTATGCAGGCGGGCTGCTTTTGTATGCGCTGGCAATCGGGACTTCGGGCAACGGGCTTCTGCTACTGCCGGTGGGCGTGCTGATGCTGGCGACGCGACGCCAGCTCGCCCGAGTTACGGGATGGCTAGCGCTCTCGGTGGTATGTATCGCAGCTTACGCCTATCGCTACAATTTGATGTCGTCACAGGCACCGTCTCGAGGCTCGGTATTTTCAACGCTGGCACACTTTCGCCCCGATTACTCGATCGCTTTTATTGGAAACGCGGCCGCAATCGCCGGCTCATCACTCATCAGCGTTTGGATGTGCCTGACTTTGGGCACCGTTCTCCTGCTGTTTTTCGGCTGGCTGGGATGGCGAGGATATGTCCGCCGAAACGCGGCCGTTTCTTATTCAGTGCTTTTTCTGCTTCTTACAGCGGTTGGCGTGGCGGGGCTGCGTTCCGACTTCGGGCTGATGCAAAGCGCATCTTCGCGGTATGCCATTTACGGCGCGCTACTCGTGATTCTGGCGTGGACTGCCGCGACGGAGGAGTTTCTGCGGCACAAAAGCGAGCCGCTGCTCAACAACGGTCCATACCTGGCCATGACGATGGCTACTGTACTGTTTGCCTTGTGGATGGATGAAATCGGCTATTTGAAACTGGCAGGACGCGAGGTTGATGCGGTGAAGTGGATGGAAGCATTCGAGCATCCGGGCTCTCCTGGGTCGAGCGAAGGACCAATGGCGGAGTACCCGCAGCAAAGCGCTGCAACAGTCGCGTCGCGCATAGAGGCCCGAGTGATTTTGAACAAATCAATGCAGCTCGGCGTCTACGAGCCGCCAAAGTTTTAACTGGGAGAAATGAAGGGATTTTGTGAGGCACGGCCCGTCATTGATGTTGGAGCGGATTTCGGCGGGCTCACTGCGGAATCGAGATTCTGCATAACCCAGGAATGGAACCCACTTTGGCGGGGGCCGACCAGACCAGTTGAGTCTCAATCAATTCTCCAGAGCTCGAATCGGTCCTTTTCACTTTCGCCAAACCCCCACAGCCAGAAACCAGCTCCATTGGTGTAGAGGCCAATTCCGGCTCCCATGGTTCTGCCGAAACGATACTTGTGGACGATGACATCGACCAGAGTTCGATGAGGGAAGCGCCCGAGCGGCCAATGAACTCCCATTGAGTCAGCGTACACATCGACGACCAGGAGATCTCCCGGCTTTGGCTGAGGACCGCCGGGGTAAGTAAGCGTTGCGCCGGCCAGCGGCGCATACCAATATGACCAGTACTGGCCGGGGTACCAGACTTTTTCGCCAGCTGCGACGTGAGGCTGGATTAGATGAAACAGAGTGTCGCGGCCAAAATCGGCAAACTCCGCGTCAGCGTGAAGGATGAGCAGAGAGTAGCCAGTGCCGGCGAGGATTACTGCAAAGGCTGCTGAGCGGGTGAATCTGAGCGATACGCCGTCAAGCAAGCGGAAGCAGAGGAGGATGACCGCAGGTATGCAGGGAAGCACGTACTTCATCGGGAGGTGAGTGTAATAGACGATGGGAAGCGGAATCAGAATCCAGAGAAGCAGGAAGAGATTTGTATGATCCCGCTTTTTGAATGCCTGGTAGAACAGACTGGCAAGCACGCGCAACCCAAGAATCGCGAGGAAGAAGACGAGCAGGAAACTCCAATGAAGGAAAAGAGGAATGAGAGCTGCGGCAACGAGAATGAGAATGAAACTTGGCCGTTTGGTTTGGAATCGATTCGCCATCCAGCAAAATGCCAGCGGCAGAGGAAACACGAAATAGGCGAGATATGAGGAAAGATTAGGCGGTATGTGCCACAGGCCCGTAACAACCGGAGGGGGACTGAGAGCCAGGTTATGTTCACGGACAGCGAGGATAAGGGCTAGCAAAATACCGAAACCCGCGACGACCGGCGTCCAAAGCCAGAATTTGCGGCGAAGCTGTTCGAGAATCTCCCTGGGATTGATACTGTCAAAAAGAAAAAATGCCGCGAGCGGCAAAAGAAGCGCGAGGTGCGACCGGGCAAAGCCGGCGAGGCCGAGCGCGATAGCGGCCGCTACTCCCTGGGTCCATTTGTGTTCTGCCTTCCACGCAGCAAGCCGCTCCATTGCCACGAGGGCTACGGCCGTTGCGAGAATATCGGGCATGGCGGTGCTGGCCATAGGGAGAAAAGGCGGAATGGCGACAAGGAGGAGAGTGCCGACGATTGCGTGCCAACGGTCCCAACCGAAACGGAAGATCAGCGAGGACATTGCGATAATTGCAATCCAGACGAGCACCAATTGGGTGAGGTGCGCCATCCACTCGTGAGCGCCGGCCATAACAGTGGGGACGAGGACATACCCCATGAGGGAATTTCCAGGCGTCATTACATATGCCTTCGAGCAATTCTCGACGGTGTTCCAGCAGGCGTCGAAATTCATTGGGTGGGTGGGGTGCTGGATGATTTGCCGGGACATCATGAGGAACCATGAATCGTCGATGATGTAAGCCTTATTCAAGAAAGGGAGAAGGCAAACAGAAGCGAGAAGCAGCGCGGGCAACGCGGAGGCGAGCACAGTGGCCGCGGAGATTTTCGGGGGCGCGGCGGCGGCGGTCGGATTTAGAGCGACTTCGGATTTATTGCCGGTGTCCATGGTCGTATTTTTCATTTTTCAGGACCGCATGGAATGGGAGTTCTGCTGAACAATAGATCGCAATAACTTGAATCGCTCATCGTCTCCGGCATGCCGGGAGACAGCTTTCCGCGTGGATGAACCTGATAAACCTTAAAGTCCCGCTCAACAAGAAAGTCGATCAGACGCGATGGCTCGAAACCTAATTCGCGCATTGCCGAGGGCATGAACTCAAGAACGATAACGATGCCGGGATTCTGACGCAGTGTCTCCGTCATGCCCTGGCAGACTGCCAGTTCATAACCTTGAACGTCGATTTTGACAAAAGAGACCGGTCCCGGATTGCTGTGAAGAAAGCTGTCGATACTGACGAGAGGTACGCCGACTTGTTTCTCGTCGGGATGGGCAGAATGAAACTGTTCGGTGGCGACGCGATGATCGGCGTGATGGCGATCGTTGATCCAGAGGTTGATATTCCCGTCGCCGGCCCCGACGGCGAATTGCATGGGGACGATTTTGCCGGCGACTTTGGGTTGAAGCGCCGACTGCTGCAGAAGTTTGAAGTTGAAAGGCTCGGGCTCGAAGGCGTAAACCTTGCGGCCTGCTTGCGCGGCGCGCGCCAGAACGGCGGCGGTGTAGCCGATGTTGGCGCCGATATCCAGGACATTTCCCTCGCCGATTATCGCGGGATGGGAACGCAATAAATCGCGCAGATCGTCTTCAACATAGCGTTTGTAGAGGAAGTAGGCCGACTTGAATAAGTGACGGCCGAGGGAGGTTCGCAGGAAGCCGGAGCGCCTTGCCAGAGAGTAAGCGATCAGGAATGGATTTCTCCGATCATCTGAAAGGTTCATTCGATTTTCCTGAACGGCCGAATTCATTCGCGGGCTTTCGATTTCGGGTGAAGCGGATTCATCAATTGAGCAGATTGCAAACTGCAACCGCCGCTCCGGGCCTCATCGCGCATGGCCATTATCAGCCGATGAAGAAAAGTTTCGCAGCAGCTTTGCCGCACATGCGCAGAAGGAGGCTGCCATCTGCAAATCGGTTGATGTTAGTGGAACCGTAAACCCTCTGCCGATATCTGACTGGGATATCGGTGATCTTCAGGTTGAGCTTTGCGGCACCGAAGAGAAGATCAAAATCGCCGAATGGGTCTATCTCGCCAAAGTACGAACGTCCCGCAGCGATTTCAAGATAAGTCTCGCGCCAAAGGACCTTGGTTCCACAAAGACTGTCCTTGACCGGTTGACCTATGAGCTTGCTCAAGAGTAGAGCAAAGAATTTGTTCCCCCATAGATTGAGAAAGCGCATTGCCTGGGTATCCATGGCGTATACCAGCCGGCAGCCGTTTATGAAGTCGCCTTTTCCGCTGACAAGGGCTTCATAAAAGTCCTCCAGATCTTCCGGGGCAACACTGATGTCGGCGTCCAGAATCATCAAAATATCGCCGGTCGCCTGAGCGAAGCCCAATCGGACCGCGTCCCCTTTGCCTCGGCCTTCCTGTACAAAGACCTTGATGTCCTTTTCTGGTGTGGCGGCCGCGACTCTGCGGCACTCGTCGAGAGTGTTGTCGCTGGAATGGCCTTCGACAAAGATCAACTCGGTGTGCGAGCCCATGTTCGGTAGCCGGTCGACAATCTGTTGAATGTTGCCTGCCTCGTTGCGACACGGACAAATCACCGAGACCGACGGCGTGGGGCGGTCGACGGCCAACTGCATCGGGCGCGCCACCACCCAGTTCGTTAGTGCAAATTGGCGGATCAGTGGTAGAGGCGCCAGAAAACGATTGACGAATGAAGCGAGAAGCGGGACGCGTTTGGGCAGGAGGATATGTTGGCGAGTTTGCAGAATTTCGAAATCGGCGAGATAGAGCAGGTTGGCGAGATCCTCCTTCGTCGTCCAGTTCAAAATTGGGAGTGGGTACTTAAGCCCGAGCTTTTCTGCAACTGCGAGGACCGGCTGCCACAGAAGGCTATGCCAATGGACGATGAGCCGTGTCTGCGCGTGACAAGCGGAGCGGAGACGCTCTAATACGAGGCGAATATCGTAGAGAAACCCCACCAGGTCAGAAAGGATGATGTAGTCGAACGTCTCGCCATCGAGGTCAAGGAACTCGGCGGGCATGCAGCGGAACTCAAGATCAGGATATTTAGAAGCGGCCAAGCGAACCATCTGAGGGGAGATATCGATGCCCAGTCCGCGGCTTGGGGAAGTTGCCGCCAGCAGATCTCCCGTGCCGCTTCCAATTTCGAGAACCCGCGCCGATGCGGGGATGTAGAACTTCGAAAGCGAAGAGATGTTGTGGTGGTAACCACGATTGCGCTTTCCCCACTTTTCGGCGTTTGAGGAATAGTGGTCAAAAAACTCCTCCACTTCCGTGAGGTGCCTTTCCAGGCGCGTAGGAAGCTTGTCTTTGCGGACTTCAAGTGCCCAGCGCTGATAATTCCTGGGTGGAGCAGGGGGCGCCGGAATGATCGTCATAACGGTCTCGCAGCCTCGTCTAGTTCTTCATATCATCTGCATGGATCGCGCCGGTGTTAAGCGGGCGGCAATGCTATATGGCGTGAACGAACTCCTTGTCCTAACTAGATTACAGGTCAATTGCATGGCGCGAACTTCGGTGATATGGCACGAAAGTGCGATGTGCCGCAAACGCAAACATGCCGCCCGAGGGCGGCATGTTGAGGCGGCATGTTTTGGCGGATGTTGGCTTTTGGCGCGCTAGATGCCGACGCCAAATTCGCTGGCCTGCTGTGCGCCGGCCTTGGAGTAGAAGTCGTAGGGCGTGCGCTTCTTGAACCGATAGCGGTTGCGGATCTCTGCACCGACGTAGATGCCGACCGCGGCAACGGCGATTCCGACGGAAAACCAAGTGATGACGCGAATGGCTGTCGATCCGGTCTTTTCCGGTTCGGCGGTGTCTGGGACGGGCGAGTCGGACAAGTCGGACTGATAGTCGAATTCAGGATCGGCGGACATCGAGCGCGGCCTCCAAGGCTTCCATGATAACGCAGGTGGGTTAATTGGTCAGTAAGAGAGACGTGGGGAAAACCCGGAAGTAATCATGCGAAAGTGTTAATTTGGGCCAGCCAGGAGGCTTTTTCGGTTTCAGGAAGAAAACTGGCGATGATGGAATTGGCGGCCAACTGGCGGAGTTCGTCGCGGGTAAATCCCTGCTGGGTGTGGGCGAGGTGGAACTCGTTGACGAGATCGGAGCCGAAGAAGGCAGGGTCGTCGGAGTTGAGGGTGACGAGGAGGCCGAGGTCGAAATACTGGCGCAGAGGATGAGCGGCGAAGGAGGCGCAGACGCCGGTGCGGACGTTGGAGGTGGGGTTAAGCTCCAGGGCTGCGCGCCCTTTCAAGTTTTGGAGGAGTTCTTCGTCCTGGATTGCTGACAGGGCGTGGCCGATGCGCTCGGAGCCAATGGCGAGTGCTTCCCAGATTGCTTCAGGGCCCGTGGTTTCGCCGGCGTGATTGGTGAGGCGCAGGCCTGCGGATTTGGCACGGGCGTAGAGGTCACGGAAAGGGGCTGATCCCGTTCTTCGCTCGTCTCCGCCGAGGCCGATGGCGACGATGGAAGGGTAGTGAGCGCGCATTTCGACAGCCTTGCGGAAGACGCGGTCGGCTTCCTCGACGGTGAAATGGCGGACGGCATCGAAGATCCAATAGAGCGAGAGGCCCAGTTCGCGGGCGGCGCGTTCGCGAGCGCGTTCGAGACTCGCAAAAATGGGCTCGAAGCAGCGGGGATCGAAGTTGCGCCACATATAAATGACGCCGACTGAGATGTAGACCTCGGCGTGGACTATGCCCTGCTCGGCGAGGTGCTGCATCATGCGCCAGGCGGCCAGCTCGTAATCTTCAGGATCGCGGAGGCGGCGGGTGACGGCTTTGAAGGACTCGATGAATTCGGTGAAGTCGGAAAATCGATAGAGCGCCTTGGCTTGAGCCAGGGTCAAGCGGCGGGAGTCGTGGCGTGCGCTGAGCTCGACGAGAGTGGCGGGCGCGATGGTGCCCTCGAGATGCAGATGCAACTCGGCCTTGGGCAAGCGGCGGATGAAGTCTTTGATGCCCGACACATATTCAGTTTAATCGGTCAGCGAATTCGCGAGTCGGCGGGCTGGCGGCGTCAGTGCAATTGCCGGTCTCAAAATCGCGACCGGGGGCACCCGCGAGTTGCTGATTCTGAGATCTTAGTGCGGGGCGTGCTTGCGCAGCCACTTGCGGGTGGCGGCAAGTTCATCGGCGGATAGAGATGGCGCGGCGCGCTTGAGCATTTCGATGTACCAGTCGATTTCGTCGGGCGCGGCTGGATAGCCAACGTTGGCGGCTATGTCGCCGTTGCGGTAGGAGTTAACGATGGGATTGCCATTCTCGTCTGTCATGACGATGAAGGGAAAACCGGGCTCGCGAACGCCGCCAAGCGCTGAACGCAAAGCTGTGGCGCCGGGTGTATCTGAGTGGCCAGTGTTGGGGCGCTCGCCGACGTCAAAGCGTTGAATTACAAACGCCTGGTCAGTGATGGGCTTCATCTGCGGGTCCTCGAGGAAGCGCTCATAGAGCTTGCAGGGACCGCACCACGACGCGGAAAAGGTGAGCAGGATGTTTTTGTGTTCGGTCTTTGCCTCGGCTTTGGCACTCGCGAAAAGATTGGCGGCGGTTTGCTGCGCGGGCGCGGGCGAGGCGAGTATGGCTCCGAAAGCGAGAATTGCGGCGAGACAAATGTTTCGGCGAGAAAGCAACGGCATTTCTCCTGAAGATGAAGTTGAAGGCATGATAACGCGGATGGGTAAGCGGCCGGATTTTTCGCGTTGGGAATCCACTACTGATTCTGAATGCTCATCGGTTTTTTGCAGACGAAGTTGATGAGTTTCACGAGGGTACTTTTCTGCAGCTCGTCGTGAAAAGACGGTTATTGCGTCGATCGGGATCGCGCGAATTCGGAGCGGTGACGGCTGTAGAGGAAATAAATGAACAGGCCGATTACCAGCCAGATCAGGAAGCGGTACCAGGTGATGATGGGCAGGCCGGCCATGAGCAGGAAGCAGAAGATGACGCTGAGCGCGGGAATGACGGGCCCGAAGGGAACAACGAATCCGCGGCGGCGATGGGGATCGCGATAGCGCAAGATGATGACGCCGATGGAGACGAGGACGAAGGCGAAGAGCGTTCCGATGTTGGAAAGGTCGGCGAGGGTGCCGATGTCGAAGAGGCCGGAGGGAACGGCGACGACGAAACCGGCGACCCAGGTGGAGAAGGCAGGAGTGCGGAAGACGGGATGGACGTTGGAGAAGACTTTGGGCAGCAGACCATCGCGAGACATCGAGAACCAGACGCGCGACTGGCCGATCTGGTAAACGAGGATCGACGAGATCATGCCCATGAGCGCGCCGAGCAAGACGACAAGGCGAATCCAGTAGAGCGAGTGGCCGCCGGGCAGGAGCGACAGCTTTTTGAGCGCGTTGACGACGGGAGCGGCGTCGCCGACCATCGATTGCCACGGAACCAATCCGGTAAGACAAACGGCGACGGCGACGTAAAGCACGGTGCAGACGGCGAGCGTGGCGATGATGCCGATGGGAAGATCGCGCTGGGGATTGCGGCATTCTTCGGCGGCGGTGGAGACGGAATCGAAGCCGATGTAGGTGAAGAAGATGATGGAGCCGCCGGTGAGCACGCCCGACCAGCCGTTGGGCATGAAGGGATGCCAGTTGGAAGGATGGATGAAACTGATGGCGGCGAAGATGAAGATGAGGATGGCGATGAGCTTGAATCCGACCATCATGTTGTTGGTGGAGGCGGATTCGCGAATGCCGCGGACGAGAATGACCGTGAGGATGAGGACGATGAGGAAGGCGGGAATGTTGAAGCCGAAGTGCCAGCCGGGATTGTAGAGGTTGTTGCCGGCGAGATCCTGCAGGCCGTCGGGGAGATAGGCGGGCGAGATCCATCGCGCGCTTGGATGCAGGCCGAACCAATCAAGCAGGTCGACGACGTGGGCGGCGAAGCCGACGCTGACGCTCATGTTGGAGCCGGCGTACTCGAGGATCAGGTCCCAGCCGATGATCCATGCAATGAGCTCGCCGAGGGTGGCGTAGGTGTAGGTGTAAGCGGAGCCGGCGATGGGGATCATGGACGCCAGCTCGGCGTAACAGAGACCGGTGAGCGCGCAGACGAAGGCCACCAGAATCATGGAGAGCGCAATGGCGGGGCCGGCGCCGGGACGGCCGGCGAGCGCGGTGTGGGTGATGACGTAGTGGATGAGGGGCGTGTCGGTGATGGTGGCGTTGGGCAACTGCTCGCCGGAGATGGCGGTGCCGATGACGGTGAAGATGCCGGAGCCGATGACGGCGCCGATGCCGAGCGCGGTGAGCGACCACGGGCCGAGGGTCTTCTTCAGCGCGTGCGCAGGCTCGGCCGAGTCGCTGATGAGCTTGTCGATGGATTTGCGGGCGAAGAACTGGCTGGGCAGGGCAGATCTCCTTGCAGAGGCAGCAGGGGCAGCTTTCAGCTATCAGCCGTCAGCTTTCAGTTTTTTCGTGCACCGGCGAGAAATTTGCCCGAGCATCATATGGCTGAAAGCTGATGGCTGACGGCTGTTTCCCTTACCGCTTCGACTGGCCACGGACCATCTTCTTGACTCTCTTTTTGAGCGAGCCTCGGGGGGTGGTGCGCTTGGCTTTGGGGGCGGCTTTTTTGCGTGCCGCGCGCTTGAGCTTTTTGCGTTCTGCCTTGTCTTTGATTTTTGTGGTGTCGGCCACGATAACCTCTTTCCATCGAATGTGTTCAGAGAGCCCGACGCGCAGGCCTTCAAGAAATTCATGTTAACAGGCTGATCGGGTGAGGAGAAAGCGCGGAGCGGACGGCTTGATAGCATATCGATCGAATATTGATCGCATTTCGATCGCAATTAGACAGCATAATGGCGGGCCCACGCGCGGGCGAGGCATTTGCAGCGTACAATGAAGACAGACGCCTCGAATTTTGAAGATTTTGTCTCGGGCCCGAGCGCTTAGCCAAAGTTGTTCCACGTGGGCAAGCCGGCTCAAAAAGTAGCACAGCCAGAACTACCGTTTGCGAATCTGCTTTAAGTGCCAGGCCTGCTCGGCTACGGCTGACCGATCGCTTCTGACGAGCTTCGCACCCCACGCAATTATTACTTTGTTCGTTGGAGCTATCATGCGTTCTGATCAAGTTCATAAAGCGCTGGCGCAGGGGATGAACCGTTTTGAAGTGTGCCGGCTGGTTTCAAAAGGCGTGAGAGTGACGCATAAGACGGGCGCGCGCTTTGAGGATTCGATCAACAATATTCTGCAGTATTTGGGGACGCACGATCTGCCTAAGGGCGGACTGCACCCGGCCAAAGCGGCAGAGGCGATGAAGCCGGCGGCGTGATAAGGGCAGGGAATAGGGAACAGAGGAACGCAAAAGAGGGACGGCAGTTTTGCCGTCCCTCTTTTTTGGTTCCGAACCTGTTGTTAGTTCTGAACTTTCTCAGGTTTTTGTCTTACAAGACCTGAAAGGTCTTAGACAACCTGAACGTTCTCGGCCTGCCAACCCTTGGGGCCCTTGGTCACGTCGAACTGGACCTTCTGGCCTTCTTGCAGTGACCGGAAGCCGGTCGACTTGATGGCGGTGTGATGAACGAAGACGTCCTCGCCGTTTTCACGGCTCAAAAATCCAAATCCCTTTGCGTCATTGAACCACTTGACTGTGCCTTGTTCCATTGTGTTGCTCCTCATGTTACTTAATTACCGCTGAATGCAATGTTGGAGTGTTGCGTGTAGGCGGTAACCGGAACAGGCAAGAACTTCAAATCGAATTCTACGATTACATAGAGTGTAGCACGGAATTGGTTTTGGAGGGTGGAAATCGTTTGGATTCAACGGTGAAGGCGATGCGCGATGATGGCGGTTGGGCGTTAAGGCAAGTGGCCTGAAGGGTTTAAGGGGAGCGGTTTACCCGGACGCGCTCTCGGGTAGCGACCTGTCCGCCGGGAGGGGCCGGGTATTTCCCGCCCTAACAAGTTAGGACGGGGCACCCTCGTTTGTGGTGAGTTGAGAGCCCAGAGAAGTTAGGCGGGCCACGGGGCCGCCGCCTACTACGCTAGTTTGCCGAGGGCTTTTCGATGCGATCGACGATGATCGTGTCCATGGGGTTCTTGGCCGGCACGAGCTTGAGCCCAAGCTGGTCTGCGGAGAGGAGCGAAGCCAAGGTCCGTGCAAGTCGCGCCATGTTCAGAACAGTAGCATGCGGTAGGGATGGGTATCGTGTCCCTCCCTATTGCAGAAGTCTGCATTAGAATTCGTTAAAGAATCAAGAGACAGCTAGGGGCAGGTTGGGGGGTCACGGAGTGGCGGTTCTGGCGGTGCAGCAGATCCGGCGCATGCGGGGCGGCGCGCAGGGCCAGTTGATGCTTGGCGCGGATGGCCACGTGTACGTGGTGAAGTTCCAGAACAACCCGCAGCATACGCGCGTGCTGGCCAACGAGCTGATCGCTTCGCGACTGGCGGCGGCGGCGGGGCTGACGGTGCCTGAGGCGGAGCTGGTGGAGGTTTCAAGCTGGCTGATCGACAATACTCCGGACTTGGAGATTGACCTGGGGCGGACGCGGGTGCGCTGCAAGGCGGGGCTGCAATTCGGATCGCGCTTTGCCGGGGGCACGATGCCGGGCCAGGTAGTGGATTTCTTGCCCGAAGCGCAGATCGGCGAGCTGAAAAACCTGGACGAATTCGCGGGCATCCTGGCATTGGACAAGTGGACCGGCAACGCCAACGGGCGGCAGGCGGTGTTTACGCGGCGGCAGCGGGAGAAACGCTATAAAGCTGTGTTCATCGACTTCGGGTACTGCTTTCACGCCGGGGAGTGGCGCTTCGAGGATGCTCCGCTGCGGGGCGTCTACTTTCGGAATGATGTTTACGTCGAGGTGAGGGGCTGGGATTCGTTTGAGCCGTGGCTGACGCGCATTGAGACCATGCCCGAAGATACGGTGTGGGCCGCGGCCAATAGCGTGCCTCCGGAGTGGTACGGCGGTGACCAGGCGGAGATGGAAACGCTAGTAGAAAAGCTGCTGAAGCGGCGGAGCCGGATCCGGGAGCTGATTGAGGCATTTTGGAAATCGGATCGGAAGCCATTTCCGAAATGGGGGAAGGTGGGTGGAGAAAGTGGGGAGGGTGCTTGGAGAGAGGGAAGATGGGGGGATACGATGAGGGTGAATTGAGAGAAGCAGGGAATAGGGAATAGGGAAGTGCGGGGCGAGGACGCCCGCACGACAGCCGGCGGGACGCCGGCGCTACAAGAGAACTGAAAACTGAAAACTCCGAACTGCGAACTGAAGGAACCCATGATCGGCGGAATTGAACGGCGCGAGTGCGAGTTTCAACTGCTGCGGTATGTGCCTGACGCGGTGCGGAACGAGTGCGTGCACATCGGGGTGATTCTGCGCGAGGCCGTTGGAGCGGACAAGACTGGGCAGGCCGGGCCAGGGCAGGCCGGGTGGGGGAAGGACGGGGCCGGGAAGGTTGAGGTTCGATTCACCAGGGACTGGCGGCGGGTGCGCTGCCTCGATCCGGATGCCGACACCGAGCTGCTTGAAGGGATGGAGAGCGAGTTGAGGCGGCGGCTTGTAGCTGATCCTGACGGCAGGTTGATGCGGATTCTGGAAGAATCGCTCTCGCTGAATGTACAAATGACCGAGCCGAAAGCGTATCTGGCGGAGAGCCTGCCGGCGGGCATGGAAGAGCTGATGCGCCTCTACGTGGAGCCGCCGCCGCGGGAGCGGACGCCGAGGCTGAGCGGGCGGGCTGCGATCCATGCGCGCATGCGATCGGAGTTCGAGAGCGCCGGCGTGTGGGATCTGCTGAGAAAGAAGATCGCTGCGTCAGAGTACACGCGGCCGGGCGATCCGCTGCGCATCGACGTTGGATACCGGCCCAATGGAATCGTGCGCATGTTTCATGCGGTGAGCCTGGAGCCGGGAATTGCCACCGGCCTGGATGTCGCCAAGGTGCTGGCTTTTTCAGCGGCGGCGCTGCGGGCGGGCGTGGAGAGAGTGGAAAAGGCGGAGCTGGAGTTGACGGCGGTGATTGAGCCGGCGGCGCGGGTGGGAGCGACGGACGAAGAGCCGGAAAGGCTGGAGCTTTATCGATTCGGAGTGGAGACGATGGAGGAGCACCGGATCCGCGTGCTGACGACTTCAGACATGGGCCGCGTGGCCGAGACGGCGCGGCGCGAACTGCGCGTGTAAAGAGCTGGCAAGAGGGAACAGGGAAAAAAGAGCCGGAATGCGGAATCGAAAAGCCAGCATAAGATGATTAGTTTGAGGGATTAACGGGATCGAAGGATTGCCAAAAATAATTTCGCTGAAGTTTGCCGATAATTATTAGGCTTCGCTGTAGGATGAATCTTGTTGATGCATTTCAGGGATTCCGTGGTTGCGGCCCCAAGCGATTGAAGACCGATCGAGGCGAGATTGAGTCGGGATCGGCTGAAGGCTGAACGCGGATTGTTGAGCTGAACGCGGAATAGCTGACGAGTGAAAGAAGGCATGGCCGATGGCCATGCCTTTTGTTTTTGCGATTTGTTTTTTGCCAAATGCTTTTGCCAAATGCTTTTGAAGGACGGTGCGCGTGAAGGTAGGCGAGCAAATTCGGGAGATGTGGCGGCAGGCCCGCCATGGCGGACAGGCCACGCACGGGAGCCAAGCCCGGCAAGGCCGACAGGCCGGGAAGGTCGCGCAGTCGCGAACAGTCGAGCTTGAGGCCGAGGCGGAGCGCAGGACGCTGGCGCTGCCGGCGATTCTGAGCCCCATGCAATTTCCAGGCAAGCATCTGCCCAAGCCCACGCCCGCGAATCTGCGCCGGTTTGCGGAGACGCCGGTGGTGCGCCGGGCGATCAACGTGATCAAGGACCGCATCGCGGCCATGGACTGGCAGATTCGAGTTCGGCGCGGGGTGCGGCCCGACGAAGTGGGCTTTGCGCCGCGCAAACTGCGAGCGCTGCGCCGCACGCTTGAGGAGCCGAATCCAACCGACAGCTTTCGCACTTTGATGGAACAGGCGATCGAGGATGCGCTGACGGGCGGCTTCGGAGCGGTCGAGATGGAGCCGACCGGCGATCCGGAACGGCCGGCGATGATGTGGCCGGTGGATGGCGCTTCGATCCGCATCAATGCCAGGTGGGACGGCAGCGAGGATACGCCGCGCTACGCGCAGGCCATGCCTGGACAACTCGAGTCGGGCGCGGTCGAACTGCTCGACCGGCAACTGATGTACATCCGGATGAATCCGCGCAGCTTTACGCCCTTTGGGCTGGGGCCGCTCGAGGTAGCGTTCGAGACGGTCAACCAGTTCCTGAGCGCGAACCGGTTCGCGGGAAAACTGGCGGCGAACTCGGTGGCGCAGTACGCGCTGTGGCTGAACGAAGCGACACCGGTACAGCATGACCGGCTGATTCGCTGGTGGCAGGACGAGATTGAGGGAACGGGGCGCGTGCCGCTGATTTCGACGGAGCAGAAGCCGGAGGTGCTCAGATTTGCCCAAGGTACGGATGCGGATCTCAGGCTGCAGTGGCAGGAGTTTCTGATTCGCATGGTTGCGAATGCGTTTGGGCTGCCACCGCACATGCTGGGCCTCGAGGCGGACGTGAACCAGTCGACGGCCTCGGAGATGGCCGACGAGGCATTCCGAGGTGCGATCTCTCCGCTGGCCATGCTGGTCGCCGGGCACATCACGCGGGATCTGTTTGCGAAGTGCATCGGCTGGCGGGAGTTCGAGTTTGTGTTCAACGAACTGAGCGCGCGTGACGAGGGGACGGAGCTGCAGGTACAGGTGCAACTGCTGCAGGCCGGCGTGCTGACGATTGATGAGGTGCGGGCGATGCGTGGGCTGGCTCCGCTGGGCGGGAACCCGGTGGCGCTGCTGTCGGGGGAAGCGGAGAGCGGCAAGGGGACTAGGGACTGAGGGACTAAGGGACTAAGGACAGGGAGTTAGGGAAACTAAGGTCCGGGGGCCGAGTCCCTGGCGGAGCGGAGCGAGGATGCGATTGGAAGCGATGGCGGTACAGATTCCTTATGTCGACAAGCACCCCAACCGGGTGGCTTTTGAGGGCGTGTTGACGGTGGTGAACACGGCCAGCGATAAAGCCCCCTCCGGTGCGCGAGGGCACCGCGTGATGCTGACGCGCGAGGCGGCGGAGAAGGCGCTGCCTTCGCTGCTGGGCATGGCCGTCGATTACCGTCCGGGGTGGGACGGGCACGATGCGCGGCGCAAGATCGGGCTGCTGACCGAGGCTGATGTAGTCGGAACGCGGTTGATGGTGCGCGGGTACCTTTATGCGCGAGATTTTCCCGAGGTGGCGCTGGCAATTGTGGCGCACGCGCCGGAAAAGCTGGGCATGAGCTACGAGCTCGCCGATGCGCGCGTGGAGGACATGCGGGCCGAGATCTGGAAGTTGACGCGGGTGACGTTTACGGGGGCTGCGATTTTGCTTCGGGACAAGGCGGCTTACCGGGCGACGAGTTTCCGGATGGCAAGTTGACAGAAAGCAGCCTGGTCAGCGGAGTTAGCAATGTTAGCTGCGCTGGCGGAGTTAGCGACATCAACTAAACGGTAAGTCGGGCATCAAGTGACTAAGTCGAGTTGGTAGTAAGCGGGCGAGTTAGTCAGCAAGAGAGTTGGATAGAAGGCTCCGTTCGCGGAGCCATTTTTGTTTGTAAGTGAAACGGGCAATAAGCAAATTGCTGAAACAAGAGAGGAAGGACATGGAACAGGATATGGGAAAGGGAGAGAAACACATCGCAGAGCGGCTTGAAGCCGCGACCAACGCGCTCGAAAAAACGCTGAACTGGCTGGAAGAACGCCAGGGCGCGCTTTCCGGCGAGGTGGAGAGAATTACGGCCACAGTAGAACAGAGCCGCCGAGAAACCGAGCTGACTGAGAAGCTGGCGGCGGTAGAGCGCGAGCTGGCCGAGGTGAAAGCGGCAACGGCACAGAACGTGCTGAGCCCGCTGCGCCGCACCATGCCGGCGGCCACGGCCGAAATGCTGGCCAAGCACGGCATCGGCGATGGGCCGGTGGATGTGCGCGCGCTGGACGCGGCATTGTCTGGCCTGAGCCTGGAGCAGCGCATTGCGGTGAAGACGCAACTGCTGCGGGCCGGGGCGATCGCTTGAGACAGCTTCTAGCTGCTAGCTCCTAGCTACCAGCTAAAAGCCCGCTGACGACAGGGAACAATTGCGGCCGGAAAGTGGTTCCGATCATAAGTAATCGGAACTTACTTACCTGCCGAAGCAAGTAACCAAGCCGAATTCCGGCTGAAACAAGCCAGGAGCTAGAAGCTAGCAACTGAATACGGCCCCATGGATGGGGTGGAGAGAAATTATGAACGCAACCTTTGCAGACATTCATGCGGCAGCAGACTTCATCGGGCCGGGCGCAATTGAAGTTCCGCTGTATCAGACGGAGATCTTCGACATTTGCCGGCGCTCAAGCCCATTTGGACAGCGCATCAGGCAGGTTCCGGCAACGGGGCATCCGTCGCGCTTCTTTGAGGAGACGGCGATTCCGAATCCAGGGACTGCCGGATTCGTGAATCCGCGCAGCATCAGCCCGACGGTGGTGAGCCCGACACGCGTGGAACTGAGCGTGCCGCTGAAGGCGGTTGTGGCGCAGATCAACTACAACCTGTTTGACATCGAACTGGGCGATCAGCAGAAGCAGTTCGCGTATCTGCAGGCCAAGGATCTTGTGGACACGGTGAGCGGCGTGATGGTGGCGCACGACGTGGCGCTGTGGCAGGGCAATGACACCAGCCTGAGCGCGCCGACGACAACGCAGTACATGGGCTGCGCGGCGCAGATCGTGGCCGGCGGCAATTCGGTGACAGTGACCACCTCAATGAAGATCGTGGACACGATCAAAACCACGATCGCGCAGATGGTGGCCAACAACGGCTTTCAAGTGCGGCCGACGGCAGTCTACGCTAACCCGGTGCTGCTGGACCTGATCGACCAGGAGATGAAGACCGAGTACAACGTGGTGCTGAACACTACGCAGATCTCGGCGGGCTTCACGGTGAAGACGCTTTCGACGCAGGCAGGCGATCTGCCGCTGATTCCCGACTGGAGCCTGCCTTACACGGGCACGCCGGGAAGCGGCACGGCGGTGCTTCCGGCCTACATCGTGACGGAGGATCTGATCGAGTATCACTGGCTGGGCGATCCTACGCCGCGCGTCTTCCAACTCGGCCTGCCAAACTCGCTGGCTCACCAGTATGTTGCGGTCAAGTTCGGCGCCCCGGTGGTGAAGGGCGCGAGCTTCGCGCACTATCAGGTGCTGGTCGACCGGTAAGCAAAGCAGTTCATAGTTCGCAGTTCTTAGTCCGTAGTTCATGACCGCCGGAGAAAACGCCGGCGGCGGTGAAACGCGGACCGAGGATTGCGAACTACGGACTGAATCACCAACTGAAACAAGAACCGGGAACTGCGAACTCTGAACTAAGAACTTTTTGCGGAAGGATGCGCGATGGCATATCTGGAGCCAGCGGATTACACGAACTATGGATTACCGGCGGGGACGACGGGGGACTGGATCACGGCCGCGACAGCGCTGATCAACAGTTATTGCAGACGGCCCGATCTGAATGTGATTCAGTACACGGAGCGTTTGCGGGTAACTCAAGGCGCACAGACGGTGCTGCTGAGTTACTTGCCACTTACTCCGCTGGCGCCGGCGACGACGCCGATTCGTGAGCCTGCAGGGAAGATACGCCAGGCCGCGGCGCGGGGAGCTCCAGCAGGAGCCGCTGATCGAGATTGCATTGGCGTTTTCGCTGCCGGGGCAATGGACATCGATCGATCCCACGCTGGTGGACTTTGACCCGAACACCGGGGAGTTAATGCTGCCGTGGAATGTGCTGGGGCTGCCGTTCAACGAGGTGCAGGCGACGTACACGGCGGGCCTGGCAACGATCGGCGACGACGTGAAATCGGCATGCGCGCAGATTGTGCGCAATGCGCAGGCGACGCCGTCGCTGAACACGAGCATGAGCAGAATCGACACCATGCAGATGAAGTATTTTTCAAGTTCGCTGATCGACGAGACAGTGCAGGCGTGGCTGAATCCGTACGTTGCGAACAGGCTGGGGTGAGCAATGAGCGATACTGCGCCGCGCAACCCGAGGGGTGCGCCGCAGATGCTTGCCGATGCTTTGCTGCGTAGTGCGGCGGGCACGACGGCACTTCTGCGCGTGACAGGCACGAACACGGATACGAGCATGTCGGAAGTGGGGCTGGTGGCAACGACATTTTCCGATGTCGTGGTCAGCCCGGCTCTGATGCGAAAACTGCGGCCGACGTGGCAGGAAGGCGGAGAGTCGAAATGGGAGCTGCTGGTATCGGCCACGAGCGTGGAGCAGCAAGTGAGCACGCTCGATTTGCCGTCAGCGCAATCTCTGTTTGCCATGACCCTGGCGGTAACGGTGGCCGGCCAGGACTATCTGATTGAGTCGATCGCCTCAAATGAGGCGTTTGGCCAGGTGTATCTCTACCGGTTGCTTTTGCGCGAGGCGCGGCAGCAGGCGGTGTAAAAACAGTTCATAGTTCGCAGTTCATAGTTTGCAAAGCGCAGTTAGATGACGGGCGACGCGTGAATCCGGAACCAAGAACCTGAGACCGAGAACCGAGAATTCCTATGCAAAATGCGAAAGATTCGTTTTATATGGCGCTACGCACGCGGCTCATGGCGATTAATCCTGAGCGGACAATTTTGTTGCGCGGCGCCGTGCGGCCGGGGATTTTGGTTGAAGAGGCAGAAGCTCCGTTCAGCCAGTTTCCCAGCGATGTGTTTGTGCTGCGCTGGCTGGGGCTGGCTGCTGACATGGATTTGGCTTCGACAATGGCGGGCGAGCAATGCGAAGTGGTTTACCAGACCTGCGGCACGCAAAGCTTTGGCGGGTTGGACCGCGGCCGTGCCTTGAGCGCGATGGACGAAGAATTGATGGCAATGATTCAGCCTTTTTATACGGCGAAACTGAATTTTGTTACAACGCCGCCGTCCGCAATGTTGACGCAGGTCTTCTGGGACGAGCCGTTGTTCTCGCCCATCGTGACCCAACGCGACCAGTTGAGCCGCAGCGCAACAGTATTGGTTTACAGCTACCAGGAGCAGGGGGAATAAATGACGGCTACGTGGTTTTCCGCTCCAGCGCCGGTGACGCGAAGAGTGCGCGCTTTTTTTGCGCCGGTGAATCGCGCCGCGCAGACGCCTGTTTTGTTCGATCCGTCGCAACAAGGCTGGTTCAATCTGGATGCGCCGCCTGCTCCGTGGATCAGCCTGGGATGGGTGCAGGATTTTGCTCGCAAAACGGCGAGTAAGACCTCGCCGCTGATGACTGGAATTCCAGCAGCTCCGCTTGAACAAGTTCGCGAGACACTGGCGGCGCAAGTGAGTCTTCAATTTCTGAGTTGGACGAAGTTGACAATGGGCCTGGCTACCGGTTCTCAACATATGAACGTTCTTGCGCCCGCGAGCGGAGCGACCGCGGCGGCCGATGGAGCGCAAGCAGCGGCCGCCGTGACACCGCAAAGCGGCTCGACAAGCACGTCGATTCCGATGGCGACTTCAGATGCGGCTAAGTTCGCCGCGGGCGCCATTATTGCCGTTGACGTGGATTACGCCGGGCAGACTGGTTATGTGGGAACGCCGGTGGCCGGCGCATACGTGCGCCAGGCGCTTACCGATGTGGATTATGTGCGGCGAATAACATTTAACGTCGCGCTTGTATCGCAATCGACCTCGACCGGGCTGACCCTGGCGGCACCATTGCCGGGTGGCGCGCCGGCAGCGGGCGCCAAAGTGCAGGCGGTGACGGGATTTGTGGACCGGGAGGGAGGAAGCTTCTTTCAGGAGTGGTCGGCGGTCTTTGTGATGGAGGGCAGCCAGGGAGAGAGAATCTTCTTCCACTATCCAAGGCTACAGACTATGACAGGCGCGGAAGAGGCGATGTCTCCACTGAATGCAAAAAATCAGAGCGGACAATCGCGAGTCCTGCTCAAGGGGCTATTTCTCGCGTTGCCTGTTACAGATCCATTGGATGGCGAACGAGTGGTATGTTACCGGAGCTTCATGCCCGCGGCCAATGCGCTCGTATAGCGCGCGACAAAGAATTGCAGTTATCAGAGTCAAGTTATCAGGCAGAGAGATGAGATGAAGATCACAATCCAGGGACAAGACTACACGGCTGCATTCGATGCCGCGCGTCCGTTGACCATTGACCGCAAGCTCAATGAGCCGTCGGTCTGCGAGTTATGGCTGAGCTTGCCGGCGAACGGGAGTCTTGCGGCGCCCGCGCGCTTTCAATCACTTGCAGTGACCGGCGACGATGGGACAACCTACTTCACGGGTTATATCGCAGTAACTCCACTTCCTGAGTACTCTGGGATGAGCCTCGAAGGGCCGCGCTACCGGCTCGCGATTCAAGCAGTCAGCGACGAGATTCTGCTGGATCAGTTATTGATGCCGCCAAGCTCGGGGATGGCCGAAGGTACCGCTGGCGATTTGCTTGTCGGCCTTCTGAAGCATACGAGATCGGCGGCCCTTTCCGCGCCGGCGACTTCATTGCTGACTCCCGTGGGGGCCTTCAGGCCGGAGCCGGGAGCGAGCTGGAGCAATAGCGCTGGACAAGCTGCCGGCATGGCGAGGGCGACCTACCGCGCGCTAAACGGTGCGCTCACTTTGGCTTCGGTGCAGACAACAGTGCATCCGCTGAACGAAACTGACGGCAGCCTGAGCCTGGAAAACCTTAGCCTTACAGCGGGCGTGAAACGCGCGCTGGCAAATGATGTTACTGTCTGCGGCGAAAATGAGCCGGTGGCCTATGTTACCGAGTATTTCCTCGGCGACGGAGTCATGACCGTATTCAATCTGGCGGCAGACCCATACTTTCCCCTGGCTTCAAAATCCACGGTAATCAGCGAGCTATTCAATGAGGCGCAAATTAATGAGACCGTATGGGGCGATACCGGTGGTTTAGGTTACATGACGATTGGCCCGAGCGGCCTGACAATGAACGGCGGCAACGGGATCGACGGTCAAACGCTGCTCGAATGGATCGATCCAATCGAAATGGCCGGAACCCTGTTGCTTGAAACTGTGGGCGTGGCGCTTGCCCCGGGCAGCACCGGGATCCTGGCAGGATTTTTCTCTGGCTTGATGACAGCGCCGAATTGCATCGCGGGCCTGCAGGCTACGGCTGCGATAGGTACCGGAGTGGTGACGCTGCAACCGATCGCGCAGGGTGCTGCAACGGGAACGCCGTTCACGCTGAATCCGGCGATTCAATACACGCTTCGAGTGCGAGTGCATTGCCCGGAGAGTAATCGCGTTCAGGCGGCCTATTACTCGTTTGGTGATTCCGGGCTTATTAGCGCAGGCGGGGGCGGAGCTGTCGCTCCGGGCAAGATCCAGATAGAGATTCAGCAGTTCGTCGATGGCGTGGGCGGAACTCCGATAACACTCTATGACGGCGCAGTTACTTACCTGCCGGGAGTTTGCTTTGTTGCGCCGGCAAGCAGCATCAATCTAATCGGAACCATGCGCGCAGTGTACCTGACAAATCTTGGATCGGGCTGGGTAGTAAGTACTCCCCCGGGCGGCGGTGCATACACGCGCAGGGTTGGCACAACGGCTGAGGCCGCCGAGTGTAGTCTCGCACGCAGCCGGCAAGCTTACGTTCTACACCGGATCCACGCCGATTGCGGGCGAGCATATCGCAGTGAGTTACCGCACCATTGGGCGGGCTGTGGGGCGAGCGGTCAACTCCGCGAGCCAGGCGGCGCTGGCTGCGGCAGGCTCGCCATCCGTGGCTACATGGATCGGCTCCGTGACTCGCCCCCCGGCGAGGTGCTCCGCAGATTGCCGTAACGCCGCATTGGTGATGGAGCAGGCAGCAGCAAGCGTAAGCGCACTTTGGAGCGGAACGTACAAGGGAAATCGGACGAGCTTCGCGGCGGATGTTTGGCCCGGCGACGCACTGCTTCTTAACGCGCCCTCGACAAGCCTGAACGCGCAAGTTGTGGTGCGAGCAGTCAAGGTGACTTACAGCGCGAGTTACCCGGACTTAGTGACTTACGAGATTGCGTTTGCGAACGACTGGGCCGATGACCTTGCCATCAAGACCAGCGCCGCGGTGCCGGCAAACACTTGGCTCCCGGCGGCTATTGCTCCTACGGTGCTGGCGAATCTCGACTGGCTGACCATTACGCCGCTGAGCGGCAACACGGTCACAGTGAACACTGGGGTAACACCACCGAGCGGCGGCGGATTTGAAATTAGACTAAGGGATTTTGCTTTCATGCCCGGCGAGGATCCGACATTGGTGCTGCGCGGATCGGAAACGAGCCTGACATTCTCGCGGGTGTCCGCGAGCGACCGGTTCTACATTCGGATGTACGACGGCGCCACGCCGCCAAATTACTCGGAGTTTTCGACGGCGCTGTTTATCAATCTGCCGCTGACCTCGTGAAGGGAGCGCGGACAAAAATGAGATCCTCAACGGAGTGCCGCGGATGCGCATGATCAATGAATTCGAAGCTCAGGTGCTGAGCGATCTTAGCGTGCTGAAGTCGCAAATGGCCGGCTTGATGGGCGACGGCAACGGCGGCCGCATGGCGGAGCTGGAGCGGCGCATGGATCGTCACGAACAGAACTGGCAGCGAGCCAAGGGATTTCTTGCGGCAATCAGCGTAGTGTTCGCCGTGGTCGAGGTGGCTGTTGAGGCGTGGCATCGGCACTAGGGCGGGCACCGGCCGGCTTCAACGGAGGGGCTTCGTATAATTGGCGCATGAGCAAACAGGCAGAGCGAGCAGGCGCTGGTGGGCGTGGTGATGGGCAGCAAGAGCGACTACGAGGTGCTCTCGGCGGCAGTTGAGATTCTGCGCGCGCTCAAGATTTCCGCACGAGGCACGGATTGTGAGTGCGCATCGCACGCCCGACCTGCTTTTCGAATACGCCGAGACGGCGCGGGAGCGCGGCCTGCGCGTGATTATCGCCGGCGCCGGCGGCGCGGCGCATTTGCCGGGAATGCTGGCGGCGAAGACGCTGGTTCCCGTGCTCGGAGTGCCTGTTTCTGCCACGGAGCTCAACGGCCTCGATTCGCTGCTCTCGATTGTGCAGATGCCCAAGGGCGTGCCGGTGGGAACGCTGGCCATTGGCAAACCGGGCGCGGCCAACGCGGCGGTGCTCGCCGCGGAGATTCTGGCCGCGACAGATGCAGCACTTTACGAGCGCCTTGCCGCGTGGCGCGCCGCGCGCACCCAGGAAGTGCTCGAGCAGACAGTGGGCGAGGAGCAGCCGGGGTGAGCTCCGGCGCCAGTTCAAAATCAATGCAGATTCTACCGGGCGGCTTGCTGGCCATTCTTGGCGGCGGGCAATTGGGGCGCATGACGGCGATGGCCGCGCGCACCATGGGCTATCGCGTGCGCGTGATGGATCC
Organism: uncultured Acidobacteriaceae bacterium; assembly: GCA_963763585.1. Lineage (GTDB taxonomy): Bacteria > Acidobacteriota > Terriglobia > Terriglobales > Acidobacteriaceae > Telmatobacter. The sequence goes on along the minus strand of CAVXPR010000036.1, from coordinate 8,603 downwards.
CGAGGCGAATTGCCCGGCGAGTTTTGTTGTTGATGAAATCATTGTCGGTCGTTGGAGCGATGTTGATGCTGCGCGGCGGCTGGCGACGGGCGCGGACGCGGTGACGCTGGAGATCGAGCAGATCGGCGTGGACGCGCTGCGCGAAGTAGCGAGCCTTGCGCCGTTGCGGCCCGGCGTGGAGCCGATTCGCATCATCCAAGACAAGACGCTGCAAAAAACGTGGCTCGCGGAAAATGGATTTCCTGTTGGGCCGTTTCGGGTTGTGCGCAGCGAAGCGGAATTGCATGAGGCTGTGGCCGCGCTCGGCGGACGCGTGTTTCTGAAGATCGGCCGCGGCGGATACGATGGCCGCGGGCAGGCGCGGATCGGGATGGATTCGCCGGCGACGAGTGAGACGCTTGCGGAAGCTTGGAATGCGATTGGCGCGAAGCCCGCGGTAGCGGAGCAGGCGCTCGATCTGGATTGCGAGATCAGCGTGATGGCCGCGCGGAACCCGTCGGGCGAGGTTCGCGTGTATCCTGCCGCGCGCAATCATCATGAGAATCAGATTCTGGCGTGGAGCGTGCTGCCTGCGGGAGTGCCGGCCGAAATTGAGTCGCGGGCTCAAGCTTTGGCTGCGGATCTGGTGGCGAAGCTCGGCATTGAAGGACTGCTTTGCGCGGAGATTTTCATCACGCGCAGGGAGAGCTCTTCATTAATGAACTTGCGCCGCGGCCGCACAACAGCTATCACCAGAGCGAGCGCGGATGCGTGACCAGCCAGTTTGAGCAGCTTGTGCGCGCGGTTTGCAATCTGCCGCTGGGCGATACGGAGTTGATTTCTCCGGCGGCGATCGTGAATCTGCTTGGCGATGTGTGGCTGAAGGGTGAGCCGAATTTTGCAGCGGCGCTTGCGGTGCCCGGCGTGCGATTGCATCTGTATGAGAAAAAAGAGCCGCGCGCAGGACGCAAGATGGGGCATTTGTCGGCGACGGGAGCTACAGCGGAGGAAGCGCTGGAGCGGGTGCTGGAAGCGAAAAAACGGCTTTAGCGTTTGAGCCGGTAGAGCACGTGGCGGCGCATTGGATGGCCCTCCGGCAGGCGCGGATGATCGAAGTCATCGGCTGGATCGTGCGTCATGCCGAGCTTTTCCATCACGCGGCGGGAACGCAGATTTTCCGGAACCGTGAACGAGACGAGACTTTCCAGGCCCAAATCCTCAAAGGCGTAGCGGATCACCGCGCGCGCGCCTTCAGTCGCCAGCCCACAACCCCAGCAATTGAATGCGAGCCTCCAGCCGATTTCTACGGCGGGCATGAAAGGCGCGTCAAAATTCGGAATGGATAGACCTATAAAACCGATGAAGGATTGATTCTCGAGCAGCTCGACGGCGAAGGGTCCAAAGCCGTGGCGATCAAAGTGAGCCTGAGCGCGGTCGACGAGCGCGTCAGACTCGCGGGTGAAAGCAGGGCCGGAAAGAACTCCATCACGCGTGGATCGGCGTTCATTTGCTGGAAGGGAAGCCGGTCGGAGTCGCGCCAGCGGCGCAGCAAGAGACGCTCGGTTTTCAGAAAGTTGTGCATCGTGCAATCGCTTTGATTGAGAAATGCAACGGCAGATCCAGTTCGACTCCGATCGCTTTCGCGATCTTCGCTCAGGGCCGGCGTTCGACACGCTGCGCTCGCTCAGGATGACAACCAAAAGTTAAACGGCCGCGGCCTGCTCGGCTTTTTCCCAACGCTTGGGCCGCTTGTTCGCCGCCAAAACTTTCTTGCGCAGGCGCAGCGACTTGGGCGTGACTTCGACGAACTCATCGTCGGCGATGAACTCGATGGCCTGCTCGAGATTAAGCGCTTTGTAGGGCACGAGGCGGAGGGCGTCATCGGCGCTGGAGGCGCGCATGTTGGTCAACTTCTTTTCGCGGACGACATTTACGTCGAGGTCGTTGTCGCGCGAATGCTCGCCGACGATCATGCCTTCGTAGACCTCCACGCCCGCGCCGACAAAGAGAATTCCGCGCTCCTGCAGGCCGTTGAGCGCGTAGGTTGTCGTCGGTCCCTGGCGATCGGCAATGAGCGCGCCGGTGGGCCGCTGCGGAATCTCACCCTGATAGGGAATGTACCCGTCGAAGAGCGTGTTCATCACGATGGTTCCGCGCGTCTCGGTCAGCATTTCGCTGCGCAGGCCGATGAGCCCGCGGCTGGGCACGCGAAACTCCAGGCGCACACGGCCCGAGCCGTGATTGTGCATCTTGGTCATCTCGCCTTTGCGTGGCCCGAGCTTCTCAATGACCGTGCCGGTGAACTGCTCAGGCACATCGATGGTGAGGTGCTCGACCGGCTCCATGCGCGTGCCGTCGACGACCTTGGTGACGATCTCAGGACGGCCCGCCATGAGCTCGAAGCCTTCGCGGCGCATCATTTCGATGAGAATGGCGAGCTGCAGTTCACCGCGGCCCAGGACCTTGAAGCTGTCGGGCGAGCCGGTATCTTCCACGCGAATCGACACATTGGTGAGCAGCTCTTTTTCCAGGCGCTCGCGCAGATTGCGGCTGGTAACGTATTGGCCTTCGCGACCGGCGAAGGGCGAGTTGTTGACGCTGAACTGGATTGCGATGGTTGGCTCGTCAATAATGATGAGCGGCAAGGGCGAGGGATTCTCAATGCTGGTGATCGTCTCGCCGATGGTGATGCCTTCAATGCCTGCCACGGCCACGATGTCGCCCATCGCTGTTTCTTCTGTCTCGATGCGCTTGAGGCCTGAAAAAGTGAACAGTTTGGTGATGCGCGTTTTATAGAGCGAGCCATCGCGGCGCGAGATGTTTACTTCGTCGCCGGCGTGCAAGGTGCCCTGAACGACGCGGCAGATGGCGATGCGGCCGAGGTAGTCAGAGTAATCGAGGTTGGCGACGAGAATTTGCAGCGCGCCGTCGGGATCGCCTGTGGCTTCAGGGATGGTTTCGACGATGGCGCGGAACAAGGGCTGCAAATCGACGCCCGGGACGGCGAGATCGGTGGTCGCGGTGCCGTTCTTGGCGACGGCGTATAGAACGGGAAAATCCAATTGGGATTCTTCCGCGTCGAGGTCGATGAAGAGGTCGTAGATTTCGTCCAGCACTTCCTGCGGGCGCGCGTCGGGCCGGTCGATCTTGTTGATGACGACGATCGGCTTCAGCTTGGCTTCGAGCGCCTTTGAAAGCACGTAGCGCGTTTGCGGCAGCGGACCTTCGGCCGCGTCAACCAGCAGCATTACGCCATCGACCATCTTGAGCGCGCGCTCTACTTCGCCGCCAAAATCGGCGTGGCCGGGCGTGTCGACAATGTTGATTTTTCCGAGGCCGAAGTTGATGGCGGTGTTTTTGGCGAGAATGGTGATGCCGCGCTCGCGCTCCAGCTCGTTTGAATCCATCACGCGCTCGGCAACCTGCTCATTGGCGCGAAAGGTCCCGGCCTGGCGCAACATGCCGTCAACCAGCGTGGTCTTGCCATGGTCAACATGGGCGATGATGGCGATATTGCGTATCGTCTGGCTCACGGGTGCAGTTTTTCCTTCTCTCGGGTGGGCCGCGTGGGCCCTCAAGGCGGTTAGGGGAGTTAGTGTGGGAGCGTTCGCCGCACGGTGCGGCAGATTTCATTTTATCAGCAATGGGGCTGAAGGCCGGTTTACGCATCTCATGCATGTGGCGTGGGTTCGGAGATGGAGACTTATTGTCGAAGCATCATTCAAGCGGCGATTCAAGCGGCATTCACAATTCGAGCGGCACTGGACCTATACGATTGGCGGGAGCGCGAGCAGTCGCAGGCTCGTTGATGCGGCTCAAGACGAGACGGCCCAAGTTGCGGTTAACGAATGACTTTACTTGAGATACGCATGCACCAGGTCGATGAGGTCCTCAGCCAGCTCCGGCGCAATCTGCTCTTTGACGCCGTCCGCGAGGTGGAAGCGGATGTGTGTTTCAAGCACTTCGGCCATAAGGCTGTTGACGCCGCCACGCACGGCGGCGAGCTGCATCAGTTGACCGCCGCAGTCCTCATCGGCTGCCAGCGAGCGCTCCACAGCGTCAAGTTGGCCGCGAAGCTTTTTCAGCCGCTGCATGAGCTTGAGTTTTTCGCGTTCATGATGGGACATGGAACTGCTCCTTTGATTGATGATACCTACCCGGGGTATAGTATAAGCCAAGGGGGGGTATAGTAACCCTGCGTCTATATTATGCCTCGCCTGCGCTCCAATCCGTTTTTCTGCGCGCTGTCCGGCACGGTCTGCGCCCTATTGCTCGCCGGCGCTGCCGCCGCGCAGGTTCCGAGCGAATTGCCATTGGCGCCTGAGCCGCAGCGATCGCCGCTGTTGGCGGCCTTCTTGATGCATTTCGGATTCGCAGCGAGCGGTGCGGATTCGGACGCGCAAGAAGGGGCGGGCGGCGCGGGGCCGGCGACGCCTGAAGCTGAGACGCTCACCATGTTTCCGCACTCTGACTCGGCTCCCTACTGGGTATCCGGCCAGGCCAACAGCATCTTCCAGATGCATGGGCATTTTCATTCGCCGTATGAAGGACCGAACAGTTTAATTGACGATTTCGAGACCAAGGCTTCCGAAGTGGCGACACTATATCTCGGTTATCAACTGTTCGCGAACTCGCGCTACAACACTGACCTGATTGTTAACTTTGAGAATGCCGGAGGCCGCGGCATTTCGCAGGCGCTGGGGTTGGCGGGCGAAACCAACGTCGATGTTGTGCGCGACCCTACTCTCGGTATTGGCCCGTATCTGGCTCGTGGAGAGATCCATCAGATTGTGGGCCTGACGGATGAGATGACGGACCAGGACCGAGGTCCGTTTGCGCTGGCGAGCAAAGTGCCGTTGCGGCGCTTTGAAATCCGCGTGGGAAAGATGACCCTCGCCGACGTTTTTGACGTGAACAATGTTGGCTCCGACAGTCATTTGCAGTTTGCCAACTGGACGATCGTGAATAACGGCGCGTGGGACTATGCGGCCGATACGCGCGGATATACGATGGCCGGAATTCTGGAGTACGACGACCGCATCTGGTCGGCACGCTATGGGATTGCGGCGATGCCAACTGTTGCTAACGGCGTCGATCTCGATTGGGCCTTCAGCCGCGCCAATGGGCAGAATTGGGAGTTCGAGCTGCGCAAGGGCTTGTTCGCGCGGTGGCTCGATCCAAAGCGCGAGGGCGCGGTGCGGGTGCTGAGCTACGTGAATCACGCGCACATGGGCGACTACCGGGAGTCAGTCGACGAGTATCTTGAGGGCAAGGTCGTCACTCCTAACATCATCAGCACGGAACGATTTGGCGCGGTGAAGTACGGATTCGGGCTGAACACTGAGCAGGAAGTGACGGACAGCTTGCGGCTGTTTGCGCGCTTTGGCTGGAACGACGACCGGCACGAATCCTTTGTTTACACAGAGGTCGGTCAAACGATCGAGTTTGGCGGCGATTACAACGGCAAGAGCTGGCGGCGATCGAACGACAAAGTGGGCGTGGCGTATGTTTCGAATGCCATCAAGCGCGACCACCAAAATTACTTGCACTACGGCGGGCTGGGCTTTTTGCTGGGCGACGGCAATTTGCGCTACGGGCGCGAGGACATCATGGAGTGGTATTACAACGCGCATGTCTGGCGCGGGTTATATGGAATGTTTGGCGGCACACAGATTGCGCATCCGGGCTACAACACCGACCGCGGGCCGGTTTATGTGACGACGGTGCGGGCGCATGTTGATTTCTAAAAGCAGGGACCAAGGGAACAAGGGAACAAGGGACCAAGGACCCTGTGAATAAGGGATCGAGCGTGGTGACAAAGCGAAAGAGCGAACGGCTGAAATTCACTGGCTACAAGTTGCGGGCCACGGCCTACTTGGCTTGCGGAGGCGCCTGCGCCTGCGGCTGGTCGGGCAGGGTGTAGATCACCTCGCCGGGCTTGGCGTAGTGAAGTTTCTCTCGCGCCTCGCGCTCAATGGCGTCGGGATCTGAATTCAGGTGATCGATCTGCTGGCGCATCTGGGCATTTTCCTGCTGAAGGTCCTTGATCTCGTGCTGCAGAGCGCGATCCTCGGCGCGTTTTTGCTGCCAGATCGACAAGCCATGGTTGCCGTAGACGACATGCCACATGACCAACAGCGCAAGCACTCCCGCGGTTCCAGTGCCCGCAGGCCGCCACATGCGTTGCGCCCAGCCGAGCGCCCATACGCGCAGCGAATCAGATTTGGCGCGCGGCGCTTGCTTCTTTACTTGAACATTCTCTTCCGGCATTCAATCCCAATTTCTGCTTATGGCCTGCTATCGGACCTTAGCTCAGCACAAACTTTTCGGCCGCCGACCGCAGCGCATTCATATCCTGCTCTTTGCGCGTTTCGGTATAAGCCCTGACTACAGGTTCTGTTCCTGAAAGGCGATAGCAAACCCAGGAGCCATCGTCCAAAATCAGCTTGAGGCCGTCGGTCCTGACAACGGAGACAACCTTGCGCCCGTCGAGATCTTTGGGATCGGCCTTCAACTTCTCAGTGAACGCGGCTTTCTGCTCCGCGGTCAAGTGGAAGTTCTCTCGAACGGGGTAATAGGAACCAACCTTGGCAAAAAGCGTCTTTAATTGGGCGCCGAGGCTCGTGCCGCGCGTGGCCACCATCTCCGCTACGAGCAGGCCGGCGATGATGCCGTCTTTTTCCGGCACGTGGCCGCGGATAGTGAGCCCGGCGGATTCCTCGCCGCCGATTGCGATCTTGTCCTGATCGATCAGCGCTCCGATGTACTTGAATCCCACCGGCGTTTCGTAGATGCGGAACCTTATGGTATTCAGCGAGCGCGTTGACCAGGTTGGTTGTGGCAACGCTTTTGGCGACGCCGTTGCGCCAGCCGCGCGTTTCCACGAGGTAATCGAAGAGCAGCGCGATGATGTAGTTCGGCTGGATGAATGTGCCGTCGCTGTCGACGATACCGAAGCGATCCGCGTCGCCGTCGGTGGCGATGACCAGGGCCGCGCCGCATCTCCTTCATTTTTTTCTTCGCGTCGCCGAGCAGGTGGTCATCCGGCTCAGGCGCGTGGCCGCCGAAGAGCACATCGCGGTAGTCGTGGACGGTTTCAACGGTGACGCCGGCCTGGCGCAGCAGGTGGCATGGATAGCCGCGGCCCGCGCCCCAGAAGGGATCGTAGACGACCTTGATGCCCGACTTGGCAATGGCCGTGAGATCGACAAGCTCGGCGAGGCGCGCGAGAAATGCGGGCTTTACGTCGACGGTCTCGAATTGGTCTGTTGTTGCAAGTGGGCTGGGAACACCGTGGCCACCGCCCCCGGCGATTTTGTCGATCGCCGCTTCAATTTGTTTTGTAGTTTCTGGCAGAGCCGGCGCGCCGTCGGGCGTGGAGAACTTGATGCCGTTGTACTCCGGCGGATTGTGCGATGCGGTGAAGTTGATGGAGCCGGAAGTCTTGAGCGTGCGCACGGCGTAGGCGATGGCTGGAGTGGGCGCGGCATGGGGAATCACGATCGGCGTGACGCCAGCGCCCGCGAGCACCCGCGCTGCTTCGGCCACAAAACTCTCGCCGAGGAAGCGCGGATCGCGGCCGACGAGCACGCGGTGCGGCGCGGCGAGGGTCTTGACGTAGGCGGCGATTCCCCCGACAGCCAAGCGAATATTGGCCACTGTAAATTCGTCGGCGACAATCGCCCGCCATCCCGAGGTGCCGAATTTGATTGAAGTGCTCATCCTTGTCTCCACGTTGCTCTTGTCTACGCGCAGTTGATTTTGTCTGGGCCGCAAAGTTCATACTGCAACACCGGGGGCGGATCGGCAAGTGGCAGCGCGGCGTTGTGCAAACAACCTGGCCAGAGAACCACGCGACAGAGCGGTTTAGGATTAGAACGTTGACGGAAATGATTTCGACAGAATTGTTCTTATTGTGGAGGGCCGAATGCTCGAGACCACGTCGACAGCGCGCATTGTGATAACCACTGTGGCGAATGCCGAGGAGGCCGCTCGCCTGGGCCGCATGCTTGTCGAGGAGCGGCTGGCAGCGTGCGCCACAGTTCTGCCATCGGCTCACTCGATTTATAGCTGGCAGGGCAAGATCGAGTCTTCAGCTGAAACTCTGCTTCTGCTCAAGACCTCGACCGAACAACTGCCCGCACTCGAATCCCGGCTGAATGAGCTGCATAGTTACGAGACTCCTGAATTCCTGGTGATCGAGATTGAGGCCGGTAGCCAGGCTTATCTGAGATGGCTGAGCGAGAACCTGGGCGCGCAGCCGGGTACCAAAGTGTAAGCGAATGTGACAGCAGGGAACAGCCTCTTTGGTATGCTTGATGGGGGTCCGTCCTCATGCGCTGGCTCCTCATCGTATTTCTCGTTTCGCTCGGGGCGCTGCTGCTTGCGGCAGCGGGTGCTGCCCGTCACGTTTGGCTGCATCGCGGCAAGAACAGGAAAGAAGTTTAGGCCGCAGTTGAACCAGCCGGAAAGCGCGACCTGAAAGTGAAGCCCTGCCAGTTGAAATCCTGCTAGTCGAATCCCTGATAAAGTTGAGATGGAAATGTCCGGCGACTCGTCCGGAAGCAGAGAGCGATAGTGTGGCCCTACACTGAACATAGCTGCAAGATTGTATCAAGATTGAA
>CAVXPR010000035.1:0-119293 GCA_963763585.1 uncultured Acidobacteriaceae bacterium | reverse complement strand
CGATTGAGCCGGACCGTGCTCACCTCTGGCCTGACCTTTCTCACCGTGCTGGCCCTGTTTATCTTTGGCGGACCGGTGCTCAATGATTTCTCTTTTGCATTGGTCGTGGGCATTTTGATCGGAACCTACTCGTCCATCGCGGTCGCCGCGCCGATGCTGGTGGCATGGCAAGAAAGTCGCGCTGGAAAGGGCAGGGCCGCCTCGCTGCCGGCAGCGAGAAAGTCGAAAAACTAGGAAGCATGGCCGCGAGTCCGGATTTGTGCATCCATGTTGAATGGCTGCGGAGTGCGGGACAGATCCCGCTGGAGTTCCTCCGCGAGCGCCTGCGGTCACTTCCCAGAGGTACTTTGGGAACTTTGAGGTTGCACCGGTTTTAAAGCACTCTTGGCAGTGGGAGTGCAGTTCTGATAAGGTTTACTCGCTCCGTTGTGGGATTTTTACCGTCGGGAACAATTCCCCCTCCCTCGGTGTCTAAAATAGGAGCAACGAAACCCGATCACCGAGGCTGGCTATGTTTGAAGACTCCACATTTGAATCCAGCAGTAGGATCAAGACGAAGAGCGGTCGCTGGATGCTGGTGACCGGCAGCATCAATGCTGCGATCCTCGTTTTGCTGATCCTGATTCCGCTTATCTATCCCGAGGCGCTGCCGTCGGCACTGATGGCGACAATATTGACAGCACCACCCCCTCCTCCACCACCCCCTCCGCCCCCGCCGCCTCCTGAAATAAAGGTGGTGCATGTGCAGTCGGAGATGATGAACAATCAGCTCACTGCGCCGAGGACGATTCCGCACAACATCGCAATGGTCACGGAGAAGGAAGCGCCGGCAACGAACTTCGGCGTGGCCGGTGGTATGGGCGGCGGTGACTCAGGTGTGATGGGCAGCATGTTTGGCAGCGGCACTGGCCCGCAGGTAAAGGCCGCGCCTCCCAAGAAGGTGAACATCTCAGCCGGCGTAGAACTGGGCTTATTGATTCAGAAGATCACGCCCACGTACCCGCCGATCGCCAAAGCGGCCCGCGTTCAGGGAACCGTCGTTCTACAGGCGACCATATCCAAGCAGGGAACGATTGAGGACCTCAAAGTCGTCAGCGGGCCCCCAATGCTTCAGCAGGCGGCTCTTGATGCAGTGAGGCAATGGCGGTACCGGCCTTACCTGCTTAACAACGAACCGGTCGAAGTTGAGACCTCCGTCCAGGTGATTTTCACCCTGGGTGGGTGATACTACTTTCCGCTCCCTGCTGCGTCAATGGCAGGGAGCGTCGCTTTTAGCTCGAATGCGATTTCCCGTTGGGCCGCATTCCCCGGAACTTAACCTCCCCGGCCCGCCGGGTTTAATTCAGTCAAAAAGAATCTCCTTAGGAGGAACGATTCAGTGATTCTCGCTCAGCTCGCACATTTCGCTTCGCACACGGTCAACAGTCTGGCGATGTTTCAGGATGAAGGCCAGAACGTTGGCTTCAGCCCCATCCAACTTTGGGACAACATGGGATGGTTGGTACGCTGCGTTGTCATCGTCCTGTTTATTGAGTCGATCTGGTCGTTGGCAGTGATGATCGACCGTTACCTGTACTTCTCCGCCGCCCGCAAGCAGTCGCGCGAATTTGCGCCCAAGGTTGCTGGCGCGTTGAAGGAGAGCAAGCTCGAAGAAGCCATCAAGATTGCCGACCGCAACAAGAAATCGCATTTGGCCGAAGTGGTTACGGCAGGGCTGCAGGAGTTCCGCGCCTCGTCCGGCACCGCTACCGATGAAACCATCGCCAGCTCCGGCCGCGCGCTGGAGCGGGCCGAGGCTATTGTCCACGCGAAGCTGAAGAGAGGCCTGTCGGTGCTGGCTACCATCGGCGCAACAGCGCCGTTCGTCGGATTGCTTGGCACCGTCATCGGCATTTTGCACGCCTTCCAGCAGATTGCCACGCAGAAGATCGCCGGCATCGGCGCGGTCGCGGGCGGCATCTCTGAAGCTCTGGTCACCACGGCGTTCGGCCTGTTCGTGGCCATCCCCGCCGTTATGGCCTTCAACTACTTCACCGGACGCGTCGAGAGCTTCGACGTGGAGATGGACAACTCCTCCAGCGAGCTGGTGGACTACTTCATCAAGCAGAGCCACAAGCGCTAAAGGCGCAGCGGCCTGGCACGAGCGAGCTTTTTGCCGGGCGGGAGAAATGAACCTCTTCCGCCCCGCACTTTGATCCTCGCGTGGGTTGCTGGATTCAGTCAGCGCCGGAGTGCATCCGGCAAGAAAAATTCAGAAGTACGGAGTCCCGATTATGGGAGTAGCAATTCGCGACGAAGGCAAAAAAGTTAACTCCAACATCAACGTGACACCGATGGTGGACGTGATGCTTGTGCTGCTCATCATCTTCATGGTCATCACGCCCATGCTGCAGAATAAAGTCGCCATTACCCTGGCGCAGGTGGAAAATCCCCAGGCCATGCCCGATGCCGACAAAGAGGACGCCATTGTTGTTGCGGTTACTCGCGACGGAGGTGTCTACCTCGGGCAGAACAAAGTCGATCCCGCTGAGCTTGGCAGCCTGGTACGCGATAAGCTCGCCGATAAGACCGACAAAATGATCTATGTGCGCGCGGATGAGCGCGCCCAGTACAAGGTGGTTGAAGACGCCATCGACGATGTGCGCACTGCCGGCGTTGAAGAAGTTGGCCTGTTGACGCAAAGGCGAGAAGGCAATCAAATCGGCGGCCAGTAACGCGGCCGGACGGATTGTCAGTTGAACGATTTTGAGAAAACGAGGAGTTTGAACCATGGCATTTTCCACTGGCGGCAGCGGCGGAGCAATGGGCGAGATCAACGTCACGCCCATGATTGATATTCTTCTGGTTTTGCTGATTATTTTCATGGTGATCGTGCCTGTCACGCCTAAGGGATTGGATGCGCTGGTGCCCCAGCCGCCCAAGAATCCACAGCAGCAGCCACCGCAGAACGACCGCACCATTGTTGTACAGGTTATCTATCGCCCCAATCAGACCCCGTCGTACAAGATCAATGAAGACGATGTGCAGCTTTCCGATCTGCAGGCGAGACTGACTGGCATCTACGCCAACCGCGCCGAGCGCGTGATGTTTGTGCGAGGCGACGACGATGTGAACTTTGAATACATTGCTAACGTCATCGATATAGGCAAGGCCGCGAACGTGGACCACATCGGCCTGATGACGCCCAAGATTCAAGCCGGCCAATAGGCTGGCCGCGTCCGGTGCGCTTGATCCGGATGCATCGACGAGTTTTATTTTTCCCCTGACTGCGGTCCGTTTAAACTGCAATCGGCTGTCAAGTTTCCAGGCGAGGCCTACTGGCCCAAACCTGAAGGAGAAGGGTACGAATATGATTGGAACCGCACGTTTTTGGGCGCTCGCGGTGACTTTGACCGGCTTGGTGGTTGGGATGAGCGGCTGCAATCAGCTGGCGGCCCGCGATCAGCTGAACAAAGGTGTCGACGCCTACAAGAACGGTCACTACGATGAGGCCATTGAGCATTTTCAGAAGGCCACCGACCTCGATCCCACCCTGCCCATGGCAAAGACCTACCTGGCAACGGCGCTTGCACAGAACGTAGCTCCAGGGGTGACGACGCCTGAAAACCTTAAGATCGCCAACCAGGCCATCGAGATTTTCGAGCAGGTTCTCTCCGAGAAGCCAAACGATGTGAATAGCATGAAGCAGATCGCGGGCATTTATTTCAGCGTGAAGGAACTGGACCAGGCCGAGGATTGGCAGAAGAAAGTTCTGGCAGTGGATCCCAACGATCCCGAGGCAGCATATACCGTCGGCGTGATCGATTGGACCAAGGCGCATGAAAACAAGCTGAAGGCACTTCAGGATGCCGGCCTGAACGACGATGGCAAGGGCAATGTGAAGGCTCCGAAGAAGGTGATGGAGCCGCTGGCTCAACAGAACGCGCCTCTGGTCGACGAGGGGCTGAAGTATTTGACGATGGCGGTCAACAATCGACCCAACTACGACGATGCCATGCAGTACCTGAATCTGATTTACCGCAACAAGGCGGACGTGGATTACGGCAATAACGCCGCAGTGACCGAGGATCTGGCGATGGCGGACGAGTGGACCGCGAAGGCCATGGGAACCCGCAAGGAAAACGAAGAGAAGAAGAACCAGGGCCCTGGCGGAATTACCATCGATTCAAACGGCCAGATGCACTAAGCGGGACGTTCTTATGCAGCAGCGACACCAGACGGCCTCTGCTCCGCGCGGAGGCCGTTTTTCTTGAAACTGAACTTTGTTTTTCCTGAGGTGTACCTTGATCAAGCTTCACCGCATCACTCGAATCGTTGCCCTGCTTTCTGCTTTTCTCGCGTTCGGCGGCCTCTCCTCGTTTGCCCAGGCCGGTTCGCAACCAGCTCCTGGGGAAGCGCCGCATCCTTCCGCGATGCAGGTTGTCCAATCGTCGGGCGGCCTTGTTGCAACCAACGATCATGAAACGCTTGAAGTGACGGTTTGTGGGGATTCTCTGATCCACGTGACGGCGCGACCTGCCGGCGCTGCATCAGCAGCAGAAGTGCAGCCGTGGATGCTGGCGTCGGCGCAAACCTGCCCCGGCGCGGCGTTCCAGTTCGCCGAGTCAAAAGGCTCCGGATCTGGCGGCTCAGTGAGCCTGACTACAGGGCAGCTCAAGGTTTCGTTATCGGAGGCGGATGGCAATTTGACCTTCCGTACCGCCGAGGGTAAAGAACTATTGCACGAGCGGCCGAACCTGCCGCGCACTTATCGTCCCTCTGAGGCTTCGGGGCTGTTACATATCGAGGACCGCTTTGGGCCCGACGCCACGGAGGCCCTCTACGGCTTGGGCCAGCACCAGAGCGGGATGTTTAACTATCGCGGCAGCGTGGTTGAGCTCGGCAACAACAATACCGATATCGCGATTCCGCTCGTCGTCTCGAGTAAGGGATATGCAATTCTGTGGAACACGGCCTCGTTCAGCTATTTTGACAATCGCTTCCCGCTTGATCTCGATTTGGAATCGATGGCCGCGCCGCAGATCGATTACTACATTCTGTATGGGCCGCAGATGGACTCGATCATTCACCAGTACCGCTCCTTGACCGGTCGCGTCCCGCTGTTTCCCGAATGGGCTTACGGTCTCTTCCAATCCAAGGACCGTTACAGAACGCAGGCTGAAATTCTCTCGATCGCGGCCGAATATCGCGCGCGTCACATTCCCATGGACGCCATTGTGCAGGATTGGTTCTGGTGGAACAACGGCGGCAAAGGCGATCCAGTCTACAACTCCGGCTATACCGATGTTCCCGCCGAACTGAAGACGCTCCACGACGAGCACGTTCATGCCATGATCTCGGCCTGGGCTCTGATGGATTCGACAAGCGAAAATTTCAAGCAGATGGCCCAGAAGGGCTATGAGATCGACGATACGCAGGCCTACGACCCTACAAATCCGGCCGCCAGAGACTTCTTCTGGAGCCAGTTTGTAGGTAAGCTTTTTGCCCAGGGTTGGGATGCATTCTGGCTCGATAGCTCTGAGCCCGAGGAGGCGTGGCCGCACGTTGGTGACGCAATTCTCCGCGACAAGCAACTCCACATCGGCAGCGGCCTGGAGTACACCAACGTCTTTCCGCTGGAACATACTGAAAACGTCGCAGAGCACTGGAAGCAGGCTGACCCCGAGAAGCGCGTTTTTCTACTCACGCGCTCGGCATTCATGGGCCAGCAGCGCGTTGGCGCAACGGTATGGTCCGGTGATGTTTACAGCAGCTGGTGGGCGCTGCGCCGCCAAGTTCCGGCCGGCCTCAACTTCGCGCTCTCCGGCTTCCCGTACTGGACGACGGACATCGGCGGCTACCATCCGCTGAATTACGCGCAGACTATGCCGCCGGGCTATCAGGAGCTCTACGCGCGCTGGTTCGAGTACGGCGCCTTCTGCCCCGTCTTCCGTACCCATGGTCATCGCGATCACAACGAGCTGTGGGTTTATGACCAGGTGTTTCCCACTCTTTTGGCCGTTGACCGCCTTCGCTATAGACTCTTGCCTTACGTTTACTCACTGGCCTGGAAGGTCACCAGCGAGGACTACACAATCCAGCGCCCGCTCGTGATGGACTTCCGCGAGGATCCGGCAGTTTTGGAGATCGGCGACCAATTCATGTTCGGGCCTGACCTGCTGGTGAGCCCGGTGCTTACCGAGCACGCAACTTCCCGTTTGGCCTATCTGCCGGCGGGGGTTGAGTGGTACGACTTCTGGACTGGGGACCGCACTTCGGGCGGCGCGTCAATCACAGCACAGGCGCCTCTTGACCGCATCCCGCTCAATGTGCGCGCGGGATCGATCCTGCCGCTTGGCCCGGTGATCGAATACGCCGGCCAAGCCACCGACCCGATCGAGCTGCGCATCTATCCCGGCGCCGATGGCAACTTCACGCTCTACGAAGACGAGGGCGATAGCTTTCGCTACGAGAAGGGCGTTCACGCCACGATTCCGATTCATTGGGATGATGCAACGCGCACGCTTACACTGGGCGGCCGCGACGGGAGCTTTCCGGGGATGCCTGCCGGTCACACCTTCAATGTGGTGGTGGTTTCTTCCGGCCACGGTGTGGGCCCGGACGCGACTGCGACGCCTGACAGGACGATCCACTACGACGGATCAAAAACCGACGCCAAATTCTAAGAGAGAAATGGGCAGAGGCGGGTTATTGCCCGCCCTGCTTGAGGATTTGCTCGGCGAGAAAGTTGCGCACCTTAGCGCCATCCGTCAGCGTCTCGAGATATGCAGTCTGGAGAAGCTGCTTCTGGCTGTCATGGAGCGACTCGTGAATCGTCTGGTGCACCCGCGGATCGTTCAACTCGCGCTGCCCAGCAGGCTCGCGGGAGATCAGCTTGTAGATGGCGTAGCCGGCGATCTTGCCTCCGGGGCCCGATTGGTACACGGGAACGACATCGGTGAATTGATCCGGTTTCAGTTTGGTGATTGCGTCATAGAGTGCGGGATCTGTCTTGAGCTGCGATTCAGGCGCAAAGCCCATATCGCCGCCGTTCGTTGCGGTGTTTGGATCCTCTGAGATGTTCATCGCCACGGTTGCGAAATCCACTCCGCTATCGAGTTGGCTAAGAGCGGCCTCAATTTTCCTTTTAGCGTCAGCCTCGCCCGATTGTGCATTGCCCTGGCCATTGCCCTGCTGCGCGGGAGCGGTGGTAACCACAATCCGCGCGAGATGGTATTGCGGCTCGATCCAGTTGAAGTCCGCCTTGTGCGCCGCATAGAAAGCCGCGATCTGCGCATCGGTGATGTCGATCTTCGACTCGATCTCCTTATTCATCAGCTTGGTTTCGGTCAGCCCGCGCCGAATATCACGCTTGAAGTCATCCAGGCTCAGGTTCCGCTGCTTCAGCATCTCGTTGAACTGCTCGTCAGTGTACGGCGCCTTGATCTCCGTCAGCTTGGCGTTTACGTCTTCATCGTTTGCGGTCAGGTTCAGCTTGGCGGCTTCCTGGTCCAGAATCTCGTTCTGGATCATCTGGTGCAGCACGCTCAACCGCCGGATATCGGCTTCCTCTGAGGATGGTTTCTGCGGGCTATCTCCCAGGCTGCCCTGGTAACTTCTTTCCAACTCGGCGCGTAGAATCTCTTTGCCGTTAACTGTGGCCACCACGTCGGCGGAGGGCGACCGGTGGCAGGCCGCCAGGGTGGAGAAAAAAGCGCACCCAGCGACAGCGATGGCGGCAATCGAAACGCGCGATCGAAAACTCGATGATACTTGCAAGCTGACCTCTCCTATGGACTTTTGCAAAGCCCTCGGCCTTCTAGGATAAATCCCGGCAGCGGCCAGGGGATAGTCCCAGAACTCGCTATTTGGCGGCACCTGCTCCCGCTGGAGCTGCCGGCGCCGGGGCTTCCGGAGCTGGCGAAGCCGGGGGTTGCTCGCCAGCCGCGCGCACCGCGCGATCAATGGCCATCCAAATCTCATCCCTGGGAACAGCGCCGCCATTCACCCGCTCGCCATTGACATACACTGCCGGAGTTCCATCGATGCCCAGGTCTTCGGCCAGCTTGGCCGACGCTCGAATCCCCGTTTCATCCTGCTTGGCAATGCAGCCGTCGAGAGCGGTCCCATTCAGTTTGCCCAGCGTTGCTTCCTGCCTGGCGATGCGGTCCAGCGCGGCAACGCTCTTCGCCAGGTCGTTGCCATCGCCCGTGACCTCATCTCCATGAGCGTGAAGGTAGTCCACATAGGTCCAGTAAACGTCGCCACTCTGCGCTGCCAGACAATTTGCATCCACCGCTGCGTGCATCGCCCACGGGTGTATGTCCGTCAACGGATCATCCTTATAGACGAACTTGACCAGGTCTTTGTAATGCTCGATCGTTGCTGGAAAAAGCTCCTGGTGCAGCCGCGCGCAATATGGACACTCAAGATCGTCGAAGTTGATCACGGTTACTTTGGCTGCTGGATTGCCCCGAATGGGGCGTCCAGCGATCGGAATCGCGTCGGCGGGATCCTTCGTCAAGTCAAACGTATCCTGGTGGACGAGTTTGGTGTTGTCGGCCGAGATCAAGAAGTTGACCACCTGCGTTTTGGAGTTGTGCGTGATGGTGACGGGCAGCGTCTCATAGCCCGTGAATTGGCTGGGAGTTCGGGCGCCGATGCTGATGGTCACATCAGGCGGCATTTCGTACTCAGACCGGACCATAATCTCTATGCGGCGGGCAAGGGTAGGGTCGGAGGCAGGGGCAGTCCCCGCGGATGCAGTGCTTTGCGCTTTACAACCGACCGTCAGGCCAAGGACAAGCAGTCCGGCCAAAAAGCGAAATCGCAACAAGGTCTTTTCCTCTCAGGAAAGGATATCCCAGCGAGGCGTCCGGTCCGCGGCGGGCGTGCTCGACTTTCCGGCCGCAATAGAGGGATACAGACTGCAGACGATAGAGGGACGCGCTGGGGGCCGAAAGGCAACCGAGACTAGTACGCGGGCGGCAGCGTGGGGTCGCGGAACACCGAGTTGGTGCGCCGGATGTCGCCCACAGCGCCGAAGTTGGCCAGCGTAAAGCTGTAGAGCCACTGTGTCTCGTCGCGGCTGGTTGAGCCCACCGTTCCCAGCTCAAAGCGCCTGTAGCCAACGGCCAAGCCGCAGCAGTTCCAGTTATAGACCGCCTGCACGCCGCCATACTGCAACTGATGCTGCACAAAATCGTAGCCGCCATTCGCTGCCAGATTCAACCCGTTTCCGCTCGGCTTACCGAACTCCAGAAAGGGCTGCAATTGCTGGCTTTTGAGTGTCGTAGAAGTGCCGTTGTTGCTACCGACCTCGTCCACCGCGTTCAGCAGCGCGTGGCCAATGCCCAATGTTGTGCGGCCAAAACTGTAGCCGGCAAAGAGATTGTTCGCGGCGATGCTCCCGCGGATTGAATCGTAATCCAGGTCCCATTGCACGCGCAGGTTATCAATCGCTTCAAAGCGCATGCGCGAAACGACGGGCGCTATGTTTCGAGGCGAGGTTAGAAATGCCGGCGCCATCAAATCCAGCGTTGCATCGAAGACATTTCGCCTGCCCGGGATGAGCGCACCGCCGAAGTTGGGATCGATGAAGTATTCCTGCGCAATCTGCCAGGATGCCCACTCGCGTGGCGCACTCGCGCAAGCCTTCTCGGTCTTGTCACCGTCAGCGGCCTTGGCATCGTCTGTTTTGCAGTGGTGTTCAGCGGTCGACCGCATGTAGAACCGCTGCGTGAGCGAGAAGCCCGCTTCGTTCACGTCGGTGGCAGTGTCGGTGGAATCGAAAAGGAGCACATCGCGGGCCTGCGCGCCGATTCCGCCGACATAACGATACGTCAGCTCGGGCTCGATCACGTGGCGCAGCTCGCGATGCCAGCGGGGAAACTCGAAGTCGCGCTCCAATGCGGGTGGCCGGATGTCGACCGACGCCTCAAGGTCTGCGCGGTTGAGCGCGCTGTGGCTGATCCTGGGAACTAAAGACGGGCCCGTCAATGTGGGGACCTGGCTGATGGTATAGGCAGTGTCGCGCAGCGCAACTTCGGGAACGAAGCTCCATCCGCCGATTGTGAATGGCATGGAAAGATGTGGATAGAAATCCAGACGACCCACGTTGCGAGAATGAAAGAGCGGCTCGGAGCGGTTCAGATAGCCTATTGACGATCCCAACCCCCAGCGGAGCGGAGAGCTTCCCAAGGGCCGGTCCAGCACATCGTAGCGGAGCAGCGGCAGGCGCAAGATTTTCACTTCGTCGCCATTGGTGGTGCTGGCAAATGACTCGAAGCGGTCAAGCCACGCGGAAGGCATCACGCCATTGTGATTGTGCGTCAGGACCACTTCACTCGACACCTGTGAGCTGGTGGCCTGCGAATAGTTGTCGTTGAAGACAAGCCGGTAGACATAGCTTGACAAGTATTCGATGGCGCCGGCTACTCGAGTCGAAGGCGAAAAATCTTTGCGCCCCAACAGGCTCACATCCACTCCGCCCTGATTTACGAGTTGATTGCTGACCACGCCGGTTTGCGCGTTGGTGGTGGGCTCTTCGATTCCGCGGTCAAGCAACGCATTCCAGCGCGCAGTCAGGTGATCGAGTCCCGGCCCCCTGTAACGGAAGTCGCCATTGGGCGCCCATCCGCGCTTGCTGTAGTACTCGGCGCCAACTACCAGATCCATGCTGCGGTTGATGACCCAGTACGCCTGTTCGCCAAGCGTGAAGCCGCGAATCGAAGATCCGACGCTGACGACAGGCGTCAGCAGCCCGCTCGCTCGGCCCGTGTCGTTGGCAGGATGATGCAAATAAGGAAGGTAGAAAACCGGAATACCGAGAAACTCAAAAAATGCATTCGTGGTCGATGCCATCTCATTGTCCAGCGCGATGGCGTGCGCGATTACCCGCCAGTCAGGATGCGGGAGCCGGCAATTTGTGATCGAGCCATCGATCACTTTGAATTTGCCCTCGCCCGTCTCAAGCAGGACACGGCCTGAGAAAAGCAGCGGATTCGTAGTCGAATAGACCACGGTGTGACCCAGCGTGCGCACGCCCTGCGAGCCACTGACATCGTAAAAGCGCGCGGTGTGCATGTTCAGGCGCATGTCGCCGTGGGTGGCCTTGATGAGCACGTCGTCAGGTCCGCCGGTCAACTGAAGATTGCCGTCTGCCTCTAGCTCTGTCGTCTTCTGGTTGTAGACCACGCTGTCAGCGCGAAGGACGTAGTCCTCGTAATGGACGATCACATCGCCGGTCAGGGTCAATGTATCGCCCTGCCACTCCTGGTGCTTCGCCTCCCACTTGACAGGCGTTCCGGTTGCGGGCGCCGGCTCAGGCGTGGCCAAGGGCACAAGTTCCTGACTGGGATCGTCAGGCAGCGGATCTGAAACCGGAGCGGTTTGGCTCTCAGTGGCGCTGCTCGTCTCACTTTGCGGGGAGGGTACCGGATTAGTTAACACCGGAGCGGTCTGAGCGCCCAGTCGCAGGTGGCAGACGGCTAGCAGCGTGATACATACTAAGTTACGAGAGCGCATCCAAGTCCATGACCGGTGCAAGGCTCAGAATAGCAAAATCGGCTGCATGAATTGGGACATGTACCAAATTGCTCTCGTAAGTGACTTAGAAAAAGCCAGGTTGACTTTACGCAGACGGGTCCAAATCCCGTGGTGACACCTGAAATCATCTGCCATCTCTTTGCCTTTGGAATTGAACCAGTGCCGGTATTGCTCCGACGGGAACTCGGGCCATGGGAAGGCTGCAACTGCAACGCCAGCCCGCAAGCAGGAACAACCGCGACGGAAGGAATACACGAATTTTGAGTACATCGGGAAATACGGCAACGTCGACGCACTTCCCAGGATGGAAGCAGGAAGTCAATCGGCGCGTCGCCGAACATTTGAATAACAAGACCCAGTCTACTAACCAATCCAGGACAATCCAGGGGAACCGACCGGCACAGGGCAGCCGCGCCGCGCAGGCCGCTGCGCGCGTGGCCGAGCGGTATGCACAGGCCCCCAGCTACGGCGAGATGCTCGCCGATGAGGCTCGCGCCGCTGTTCGAGCTGCCGAAGCCGCGACGATCGCTGCCCAAAAGGCGCAAGCCGCGGTGCAATACATGCTTGACGGCCTTGAGGCTGCCGCAGCGCCTGAAGCACCGCAGCACGAAGTCATAGCGGCTGCGGCGCGCGCTCCACACGAGACGCACGAATCTGTCTTTTTCGACGAAAATCAGATGGATTCATCCGCCATCGAGCCTGGACAGGCCTCGCGGCTCGCGGGGTCCACTCGGGAAAGCGCGGAAAGCTGGCCTTTGCCGGAAACTCTGGCGGAGGGGGCCGAAGGTTTTCGCGAGGCCGTCACCGCCGAGCCAATCTACCCGAATCTCATTCAGTTTCCACGACCGATGGTCGCTACGCGAAGAATGCGTCCGACGCGAGCCGAGGGTCCGCTGGCTACCAGCGCGGCCCACTCCCAATTAAGCATCTTCGAAGTTGACCCGGGGAGTATTTCGACGCAGCCCGCGCCCGCAGTCGGCGAGTCTGCCGAGCCGATGTGGATGCGAGCGGACTTGTCGGGAATCGAGGTAAAGCCGAAGCGGGAAGAAAGTCTTCTTGAAGAGCCCGCGCCTCAAGCTCAGCCGGCAGAGCGTATCGAACTTGCGCCCTTGAGCCGTCGCATTATGGCTCTTATGGTCGACACCAGCTTAGTCCTGGCGACGTTTCTATCGGTCGCGCTATTGTTTGCCTCTCACGCCGGGCAAATGCCCGGCACGCGCGTTGTCGAGCTGTGCTCAGTGCTCGCCCTGCTCGTCATCGCCGCGGCTTATCAGTCGTTGTTCCTTTCGCTGGTCAGAGCGACGCCTGGCATGTTGTACGCAGGCATCGCGCTCTGCACATTGGACGGCTGCCATACCAGCCGCGCACAAAGGTGCGGACGTCTTACGGCGCTTCTTTTGTCGGTGTTGCCGCTTGGCCTGGGCCTGGCCTGGGCTCTATTTGACGACGCCCACCTTACCTGGCACGATCGCTTGTCGAAGACTTACCTGCGGATGCGGTGAAGGCTTCAGCCGTTCTACTTTTCCGGCAATTCTTGCCAATTCGTCGAAGAGCTTATTTTGCGACGCCATTTGGCATATACTAATGTATATGCCAGAGGTGCTTATGCAGAAAACCGCCAAAATCTTCATGAATAACCGGAGCCAGGCAGTTCGCCTTCCCAAGGAATTCCAGTTCAAAACTAAGGAAGTTTTTATCCGCAAGCAGGGTGATGAAGTGGTTCTTTCGCCCCGGCCGAAGGATTGGTCTGGCTATTTCGCGTCGAAAGCCATTGCCTCTAAAGAGTTCATGGAGGGAGTTGAAGATCTACCAGTGCAAGAGCGGTCGTTCTAATGGCAATCTATATGCTCGACACGGATATCGCGTCATTCATCATGAAGCGAGTGAACCTTGGAGCGATTCGCCGACTTCAAGAACTGCCTACAGAGGCGACAGGTATTTCGGCTGTTGTCCTGTCAGAATTGAGATTCGGTATTGCAGTTTCGCCACGCCGCCAGAAAGACCAGGCAGCGCTAGATGAGTTCCTCGAGTACATGCAGGTACTTGACTATCCAGCTGGAGCATCAAGCGACTATGGTCTGATACGTGCGGATCTCAAGCGTCGCGGGGTGATGATTGGTTCAAACGATCTCTTCATCGCCGCCCACGCAAGATTTCTTGGTTTAACGCTCGTCACCAACAACACTCGCGAATTCAAACGCGTTCCTGGCCTCAAGATCGAAAATTGGGCCTGACCAATCTTCCTGACTCATCTTTGTGATGGTGGGCCAACCGCAGCGATTAGCTTCCCAGCGCCCTTAGCGCGCTCACTCCAGCGCCGATCAGGGCTGTCTCGTCGTCGGGAGGCAGAATCTCCAGCGAGAAGCTTTGCAGCGGGCTCATCCGCACCATGGTTTCAAGGTGGCCGCGAAGCCGATCCAAATCCAGAAAGCCGACATTGCTTCCGGTAAAGTAGAAGCGCCCCGGTCCTGCCAAGTGAATGAACGACGATGTCGCCGCGGCCAGAGCGCGGTGCCAGAGATCGACAAACTCACGACAGCGCGTGTCACCCTGCTTCGCGTTGGCGAAGACCTCTTCCGGCTCCAGGTCAAGGAAACGCAGGCGCATGGCGCGGTGGCCCATGATGCCCTCAAGGTGGCCGGCACCGCCGCAGCCGCAGAAGCGTTCTTTGGGATCGAGCGTCACGGTGATGTGCCCGCCCTCCCAAACACCATCCGCATAGGGCCAGCGGCCATAGCCGATGCCTTTGCCGATAGTCCAAACGCGAGTGAGCTTGTCCAGCCTGCCACGCGTGGCTGCTACACCGGCGGCGATGGCATCAGCGTCGTTGGCGATGTGCACCGGCGCCGCGATTCCGCGGCCCTCCAGTGCTTTGGCCAGATCTTCAGCCAGACGCATGCCTTTTAGTTGCTTTAGATTCGGCGACTCCTCAATCACTCCTGCGCGCACAATGCCCGGCACCGCAACGCCGATCGCGTCGGGCTTTCCAGCGCCACCGGCTTTTGCGCCTGCAAGAGTGCCGATATGCCCGGCCAGAATCTCGACGAGATCGCTGCCGGGAATGGCATCGAGATCGTTCGCTGCTTCAGCATCGCCCGGATAGCGCAGCAATTTGCCCGTCAGCCGCTGATCTTCCAGCCTGCCCGCCACAATATGGCTGGTCATCACGACGCCGATTGCCGTAGTCATTGCGCCCTCCTTAGGAAGGGAAGTGATTGCGTGCGTGGTTTCAAGCTCCGCGGCGAAGGTCAGCTCACGTCCCGCGTGAATGCTCTCTGCTTACTCTGATTGGTACTTGTGCAACCGGCCCAGGCCATTGAATGCCGCCACCTTGTAACACTCCGCCAGCGTCGGATAATTGAAGACCGTATCGATGAAGTAGTCGACCGTGCCGCCCAGGATCATTACCGCCTGGCCGATGTGCACCAGTTCGCTGGCCTCTTCGCCAATGATGTGCACACCCAGAATCTTGCGCGTGTCGCGATGAAAGATAAGCTTGAGCCTGCCCGTTGTGTCACCGCGAATCTGACCGCGAGCGACTTCGCGATAGTAGGCCATGCCTACTTCGTAGGGCACGTCTTCACCGGTCAACTGTTCTTCAGTTTTGCCGATGAAGCTGATCTCGGGAATGGTGTAGATGCCGTAGGGATAAAAGCTGGGGTTGGAACTCGCCGCCTTGTCACCGAATGCTCGCACTGCTGCAACGCGACCCTGTTCCATGGATACGGATGCCAGCGAGGGGAAGCCCACGACGTCGCCAACGGCATAAATGTGATCGACCTTGGTCTGGTAGTGCTCGTCTACGGCGATGCGGCCGCGCTTGTCTGCTTCGAGGCCGGCCGCGGCGAGATTCAGGTCGTCCACATTGCCCTGGCGGCCCACAGCGTAAAGCAGTGCGTCGCCTGAAACTTTCTTTTTGCTTTGGAGGTTAGCAACCACAGTCCCCGGTGTCGGCTCCTCTACACTCTCTACCTCTTCGCCCAGGCGCATGGTTACGCGGCTGTCGCGCAGGTGGTAGCTGAGCGCTTCGATGATCTCCTGGTCGGCAAACTCAAGCAGCCGGTTGCGCTTCTCGATCAAGGTGACGCGTACGCCGAGTACCGCAAACATGCAGGCGTATTCCACGCCGATGACGCCGCCGCCCACGACGACGAGCGTCCTGGGCAACACTTCCAGGCCCAGAATCTGGTCGCTGTTGACGATGGTTTTGCCGTTTACCGGCACCTTGTCTGACACAGCAGGCTTAGTGCCCACGGCGATGATGATCTGTCCAGCTGCAAGCGTGGTATCGCCCTGCGGACCCTCCACGCGAATCTGGTTGGGATCAATGAATTGCGCAATTCCGTGCACCACGTCGATGCCGTTGCGCGAAAGCTGCGCCTCGGTTACGTCCACTTCAGTCTTGATGACGGCCTGGACGCGAAAGGCCAGATCCGCCATGGTGATTTTTTCCTTGACCCGGTAGTTGACGCCATAGACGGAGCGGTAGTTGTAGCCCGACAGGTGCAGGACCGCCTCACGCATGGTTTTGGAGGGGATGGTGCCGGTGTTGATGCACACGCCGCCAACCATGGAGCGAGCCTCAACCACGACCACGCGCTTGCCCAACTTGGCAGCAGCTACTGCGGCGCGTTGCCCCGCCGGCCCGGAACCGATCACAACCAGGTCATACTGTTGCGCGCTCATGCCAATCTCTCTCCGCGGTTGAATGCTGTTGCCGGGCTTACTGCAGGGATGGGTCGAGGCTTCAGAACTGCGTCGCCTGTCTTTCCAGA
Source organism: uncultured Acidobacteriaceae bacterium (assembly GCA_963763585.1). GTDB lineage: Bacteria > Acidobacteriota > Terriglobia > Terriglobales > Acidobacteriaceae > Telmatobacter. The sequence goes on along the minus strand of CAVXPR010000035.1, from coordinate 102,992 downwards.
ATAACTGTACAGGGCGGGTGCATAGGAGAGATGAAAACTGCTGTCCGCCAATTTCCTCAATAATTTTCGATTTATTTAGAGAGCGGATGCGCCAGAGCCCAGGTCTTGTATTCGCTAAGTGTGGCGATCCCTTCGCTGTTGAACCACGCGTATCCGTTGCGTCGCTCCAGGCTCAGCTCGTTCACGTCGTCGTGGATGGTCTTGTCGCGATCGCCGAAGATGGGTTTGTCGGTGCCGATCTGGTAGTAGCGGGCCCAGATGGGACCTGCACCCGCGACGGCCTGCAGCTTGCGGCCGGCTGGGCTATTTCTGTCGGCGCGGAAATCTCCACTGCCATAGCGGTACCCGAAGATTTCTACCTTTGCGAACCATGCGCAGGCCGCGTGCACCGCCGCAACTTCTGCCGGTGTCGGATCTGGCAAGCTCATAAGAAACTCCACCACGGGAAAACTCTCATCGCTGGTCAGCGAAGCCATCTCGTAGTTGCGCGCCGACGTCGGCCCGAGAGTCAGCGCGTCGTATTGCTGCGCCCACGCGGTCTTCACGCCGTTCTCTGAAATCTGCAAGCGCAGCAGGCAGTCAATTCCGCGCTCGGCCGCCGGGCCGGCGCGACGTTTCAGCGCTTCGGAAACGAACAGGTAGTCCGCTGCGCCAGTCGCGACATCGTGCAAAATCTTCACGGCGTGCGTCATAGCATCGTCGTTGATGGTGATGGCGTCGTGGTAGCCGCCCTCCAGCGGCCAAACCTGCGGCCAGCCGCCATTGGGATACTCAGAGTTCAGCAAATATTCCACGCCGCGATCCACTGAAGCGCGAAAGGGCGCTGCATCCGCGTCGCGGTGCGCAGCCAGCAATGCCGTCGTTACGCGGGCAAGAAAACGAATCTGCATCCACGTCGAATCGTTGTCGAGCGTGGCGATATAGTGCCAGTTGGGATCCACGGGCTTGTCGAAGTCGGCAGAATCGGGAAAGCGATTCTCGTTGTCGGCGTCGTACAGGTCTCCCGGCGGGCGCGGCTTGCTCACCATGTCAATGTTCTTGCTCCAGCCGCCGTCGGCCACCTGGTAAGTGACAATGTTTCGCGCGGCTTTGAGCGCGTCGTCGCTGGTCCACCAATCCGCCGGATGATCGGCCCGCAGCGCGAACGTTCCGCGGCCGCCCGATTCATGCTTCGGGCTCGTGTTACCTGCGGCCTTCTGCTCGTCGGCGAGCGTTCGCTTGTCGATTGCCTTCTGCTTCTCTGAGCGGTCGAGGTACGCCAGCCACGCTTTCTGCTGGTTCTTCGGCAGGAATGCAATCCGTTCTCGAGTGACCGGTTTGGCGATTATGTTCGTGCCGATCGTATTGGCTGAAACGATCGAGGGCGAGCAAAGGGCCGCAAGCAAAACCAACAGGAGCGAAGCTGGAAGAATGAATCGCGGAAACGGGGAGCGGAGACGCATGGCCCGGTTTGTATCGCAGCAGAACCTTGCTTGTCAATGGGTGGTCTGACCTCTTGGCGGCGGATATGTGGCTGCCGTTTAGCGGTTATTCCGCCGATTACTCCCCGGCAGGCGCAAAATGTTTTACGCTCATATTATGGAATTCAAAATCGTTGAGCTTGAGCGTGAGCCGGTCGAATTCAATCTGGAACTCAAGCCAGGTGCGATTGATTTCGGCGAAGAAGCCGAGCAAGTGGGCGAGCTGGACACTTCCGGCCAGGCCGAAGTGATTCACGAGCATCGAGGCCCCAGGGAGATCGTCGCCGACATCCGCCTGAAGGGCCGCTTTGAGGGTAGATTTGAGGTTCCATGCGCCCGCTGCATCGAGCCTGTGGAGATTCCTCTCGAAGCGGAATTCGACCTGATCTTCCGCCCCATCGGCGCGGATGTTGACCCTCCCGAACGCTCGATAACTGCGTCGGAGACCGAAATCGGGTATTATCAAGGGGACAGTCTGTTGCTTGAGGATGTGCTGCGCGAACAGGTGCTATTGTCCCTGCCGGCCAGAACGCTGTGCAAGCCTGATTGTAAAGGACTTTGCCCGCGCTGCGGAGCCAATCGCAACACCCAGCCCTGTTCCTGCGAAGAGGGTCCGAAAGATCCCCGCTGGGAGGCGTTGACTGGGTTGCGTAGCCGGATCAAGTCCTGAAAATTCAGCCCTTTGGTACATGGGTATAGCTCGTTGTATTGGGCCGGGTTAAAGAAGTTCGACGCGCTCCCATAGCGGTGCCCGCAAGGCACGCCAGCGGGTCATATTTGAAAGGAATTGCATCATGCCGAATCCGAAAAGGCGTCATTCCACGCGCCGCACCGCTCTTCGCCGTTCTCACGATTTTCTTACTGCTACGGGGCTTTCTGAGTGTCCCAACTGCCACGAGAAGAAGCTGCCACATCATGCCTGCGCCAAATGTGGGGCGTACAAGGGCCGTGCAGTGCTTGAAGTGAAAGAAGCGAAGTAAATCGCAACCCCCATGCTCACCGACATTGCGCTCGACGCAGTTGGCACCGATAAGGCTCCCGAGCCGGAGATCAGGGGAGCCATTCTTGCCTGCCGCACTTTGCCTGTGCGGGTCCATCTGATCGGGCCTGAGCCGGAGCTTCGCGATCTGCTCGATGAGCATCTTGAAAACGAGGGCGAAGACCTGCCCATCGTGATTCACCACGCTTCAGAGCGTATTGGGATGGACGAGAAAGCGGCTCACGCTTATCGCAGCAAGCGCGACAGCTCGATTAGGGTCGGCCTCAAGCTGGTCCGCGAGGGCAAGTGTGCAGGCTTTGTTACCGCTGGCAACACCGGTGCGGCTATGGCGACGGCAAAGGGCGTTCTGGGCGCGTTGCCTGGCGTAGACCGTCCGGCGCTGGCCACGCCGATGCCTACCTCAAAAGGCAATCCCTGCGTGCTGCTGGATGTGGGAGCCAACGTAGATTGCAAGGCGCAGAACCTTGAACAGTTTGCCGTGATGGGCGAGATGTATGCCCGCAGCGTGCTCAAGATCGCGCGGCCGCGCGTGGGGCTGCTCTCGATCGGTGAAGAAGAATCAAAAGGCAATGAGCTTACCCGCGAAGCCTTTCCGCTGCTCAAGGCTCTGCCCATTAACTTTATTGGCAATGTGGAAGGCCGTGACATCTTCAACGGCCACGCCGACGTGATTGTCTGCGACGGCTTTGTGGGCAATGTTGCTCTTAAGGCAAGCGAGGGAATCGGCCGGTTTGTACGCGACGTGCTGCGCGCCTCGCTCACCAGCACCGTGACCGCGCAGGTGGGTGCGCTGCTTTCGCGCCGCGCCTTCAATGACTTTCGCCGCCGCCTCGACTACACCGAATACGGTGGAGCGCCACTGCTCGGCGTGCGCGGCGTCTGCATCATCGGCCACGGATCTTCAAACGAAGTCGCCATCTTCAACGGCATCCGCGTTGCCCACGAGTTCTCGCGCTCCGGCGCCAACCTGCGCATTGAACAGGCCTTTGCCGGCCGGCCCAAGCCGAAGCCCGACCACGCGGGCGGCACCGACGCTACGATTCAGTAATCGGTGATTTGTGGTTGCCATGACTGATGAGCCGGCGCATCCTTCCAGCGACAATCGACATACGCCCGACCGAGCCAGTTTCGATCGAGACATGCTAGAGCCAGCCATGCTCGCGCAATTGGCCTGCCCTGCCTGTTATGGCGAGTTGCGTTTTGAAAGCCCGCGGCTGCGTTGTATGGCCTGCAGCCGCGGCTTTCCAATTGTCGATGGCATCCCTGTGATGATCGTCGAGCGTGCGGAACGGCCTGGCGAAGAATCTTGAAAGCCGTTCGCAGCGCGGTCTAGTGCTGGCTGTGCCGCCAGTCCCAATATTCCTTTTTGTCTGCGTCGTTACGCTTGTTGAAATCCTTGTGGTCCCGGTGGGTATTGGTTTCCCACTGAGCGTAATAGGTGGATTCACCAGCCCACGCGTGATAGTCGTGGTAATAGGGGTCGTATACGCGCACGCTGCCCGCGCAACCTGTGCAGAGCGCCGGGGCAGCCAGGGTAGCTGCAAGAAGAAGAACTGAAGCGAAATTTCTCATCGAACGCCTCCTTTTCATGGGACTTCATGGGACCTGTCAATAGATGCTGAGCCAATGTCGTCTGGTTGCCCACTACGCAAGAAAGATATTCAAACGCAAGGAATTATTTGATGTTGCTAGTGGCGCAAGTAGAACGGCCGGACGATGAGCGCGGCTAGAGCGATGGCGGCGGCCAACGCAAGTGCGATCAGGCTATAGAGAAGTGTGAGGCTGGGTCCTTTTGCTGGTTCGTCTGTTGGCTCATCGCTCGACGCTTTTAGATGCTTTGAGTCCGGGCGCGTGTCGTCACTCATATTTGAGCGACTCCACTGGGTCGAGCTGCGCGGCGCGCGTTGCGGGAACGGTTCCAAAGATCACGCCAACCAGCGTTGCCGCGGCGAGGGCGATCACTACGGACAGCCATGAGATGGGAAAGTCGTAGCCGCTGAAGATACGGATCGAAAACGGAATCGCAAGGCCGACGACGCTGCCCACAATGCCGCCCGCGAGCGAGATGAGGACAGCCTCGGTGAGAAACTGCAGCTTGATTTCGCGATGAGTGGCGCCGAGCGCTTTGCGAATGCCGATCTCGCGGATACGCGCGCGCACATTGGCCAGCATGATGTTCATGATGCCGACGCCGCCAACGGCCAGCGTCACTGTCGCCACCATTACCAGCACCGCGGTGAGCGCGTCGGCGATCTTCGCCGCTGTAACCAGCAGGTCGCTGAGCGTTTGTGCCTTATAGGTTGAGTCCGGCCGGTGCTGAGGACTGGTACTGATTACGTGCACAATCTCTCTCGCGGCTTCTGGTACTTCGTTCATGCTTTGCAGGGAAAAATAGATCTGGTTCACTCTGTCGGTTCCGGTAAAGTAGCGCGCTACCGTATAGGGAACCAGGACAGTCTCGTCCTGGATCTCCGATTGCCCGAAGTCCGAAACGCTTTCTTTGAAGACGCCGATGATCGTGAAGGGAATGCCGAGAACCTGGAATGTCTGACCGAGTGCGAGGTCGTCACTTCCATACTGTTCTTCGGCGAATTGCTCCGTTACTACCGCGCACTTGATGTGAGCCGAGTCGTCTGTCTGATCGAAGAAGCGGCCAACCGTTACGATCAAGTTGCGGATTTGCTGGTATTCCGGTGACACGCCCAGGACGACCGTGTCTTTCTGGATGCCGCCGGGAAAGTTGATGCGATTGTGCATGGTTAGCACCGGCGAGGAATACATCACGCCGGGCACCTGCTGGTCCACGGCCTTTTCATCCTCGCGCGTAAGGAAATCGTTGTAGCGCACGCGCTCTGCCGCGGTGGCGCCCCCACCCGAATACTCCACCTCTACGGTGTTTGTGCCGATCTTCTGGATCAGCTCAAGGATGTATTGCTTGCCCGTCAACCCGATGGTCACCACCAGAATTACCGATGCCGTACCGATCACCATGCCCAGCGCCGTTAGCGCAAAGCGCATTTTGCTGGCGCGGAAGCTGTCTCCGGCCAGCTTCAGAATCTCGCTCATCAGCATGGTGCGGCGGGCGCTCACCAGCGTCTCTTGAAAGGTATCGCTGCGCTGCTTTTCGCGTTCTTGTTGGATGGTGGGGTTCATCGCTTCCTTGCCGATTAGACTCTCGACGGCGCGCTGCGGGTTCCGGAATTTCGCCGTAAGGCCGGGCCGAGGCCGGGTTCTGACTCCCCTTATCTTAGGACTTGCTGGCCCATCTCTTAGCTTACGCGCACGCCAACGGGCAGGTAGCCCGCCAGTGTGGGCGAATGGTCATCGTTCCTCCAATTGGCGCCAGAGCGCAGCGAGAGCCTCAACTGGTGCGGCCTCGGCGCGGGCACGCGGGTCGATTCCCGCAGCTGTCATCGCGGCAGCCGCTGCATCCGGCGCTATTCCAGCGGCGCGCAGATTGTTGGCCAGTGTTTTGCGCTTTTGCGCAAAGATCTGGCGAAGGAAACGCAGAAATCCGGATTCCGCAACGCCCAGCTCGGCAAAGCGCGGCGCAAATCGCCAGCGAAAGACTGTGGAATGGACCTTAGGCGGCGGCGAGAATGCTGACGGCGGCAGAGTGAAGAGCTGTTCCGCCGGTCCGTACATCTGCATCGTTACGGAGAGCAGGCCGTAATCGCGTGTGCCCGGCATTGCAGTGACTCGCTCGGCCACTTCGCGCTGCACCATCAACACCGCCATGTCAAGCGAAGCATGGCTTGCCGCCAGCTTCAGCAGGATTGGCGAAGTGATCGCATAGGGCAGATTGCCTGCCACGCGAAGCCGCTCGCCGGCCTGCGCCGCTGCTGCCGCAAAGTCAAACTGCAGCACATCTTGCTCGACCACTTCTACCCGAGCCGGATCGAGGTGTGCGCGCAGACCCGAGGCAAGCTCATGGTCCAGCTCTACGGCTAACACGCGCCCAGCGCGCGTCGCCAACGATTCTGTAATCGCGCCGCGGCCTGGGCCGATCTCAACGACTGTGTGGCCGGCAATTTCTCCCAAGGCCGCGACGATCCGCTGCGCGGCTTGGCCGTCAACGAGAAAATTCTGCCCGAGCTTGGGTTTCAAAGGCATCTGCTGCTCCGATGGTAGATGAGGCGCCACGCTGGCGGCATGGGCTTAGCACCAATTCCGCCCACCATTCCCGTTGCACTAGACTAAGCACTGTTACCAGACATTGTTGCCGGGCATTATTCACGCCGAATTTTCGATGCAAACTACGAGGCCCCATTGCTGATCGACTCTCACGCCCACCTGGACAGTCCGCGCTATACGGAGGATCGTGAGGCGATGCTTCTTCGAGCGCGTGAAGCAGGCGTTGGCGTCGTTCTCTCCATCGGTATCGGCGAGGGACCAGCAGAAATGCACCAGGCGATCGACCTTTGCCGCGAGTTCAACGGGAGACGCCAGGCAGGCGCAAAACTTCCCAAGCTCTACGCGAGCGCGGGGATATATCCACATAGCACGCCCGAAGCCGATGACGCCGCTTTCGCAAAACTCGACGCTCTTTTGGCTGAGCCGGAAGTCATCGCATGCGGGGAAATCGGCCTCGACTACTATCACGAAGGCGCTGCGCAAGACGTGCAGCGGGCCGGCCTCATCCGCCAGCTCGAAATTGCAGCGGCGCGCAAGCGGCCGATCCTTATCCATTGCCGCGGCACGAACGAGTCTGCCGACGCCTGGGACGATCTTTTCCCGGTTTTGGAGGAGCATTGGCGGAGCACCGGCCTTGGGGGCGTGATGCACTGTTTCGGCGGCGGTTGGGAGCAGGCGCGCCGCTCGCTCGACCTTGGATTTCTGGTTTCATTTGCCGGTAATCTCACTTATCCCAAGGCGCAGGCGCTCCGCGACGTTGCGGCCCGCTTGCCGCTCGATAGCATTCTCGTCGAAACGGACGCGCCCTGGCTCGCGCCCGCCCTTCATCGCGGCCAGCGCAATGAACCGGCGTTGGTGGTTGAGACGGCAGAGGTTCTGGCCGGGCTGCTCAAAATTGCGCCCGATGAAATCGCCGCCGCGACCACCGCAAATTTCTTCCGGCTGTTTAGGCTCCAGCCAGACGTGGGAAACTGATAGTGGCGCTGACGGCGGCAGCCCGCCAGTCGTTTTGAGGACGAGAAAACCATGGCACAGGAAAATTCATTTGACATCGTGAGCAAGATTGATATGCAGGAAGCCCGCAACGCTATTGACCAGGCGATGAAAGAGATTCGCCAGCGCTTCGACCTGAAAGACACGCATTCCGAGGTCGCCCTCGAAGGCGAGGACACGATCCAATTGGCCTCAAGCAACGAGTACAAGCTGGAAGCGGTCAAGGATATTCTGGCGCAAAAGTTGGTCAAGCGCGGCGTCTCGCTTAAGAACCTGACCTACGGCAAAGTTGAGCCCGCCACCGGCCAGAGCGTGCGCCAGAAGATCAGCCTTCAGCAGGGAATTCCTGTGGAGAAGGCGAAGGAGATTGTGCGCCTGATAAAGGATTCCAAGAAGAAGGCGCAGGCCAGCATTCAGGGCGACACCGTCAGAATCTCAAGTAAGGACCGCGACGAGTTGCAGGCAATTATCGCCTTGCTGCGCGGCAAAGACATGGGCGTGGAATTGCAGTTCACCAACTATCGCACCAACTGATTGAGGCGGTATGGCCGGCCCAGCGAACACGAGCTGCCGCAGCGGTTACGACTGGCCTTCCGGGCAAAACAAATCGCCATTCTCCCTATTGATGCTTTAAAATCGGAGCACTTTGAGCACATTCACCATGGTTTCGGCGCGGGAAGTCTTTGAACTGCTTAGGGAAGACCTCGTTGCTGTGGAACAGGAACTCGGCCGCGACGCAGCGTCCAGCGTCAGCACTATCACTGAGATTGCCGAGTACCTGCGCGAAGGCGGCGGCAAGCGCATCCGGCCTTCGCTTCTGCTGCTGGCCGCTCATCAACTGGATTATTTCGGTAACGGCGCCATTCGCCTTGGCGCGGTTGTCGAGATGGTGCACACGGCCACGCTGGTCCACGACGACATCATCGACGGCGCCAATACGCGTCGCGGCCGCCCTTCGGCCAACACCACCTGGGGCAACGAGAAGTGCGTCCTGGCCGGTGACTGGCTTTATATGCAGGCCTTCAAAGTGGCGCTTGAAGAGCGCAATCTGCGCGTTCTCGATCTGCTCATCAGCCTCACTCAGCAAATGGTCGAGGGCGAGCTGCTGCAAATTCAAAAGCTCGGCAAGATGGTCTCCGAAGCTGAATATTACGATCTGATCTTTCGCAAGACCGCCTGCCTCTTCTCAATCTCCATGCGCCTCGGAGCGGTCCTGGCCGGCGCCACCGAGGCCGAAGAAGCCGGCCTGGGAGCATTCGGCCGGGCTGTTGGTTTGGCATTCCAGATCGTCGACGACGTCCTCGACCTGACTGCTACTGAAGAAGTTCTGGGCAAGCCCGTGGCCAGCGATCTGCGCGAAGGCAAGGCCACGCTGGCCGTGGTTCACGCTGCCGACCATGGGACAGCCTCCGATCGCAAGGCTATTCAGCGCGTTCTTGACGACCGCAGCTTCGAGAACGTGAGCCGCCAGCAGATCAGAGAAATTTTGGTGCGCAACGGATCAGTCGAGTACGCGATGGCCGCTGCCGATCGCTATGCCGAGCAGTCGCGGCTAGCGCTGGCGCCGTTCGCCGAAAGCGAATTCAAACGCGCACTTCTCTGGGTGCCTGATTTCGTCGTGGCGCGAGAGAAGTAGATGCCGCGCAAAGTCGCCGTTCAGCCCGTGCAGGCCGACCCCTTGTGGACAAAAGTCGACCGCTATTTTGGCGACCTGCTCGCGCCCACTGACGAAAAGCTCGAATCCGCCGTCAAGGCCAATCGCAAGGCGCGTCTTCCGGCCATCGATGTCACTCCGCTCCAGGGCAAATTTCTTCACGTTCTTATTCAGATGACGCAGGCGAAGCGCGTGCTCGAGATCGGCACGCTCGGCGGCTACTCCACGATCTGGATGGCGCGCGCATTGCCTAAAGGAGGGCGCATCATCTCGCTGGAATTTAGCCCTCGACACGCAGAGGTAGCTCGCGCGAATCTGCATTGCGCCGGCCTGCTCAGCCGCGTCAAGATTTGTGTAGGTCCCGCTCTCGAGAGCCTTCCTGTTTTGAAGTCAACAGGCGCCGGTCCCTTCGACCTGATCTTCATTGACGCCGACAAAGAGAACAACCCGCAGTATCTTCAGTGGGCGCTGAAGCTGTCGCACCGCGGAACGGTGATTGTTGTCGATAACGTCGTGCGCCAAGGCGGCGTTGTCGAGGCGAAGAGCTCCGAGCCCGACATAGTTGGCACGCGCCGCTGCCTTGAGATGATGGCCGCCGAGCCGAGGTTGAGCGCAGTGGCCTTGCAGACCGTGGGGGCGAAGGGGCTCGATGGATTCGCGATGGCGGTGGTCCTGCGCTAACTCGCCTTGCGCTGCCGGCTAAACAGCGTCTTCTTCCATCAGCGCCTTCAGCGCCGCCTCATATTTCTCGGGCAGCGGTTTGCGCTTCAACTGGTCGTCGCAGACTACATGCACAGTCTCGCCCTCGGCCAGGAGCGTCCGTTCTTCGCTGTTCACCCGAGGCGACTTGCGCACGATTCGATACGCGAATTTGAGCACCGTGCCGCGCAGCATGGCCGGCCGCGTTTCGATCACTATTTCGTCGTCGTAGCGTGCCGGGGATTTGTAGCGGCAGGTTGCCTCAATCACTGGCAGAATGCACCCGTGGTCTGTTTCAAGGCTGCTGTAGGAGAGCCCAAGGGAGCGCAACAGCTCCACGCGGCCCAGCTCAAACCAGACCAGGTAGTTGGCATAGTAGACGATGCCCATCTGATCGGTCTCCGCGTACCGCACACGTGCTTCGGTGGTCACCGGCATTCGGTGTTCTCTCTCAAGTAGAAAGTTGATAACTGTGAACCGATAACTGTCTCTATGGTTTGACGACGTGAGTGAAAAGTTGCAGCCTGCTCACGTCATTGAAAATCGTGAAGGCGACGAAGGCCATCAGCACCACAAAGGCGGCGGTATAGATTCGCTCTTTGATGACGAGGTTGATGTCGTGGCGCAGCACGCTCTCGATTAGAAGCAGCAGGATCATGCCACCATCGAGGATCGGGAAGGGAAGCAGATTCAGGATGCCCAATTGCAGGCTGATCTGGGAGGCTAGTTGAAATTTGGGTTGCCACCCTTCTGTCTCCGCTACTTCGCCGGCCGCCTGCGCAATTCCTACCGGGCCCATCATCTGCTTCACTGACAGCCGGTGGGTGAATAGCCGCTCCAATATCTCGCCAACCAGCAGCGCATTGGTCTTGAAATAGACCAGCGACTTGCCGCCTGCCGTTGCGAGCGACAATGGCTCCTCGCGTATCGGAATCGGTACAGGCGCAAAACCGAGTTTCCATGAGGTGGTATCGAGCTTCGCAGGCGTTGCAACAAGCTGCAGAGTGACGCCCTTGCGTAACACGGTGAGGGCCATCGGTTTGCCCGCTCCCGCCTGCATGTAGTCCAGCAGCGTATTCACGGAATGGAATGCGTGGCCGTCGACAGATTCGATGGCGTCGCCGTTAAGCAGCCCCGACTGTTCCGCGGGCGTGCCAGGCTGCACTCGCAACACGCCGATTGGTCCGTCCGAAAACTGTGGAGAAAGTCCAACATCGCCCAAGCTAAAAGTGTCACTCTTTGCGATGGCGGGGACGTGCATGCTCAGTTGAAGAGTGTTTCCCGCGCGTTCCACCGCTACAGGCACCGTTTGATTCGCGTTTAACACCGCTTGTTCCTGCACCGCATCCCAGTCGGGATTCTTGACGCTGTCGAACTGAACGATCACGTCTCCGGACTGGACTCCGGCCACCGCCGCTGCCGAGCTCGGGGTGACCCATTCAACTGTTGTGGATTTCACCATGCCCGCCGGAACTTCGTTAATGAAGGCGAAGTAAAACCACATCAGCCCGAGCGTCAGCAGAAAATTAAAGCATGGGCCTGCGACGCCGATCAGCATTCGCTGCCAGCGCGGACGGGCGGTGAATGCCCTCGGGTCGCTAATTGCTTCCGGTGTGTTGTCTTCCGACGGATTGCCGGTAAGCCCAGACTCGGTTTCCCCGGTCATCTTCACAAAGCCGCCGAGCGGCAGCAGGCAGACCTTGTAGTCCGTCTCGCCGATCCTGAAGCCGAAAAGGCGCGGCCCGAAGCCCAGGGAGAACGCCTCGACGCGCACCCCGCAAAGCTTGGCTACAACAAAGTGCCCCAACTCGTGCACGAACACCATCACGCCAACTAGGACGATAAAGGCAGCGACAGAAACCAGAAATTCATGCATGGTTGTGCGGTTTTTTCCTTCGGCGAAGCGCGAATTGCCCGCTTGCGCTCATTGAGCTGGCGCGAGCAGCGCCCGGGCCCGTTCTCGCGCCTCCTGATCGGCGGCGAGCACCTCCGCAATGGTGGCGGGGTGGGCCTCCTTAGTTGCCGCGAGTACTTTTTCAATTGTATCCGGGATGCCTGTGAAGGGAATACGACGTTCGAGGAACGCTCCAACGGCCACTTCATCGGCCGCATTAAGCGCGATACAGTGCGCGCCACCCTTTTCAGCGGCCTCAAAGGCCAGCCGCAAGCAGGGGAAGCGCTCGAAGTCCGGCTCTTCAAAATCGAGGTGCCTTAGCGCCGCTAAGTCGAACGTCAGCGTGGATTTGGGCCGCTCCGGCCACGCCAGCGCATACAGAATCGGCAGCCGCATATCGGTCACTGAAATCTGCGCCAGAATCGAACCGTCCACGAACTCCACCATTGAGTGCACCGTCGATTGGGGGTGGATGGTGACCCGCACTTGCGCAGGCGTAACGTCAAACAGCCGGCAGGCCTCGATGACTTCAAGCCCCTTGTTCAGCATCGTTGCCGAGTCTATGGTGATGCGCCGCCCCATCACCCACGTCGGGTGCTTCAGCGCCTGCTCGGGCGTGATGTTTGCGAATTGATCCAGCGGAAGCTGGCGGAACGGCCCTCCGGAGGCAGTTAGCCAGATGGACTTGACCTCGTTGTGCGCGCCGACGCGCAGGCACTGGTGGACCGCGTTGTGCTCGCTGTCGATGGGCAGAATTGGAACGTTGCGCTCACGCGCAGCAGCCGTCAGAATTTCGCCGGCGGCCACCATGCACTCTTTGTTGGCCAGGCCGACAGGCTTTCCGGCCAGGATGGCAGCGTGAGTTGCCTCTAGCCCTGCCACTCCCACGATCGCCGATACGACGAAGTCAGCCTCAGGCAAAGTCGCGCAGGCAATCGTGCCCGCCGTTCCGTGAACCACTTCGACCGCGCTCACGCCCGCTTTGCTGAGTCGCGCAGTTAGTTCGCCGGCCAGCTCGGCCGTCGCGACAGAAACGACGCGAGGCCTCCAGCGCAGAACCTGCGCAAAGGCCTCGTCTATGTTGTGGCCCGCGGCCAATGCTGCCACAGAGTAGCGCTCGGGAAACTGCTCAACAATCGAGAGGGTGCTCCGCCCGATTGAGCCGGTAGAACCGAGAATGGCGAGTCTCTTCAAAGTGGCTGGAATCTATTTTAGAACCTCTGGTGAATAACCTGCGCGTACCAGAGGACAGGGCCGGCCAACAGCAGCGCGTCGATTCTGTCTAAGACTCCGCCATGCCCTGGCAGCAGGCTGCCTGAATCCTTCACCCCTGCCGATCGTTTCAGTGCCGACTCAGCCAGATCGCCAATTTGTCCGGCTGCGTTGACGATTACGGCCAGCAAAAGCCAGTACCAGATCTCATCGGGATAAGACAAGACGGCCGAAGGAAATGTGCGCTCAAGCCACGACAGGACTGCCGAGTTAGCCGGCTCCTGCATGAGAGACGCAAGGCTCACAAGCGCTGCAGCGATCACTACGCTGCCGGCGACTGAAGCAATGGCGCCCTCCCAGGTTTTGCCTGGGCTCAGCTTCGGCGCCATCTTGTGCCGGCCCCAGGCTCGACCTGCGTAATAAGCGGCTGTGTCTCCTGCCCACACGACGAAAAGCAAAAACAACACCAGCGAGGGCCCGTTGGCTTGCTCGTGTAGCGATGGCAAGGCGATCAGCGTAAGGCCCGTGTAGAGCAGGCAAAAGATTGACGCCGACGCATCGGCAATCGTCTCCTCAACCGGCTTGAAGAAGGTGCAATAAACCAGCAGGCCGAGGCCGAGAATACCGAAGAGGGCCGGCGTGAGGTCAGGCCATTCAAAGTTGACTGCAAAGAGAGCCAGCAGGGCGGACATTGTCGCAACCCGGGGAGGGTTAGCGCCGCAGCGCCCGCTCAGGGCCATGTACTCCCACCCTGCCAGCGCCGCAACTGCCGCCACGGCCAGCGTAAACAACCATTGCCAGCGGGGTCCGAGAAACACCAGAACCAGAACAACCGGAATCAGAACAGCAGCGGTAATAAGGCGTTTCATTCAGCGTTGAGGATACACCGCTGGGGTCGGATGGCCGTCGTTACCGAAGATTTGGAAGTCGGACTGCGGTGGGATAACAGGAGGCCCCTCAGCCGGCCGCGATCTTGATGCGCTCGGGATTCTCTTCCACTTCGCCGCCGTCTTCGCCGATGCCGCCGTAGCGGCGTTCGCGGCGCTGGAAGTCCGCGATAGCTTCCAGCAGGTGAATCCCGCGGAAGTCTGGCCAGAACCGTTCAGTCACAAAGATTTCGGCGTACGCAATCTGCCACAGAAGGAAGTTTGAGATGCGCTGCTCGCCTGAGGTGCGGACCAGTAGATCGGGATCGGGCATGTGCGCGGTGTAGAGATGGCGGTGAAGGTCTTCTTCCGTGATGTGTTCCGGGCCGAGATGCTTCTGTTTCAGCTCCGCCATCAGTCCGCGAAAGGCGTCCACCAGCTCTGATCGGCCGCCGTAGTTCAGGGCCAGGGTTAGCGTGGTGCCAGTGTTGCCCGCTGTCTCCGCCTCCACCCAGCGAATCTTGTCCTGGACGTCGAGAGCCAGCTCGTGCGTCCGCCCGACCGACCGGAAGCGAACATTGTTGCGGTTCATCCGCTCGACGTTAGTTTCGAGGTAGGTCTTCAAAAGGCGCATGAGAAAGCTGACTTCGGCGCGCGGCCGGCGCAGGTTGTTTTCCAGAGAGAACGCGTAAAGCGTGAGCCACGGCAAGCCGATTCGGGAAGCAGTCTCCGTTACCAGCTGTACTGCTTTGGCCCCCTGCTGATGCCCCAGAAATCGTTTGAGCGAGCGGCGGCTGGCCCATCGGCCATTGCCATCCATGATGATGGCCACGTGCTGAGGCAGACGCTCCGGCTTCAGCGTCGCATAGATAGCGCGCTCCTCGGTGCTGAGTTCATCGATGCGCAACATTGGAGATGGAGACGAGGACTCGACTGTAGGTAGCATTTGCGCTTTCCACGCGGGGCCCGGAGAGCTTCCCCGAAGTGTGGCCGACGGAGTTCACGCACGGCGCTGATAAGAGGCCGCTCATTGCGAGAATCAAACTCGGGCCGGTCTCTGAAACGCCTTCGACCGGATCCGGGGAGACCCATCATCGACCGTAAAGCATTTTTGGGGATTCTGCAACGTCGCAGCGCACATGCACCGAAGCGTTGAAGACATTCCGCGCGCCGGCGTAATGAGGCTTTGCGCGGGAATCGGCGACCCGAGCCGGACCAATGCCGCGCGGCGAGGAAATGGGCCCGATGCTCCACAGAGCGATCGGGACCCTCCCCGCCACAGGACTGCGAAACCGGGCTAGGCGATGCGGCGACGACCGGCGGCCGCGTCCCTTACCGCACCGAAGAAGAGCGTCCGGTGCAGCGAATCCAAGTGCTGCAGCAGCGGGGCAACTTCGGCCAGGAACGGGTCGTTGAGGATCGCTTCCACTTCTTCATCGCGGAGGCTGCGCTCATCGCGAACCAGCTGACGCATCTCCACGCCAAGCGCATTGGCCAACCGCTCCAACGAACCCAGTGTCGGAATCGCCTTGCCGTTCTCGATCTTCGAGATGTAGGTGCGCGGTACCTGCATCCTACCTGCCAGTTGCCGCTGGCTCAGGTGACGCGCACGGCGCAGATCGCGCACCTGCGATGCCACCTGCATGCCGGCGCCACCGCTAACGGGCACAGGCAGGCTGGTTACCAGCCTGGGGGCCAGAAAGACAGGTTCCTCGATATCGAGTGGCCTGTGGCACTTGCGGCATAGAGAGTTGCTGGTCCTATACTGCATTAGTCTGCAGTACTCACACCGCACCACTTCGCGTGTTTCCACGCTAACGATTGAAGTTGCCATTTGGGATGCGCGGAGTGCCAGAGCGTGGGACTCCAAGTGCATCGCTGCACCTTGATTGGTGCTACTTTCTACGAACGAACCATAATTGTCAAGTAGAAATTCAGGGTCAACCCGAAAAAACCCGGATCAGGCCCGACAAAACCCGACGAAACGCGAACCATGGTGATCAACAGGAAGCAAAATGAGCGTCGATACAAACTCTGGCCGCAGCTTCAATCGAGAGCAGGCATGGCAGCTTCTTACCGAGTGGACGCAGAGCGAAAGTCTGCGCAAGCACGCGCTGGCCGTCGAGACTTGCGTGGCGGCTTACGGCGAACAGGAGGCTGAACGGCTCGGGCTGGAGGGCGACGCCCGCGCCGCGCTCGTCCAGCTTTATTCAACCACCGCGCTGCTCCACGATTTCGATTACGAACGCCATCCCACGCCTGAAGAGCATCCCTTCGTCGGCGTCCGGGAATTGGAGCGACTGGGCTGGCCGGAGGAACTCCGCACTGCGATTCTTGGCCACGCGCTCTACTCCGGCGTGCCGCGTATGACACATTTGGCCAAAGCCCTGTTTGCCTGCGATGAACTGTCTGGCTTTTTAACCGCCTGCGCCCTGGTCAAGCCCAGCAAGGCCATCGCGGACGTCGAGGTTGCCGGCGTCAAGAAGAAGATGAAGGACAAGGGATTCGCCCGCGGAGTGCACCGCGAAGACATCGTGCAGGGCGCAGCAGAGCTGGGCGTCGAGCTTGACGCGCACATCGGGTTTTGCATTGAAGCGATGAAGAAGCGGGCTGGTGAGCTTGGGTTGTGAGCACTTAGCAGGCGCAATTCCGACGGCCTTATCTCGCCCACTCCCCGCTCTCAACCCGGTCTGCGTCCCGCGGCTTCCGGTTGTAACGATAGAACCAGCACTCCACCGTGCCGCCCGTCTTCAATTCCACAACCTGCCGCTCGCGAACGTACTCGCTCGTCGTCGGCGCCTGCGGATCGAATCCCTCATACTTGTCGAGCCGCCCCAGCACGTCTTCGTCCTCTGGCAGCTCCATCACTGTTCCAAGAATCTTGCCCTTCGCGTTTGGATCAGCCACTGCGCCCGGGTAGCCGCCGAGATCGTAGAGCGCGCCGCGCACGAATCCCTCGCCCACAGGCCGCAGTTTCGCCGCGACGCGCGCAATCTTGGTCGGCGCAAGACCGGGCTGCAACGTCCCGTAGGCAAAAAGGTAGTCGCTCATAAAAAATGCGTTTGGAAAAGATCCGGCTCGGTCAAGAATTGGTCAAGGATCTCAAGCGAAGCCGTGACTCAGAGCGGGTTCTTCGCTCGCAGCTCCGCCACAATATCTTTCGCCGCCGCGCGAGCTTCCACTTCCTTATCCGGCGGAAAGCTGATGGCCCCCACGCGCGCGTGGCCGCCCCCGCCGTAGCGCTCGCAAATCTGCGCTAGATTCACCAACTTCTCCGGGTCGGCCTTGGTCCATGGATTCGATCCCACGGAGACCTTCGTTCGGAAACTCGACTTCGACAACCCGATCGAGTAAGTGGCCCGCGGATAAAGATAGTAGGGGATGAACTTGTTGAAGCCTTCGAGCGGATGGTCGGTGATGTCGAAGAAGATCGTTCCGTCGCGCTCTTCCGCGCGGCTGCGGATCAGAACCACTGCTTCCTCGTGTCGCTTGAGCAGCGGCGGCAGCAGCGCCGCCACAAACGGCTGCGTCAGCACCGCCTCGAGCGGCATCTTGGTGAGCAGCGGAATCAGCCGCGGAATAAACGCCGGATCCTCCGATGCCTCGATGATGAGCGTGAGCTTCATCGCGGGCGCGGCCATCTCAACCGCCGCTTCCGGGCTTTCGTACTTTGCGCCGTCCACGATGTCGGCCCAATGAATCAGCTCCGCGACCGGAGCCGTGTCGAAACCGTAGCGCGTTTTGGCGATGTGAGCGAGAAAGCTGGTGCATGACGTGTAGTCCGGATCGAAGAACTTCCGCGCCGCGCAATCCGGATCGCGCTGGCAGGCCAGAAAATTCTCGTGATCCTGCGGCCGTCAGGAATGCCGATTGGTGGTGATCGAACCACCAGGTGATCTTGGGCGACGGCGAATACTTGAAGTCGACGATCGCGTTTTCATCGCCTGTGAATTCGCTCTCATCGAACAGCGCTCCGGCGCGATGCACCAGCCCGTGATACTCGTAGCTCGCGTCCGGAGTGATGCACTCGCGATGAAATCGCGTGAACGAGCGAGGCCGAGCAAGCTCCGTCAAAACACTTGTCGTGATAGAAGACGCGAACTCGCAACACGGGGGACCCTCCTGGGGACACAGCCTTAAAGACCGGAACTGTACAGCATCAAGGGCTAGGCTGGCTGTGTCAAGCCGGGCATCGTCTCCAGGTAGCAACGATCGTCCCCGATCAGACCGCGAACAACGTGCAGCGTCGCCATAGCTGTTCACAAAGCCGCCCGGCAAACGCTGCGCCACGCTGGGAGCGCACCGAATGCTTACCGCGCCAGCGCCACAAACTTTTTCTGCTCCTCGTCGTACTCCTCGATTCGCCCCGTCAAAATGTCGTAGTACCACCCATGCACCGTCAGTCGACCTTCCTCCATCGCGTGACGCACCGGCACCTGCGCTTGCAGGTTCTTCAATTGCGCCACCACGTTGCCGCGAATCAGCGAGGCCAGTTCTGCGCTCTCGCCATCAGCCAGATTCAGCGGCTGCCGGTACGCGAACGCAGCCTGAACATGGTCAAGCCAGCGGCGCGCCTTGGGCAGGTTCTCCAGGCTCTTTCGGTCCAGCGCCGCCTTTAGTGCTCCGCAGTCAGAGTGGCCGCAGACGATAGCATGCCTAACCTTTAGCACCTCCACTGCGTACTCGATCGTCGCCGTTACGCCGTCTACATCCTGGCTGGTGATCGGCACAACGTTCCCGATGCTGCGCGAAATGAATAGATCCCCCGGCTCCGTGCCGAGAATCAGGTCAGGAATCACGCGCGAGTCCGCGCAGGTGATGAATAGCCACTCCGGCGTCTGCCCCTCCGCCAATAGGCGAAAGTGGCTTTTCTTCTCCGGGAACACCTCGGCAAGAAACTTCTTATGCCCCTCAATCAGTCTTTGCATTCTTGTCCAGCCGCTCCATTCTTGCCCCGGCGAATGTATCCACTTTGAGACTCATGATGAATCGCCTCTGCACAGCCTATCGCATGCGCAAGGCTCATCGCTTTATCCGGCTCGTCGCGTCTATTCTGAATGGGAGGAAACAGCAGGCATGGTTCGCTTTCAAAGTTTTTCGCGGTCAGCAATTCTCACCGTTGTTTTGCTGCCGCTCGCCGCCCGGTGCGCCCCGGCCCAATCCGTCGATACCATTTCGCCCGACCTCCGTTCCCGCATCGACCGCATCGCCGAGCAGGTCCTAGAAGCTACCGGCGTTCCATCTGCATCAGTCGCAGTCGTCCAGCACGGCAAGCTCGTCTACACCCACGCCTACGGTTTCGCGCGCCTCGCGACAGATTCCGCTCCCGCCGTTCCCGCCATGCCGGAGATGCGCTATTCCATCGGATCGATCTCCAAACAATTCACGGCCGCTGCCGTCCTCCTGCTTCAGGAGCAGGGTAAGCTCTCGCTCGACGATCCTGTCGGCAAATACATTCCCGGCCTCACTCGCGGCGATGAAGTCACCATTCGCGAAATCCTTTCCCACACCTCCGGCTACCAGGATTATTGGCCGGAGGACTATGTGATGACGCCGATGCTCCAGCCCGAAACCGCACAACAAGTCCTCGACGCCTGGGCCAAAAAGCCGCTGGACTTCGACCCCGGAACCCAGTGGCAATACTCGAACACCAACTTCGTCATCGCCGGCCGCATCGTCGAAATCGTCTCCGGCGAGCCGCTCTTTCAATTTCTCACCGAGCGCATTTTCAATCCGCTCGGCATGACGTCGGTCTGGAACTCCGACGCGAAGCAGCTACAACCTGCTGACGCGACAGCGTACTATCGCCACGCGCTTGGGCCTCTGCGCCCGGCGCCCAAAGAAGGCGCAGGCTGGATGTTCGCCGCTGGCGAGCTGGCCATGACCGCGCACGACCTCGCCCTCTGGGACGAAAGCCTGATCGCGCAATCGCTCCTGAAACCCGAGAGCTATAAACAAATGTTTACTGAGGTCAAGCTGAAAAGTGGAAAGGGAACTGAATATGGCCTGGGTGTCGAAGTTCGCGATCGCGATGGCCATCGCTCCATTGAACACTCGGGTGAAGTCTCGGGCTTCGTCTCCGACAACGAAGTCCTGATCGACGACGGCGCGGCCGTGGCCGTCCTGACCAATCAGGACGCAGTCGGCGCCGCTGCGACCATTGCCAAACTCGCCGCGCCGATCGTCGCGGGCTTCCCAATCACCGCTCCGGAGCAGCAAGCCCTTGAGATTTATCGCGGCTTGCAGCAAGGCCGCATCGATCGCTCTCTGCTTGCACCGAATCTGAACGACTACTTTTCGCCCCAGGCGATCGCCGACTTTCAATCCAACCTCGCCCCGCTCGGCGAGCCGCTCAGCCTGCGCCAGTCGAGCGAAGAGCTCCGCGGCGGCATGACCTTCCGCGCATTCGACATCACATATCCCGGACGCCGGCTCCGGCTAACGACATACACCTATCCCGACGGCAAGCTGGAGCAGTATTTGATCGAGCCGACCGAGTAGCAGGTCTCGCAAATTACCATTAAAAAAGTAGGCCGCTATGCCATTTCACCGGCAATCCTTCACCGTCGCCGTCACCTGCGCAAGCCGCTCTGTCGCTCTCGTAGACCGAATCCTTGGCAGAATCGGACATACTCACGGTGACGAACTCTCGTCTACCTCACGTCACGCCATCCCCAGCGGATCTAATTTGCTCGATGCCGCCTACGTAAAGCCTGTCGCAGCGCAGCCGCGGGAAGTCGTATTAATCTGTCACGGAATCGCCGAAACCGTCGACCGCTGGCTTCCCGTTCAGCAACTCCTCGCCTCCCACGGCGTCGCTTCGCTGGTCTTCGACTATTCCGGCTTCGGCAAAAGCACCGGGCACATAGATTGGCGCCAATGCGAGATCGATGCGATCTCCGCGTTTCGTGCCTTGCAAGAACTAGCGCCGGCTCAGCCCATCGCGCTTCTCGGATTTTCATTGGGCAGCGGTATCGCCGCCGCGGTCGTCAATCAGGTTGATGCTCATCGGCTGATTCTCTGCGCTGCCTTTACTTCTTTTCGCAACGGCGCCCGCGCGGTCGGGCTGCCCGCGCTGCTCAATTCATGGGCGCCACCCATCTGGTCCGCGGAGAATTCGCTACGCGACTGCCGTGTGCCGGTGCTCGTGGTTCATGGGGAAAAGGACCGGCTGTTCCCCGTGCAGATGGCTCGCGACCTGGCTTCTGTGTGTGGAACGAAAGTTGAGCTGATAATTTTGCCCAACGTGACGCACACCGAGCCGTTCTATAACCCGCGCCTATCGTATTGGGGTCGACTGTTCCCCTGACCCGGGTTCAACCATCCGCGGGTATTTACGATCCTCCGCGCTCAGGCTCACCCTCATCCCGCCGCTCCCGTTCCAGTCGATCCTGGCGGTCCTCGCGTTCTTCCATCTCCCGCCGCTTTCTTGCCTCTTCACGCTCCTCGGTTCCATCCGCCATAATCTTCTCCGGTATCTCCGCTCGTCGATTTCAGCATATTGCAAATGTGTGTTTCGTATCCGGGCAACGGTTTAGCCGCACCGAATGCGAATCGTTTCATTCAAAGGCTGCGTAGCGCGTTACCCGGTGCCACGCGCTGTGCGGGCGCTCCGGTAAACTAAAACTGCGCCCATGTTTGAAAACCTTACAGACAAACTGCAGCGTGCCTTCAAAAGCCTTCGCGGCCAGGGCACGCTTACTGAAGAGAACATCACCGAAGCTCTCGGCGAGATTCGCGTCGCCCTGCTCGACGCCGACGTTAACCTCAAAGTCGCTGACGACCTCATCGAGCACATCCGCGAAAAAGCCGTCGGTTCAGAAGTCCTCACCGCGCTGTCTCCGTCTGAACAAGTCGTCAAAATCGTTCGCGACGAGCTTGTCGCGCTGCTGGGCAAAGACACCGCTCGCTTCAACTTCGCTTCCAAGCCACCGACGGTCATTCTCATGGCTGGATTGCAGGGCTCCGGCAAAACCACAACTTCAGGCAAGCTCGCTGCCTGGCTCAAGAAGGGCGGTCACCGTCCCATGCTCGTCTCGGTTGACGTTTACCGCCCCGCCGCGCGCGAGCAACTCAAAGTCGTCGCCAAGCAGGTTGAGACGCGCCTCTACGAGGGCGACGAGAAGGGCGAACCAGCAGGCACTGCATTGGTCGAGCGCCTGGCAAAGGAAGCGCGGCGCGAAGCCGTGATCATGGGCTGCGACACGCTCATCGTCGACACCGCCGGCCGCCTCCATATCGACGAAGATCTGATGGCTGAGATGGAGAGCCTCAAAAAACTTCTCAACCCGCAGGAGATCCTTTTCGTTGCCGACGCGATGACTGGCCAGGACGCCGTCAACTCCGCGCAGGATTTTCACTCGCGCCTCTCGCTTACCGGCGTCGTCCTCACCAAGATGGACGGCGATGCCCGCGGCGGCGCGGCGCTTTCCATTCGCCATGTGACCGGCCAGCCCATCAAGTTCATCGGCGTGGGAGAAAAGCCCGATGCCTTCGAGCCGTTTCCATCCCGACCGCATCGTGGGCCGCATTCTCGGCATGGGCGACATGCTTTCTCTCATCGAGAAAGCCGAATCCACACTCGACCGCAAGAAGTCAGAAGAGCTGGCCAAGAAGGCTCTGCTCGGCGATGGCTTCTCGCTCGAAGACTTCCGCGACCAGCTTCAGCAGATCAAGAAGCTCGGCTCAATGGAATCGATTTTGAAGATGTTGCCGTCTGTTGGTCCGTTTGCCGGCATGCAGCAGGCTGCCGGTCAGGTAGACGAGAAGCAATTCGTCCGCCTCGAGGCCATCATCAACTCCATGACGCCGAGGGAGCGCCGCAATCATGAGATTATCTCGGGCGCGCGCCGCAAGCGCATCGCTGCCGGATCCGGCACCAGCGTTCAGGACGTCAACCAGCTCCTTCGCCAGTACGCGCAGATGGCGAAGATGTTCAAGCAGGTTGGCCGCGGCGGCTTGGCCAAGTCGATGATGCGCGGCGGGCTGGCGGGAATGGGCGGCAAGCAGCGCTTTGGAAGGTAGTTAAGGACGGTAATGCCGATTTCGGTGGAGGCAATTCGAGAGGCGAAAGATGACTCTGCTCTGTTTGAGTTGCTCCGCTCCGAACTAGACCAGAAGCTTCCTGAAGGAGTTCGCGAAGATTGGACGGCCTATTCCGAACGTCTGGCCCAACTTCCACGCGGGCTTCGCGCCATGGCCGGGATCTTCTTCTTTGACGTGAGTATGGCCATGGACGATCTAGCCTGGCATTTCGGCAACCAAAATGACGAACGCGAGTTGGCTGAAACGTTGGATGGTTTACGCGAGCTCGAAATGTTTGAAATAGCCGATTATTTCGACAAGATGTGGAGTTTTTTCAAACCGCACATGCACGAATTGCAAAGAGGAGACTTTGGCGGGAAAGAGTTTCACGAATGGCTTGTTGAGATTGGTGCTCAGGAGTTCGCCAAGCCTATGAACAAAGCTATTTGGGCATACTGCAACAGCGCGGGAGATTTAGGTTTGCTCACCTCCTGGCCAATCTATGCCCGGAAATATCCTGAGCGCTGTGTCGTCAGCGAGGTTCAGTCATGACCGCCCTCCAGGACCATCTCGACGAGATCACCGCTAACACGCGCAACCTCGTCCAGCCCGAGCGCATGGCCGTCAGCGAGCGCGCCGTCCAGGAGCTTCTCAACTCGGGCATCGAAAACCGGATCCTCCCCGTCGGCGCCATCGCCCCGGAATTCACCCTCCCGGACGCCTCGGGCCGCCCCGTCCGGTCAGCTGATCTTCTTGCGCTAGGTCCGCTCGTCCTCAATTTCTTTCGCGGCCGCTGGTGCGCCTACTGCGTCACCGAGCTTGAGGCATGGCGCGACCTCTACCCCAGCCTCCGCGAGGCAGGCGCGCTGCTTGCCGCCATCAGCCCGCAAACTGCCCGCCAAAGCGACTTCATGGTCGGCCAGCACGGTTTGCCCTTTCCGGTGCTTACCGATTCCGGCTGCGCCCTTGCCGAGCAGTTTGGTCTCGCTTACACCATCCCTCAGTATCACCGCGACTACTACCGCTCCATCCTGGTCAACATCCCTTTCGTGAACGGAGATCAGACCTGGCGCCTGGTCCTGCCCGCCACCTACGTCCTCGCCCGGGACCGCCGCGTCGTATATGCCCAAGCCCACGCCGACTTCCGGGTCCGTCCCGAACCCGGAGAGGTCCTCGCCGCCGCTTTGGCCGCAGTCGGCGGCTAAACCCTTTGAAATGGAAGGGCCGGTCGGCCACGCACCGCCCCCGCCCCAAAACCGCCCCGAAAATGCATCCCAATGACGAAATCCACATCATATTAGTTGACAACACTACACTCAATCTGAGAGGCTAACCCGTCAGATTGACTCCAAAGGCAGGAACACAAACATGAGTAAAATGATCGGAATCGACCTGGGTACCACCAACTCGTGCGTCGCCGTTATGGAAGGCGGCGAGCCGAAAGTCATTCCAAATGAAGAGGGTGCGCGCACTACCCCCTCGATTGTCGCCTTTACCAAGAGCGGCGAACGGCTGGTCGGTCAGGTGGCCAAGCGCCAGGCCATCACCAACCCCGAGAACACAATTTTTTCCATCAAGCGTTTCATGGGCCGTCGCTACAACGAGGTCAACGATGAGATGAAGATGGTGCCCTTCACAGTTGTGAAAAAGGGCGACGACGTAGCTGTTCTGGCGCAAGGCAAGGAGTACACCCCGCCCGAAATCTCCGCAATGATCTTGCAGAAGCTCAAGAAGAGCGCCGAAGCCTATCTGGGCGAGACGGTCACTGAGGCTGTGATCACTGTTCCGGCCTACTTCAACGACGCGCAGCGCCAGGCCACCAAAGATGCGGGCAGAATTGCCGGCCTCGACGTCAAGCGCATCGTCAACGAGCCCACCGCAGCGGCTCTGGCCTACGGCCTCGACAAAAAGAAGGATGAGACTATCGCCGTCTACGACTTTGGCGGCGGCACATTCGATATCTCCATTCTCGAAGTGGGCGAGGGCGTGATCGAAGTCAAGTCGACCAACGGTGACACTCACCTTGGCGGCGACAATTTGGATCAGCGCATCGTCGAGTGGCTCATCTCCGAATTCAAGACGGAACATGGCCTCGACCTCACATCAAAGGGCAATGAGATGGCCCTGCAGCGCCTGAAAGACGCCGCGGAAAAGGCCAAGATCGAGCTTTCGACCACCCTCGAAACCGAGATCAACCTACCCTTCATCACCGCCGACGCTTCCGGCCCCAAGCACCTGGTTCGCAAGCTCACGCGCGCCAAGCTGGAGCAGTTGGTCGAGGATCTCGTCGAGCGCTCGATCGAGCCTTGCAAGAAGGCGATGTCCGATGCGGGCGTGACTGCCAGCCAGATACAGGAAGTCGTTCTGGTCGGCGGGCAAACACGCATGCCGCGCATTCAGGAGCTGGTGAAGAAGCTCTTCGGCAGAGAGCCGCATCGCGGCGTCAATCCGGATGAGGTGGTTGCAATCGGCGCTGCCGTACAGGCGGGCGTGCTCACCGGCGACGTCAAGGATCTTTTGCTGCTCGACGTAACACCGCTCACCCTGTCGATCGAGACGCTGGGCGGCGTGGCTACGCCGATGATCCCGCGCAATACCACGATTCCGACGAAGAAGACTGAGACCTTTTCGACGGCAGCGGACTCGCAGACCGAGGTTGAAGTGCACGTGCTGCAGGGCGAACGGCCCATGGCGGCGCAGAATCGCACCCTGGGCAAATTCAAGCTCGGCGGCATCATGCCCGCGCCACGCGGAATTCCGCAAATCGAGGTCACATTTGACATCGATGCCAACGGAATCCTGAACGTGACCGCGAAGGACAACGCCACCGGCAAGGACACGCGCATCACCATCACCTCGAGCTCCGGCCTTTCGAAAGAAGAGATCGAGAAGATGGCGAGAGAAGCGGAAGCTCACGCCTCAGAAGACAAGGAAAAGCGCGAGGAGATCGAAGCTCGCAACGCGCTCGACGGCATGGTCTACAACATCGAAAAGATGCTGAAGGACTCGGGCGACAAGGTGGCGGCGGCTGACAAGACCGAAGTCGAATCGGCTCTCGCCGACGCGAAAAAGACGCTCGAAAGCGCGCCGTCGACTTCTGAATTGAGGTCCGCGAACGAGAAGCTGACCCAGGCCAGCCACAAATTGGCCGAGGCGATGTACAAGGCCAGCTCTGCGCAGGCTGCTGCGTCGGATGCGCCAGCCGACGCGGGTGCGGCTCCAGCAGCCGACGCCAAGAAAGAAGGCGAAGTCATCGACGCCGAGTATGTCGACGTTGACGACAAGAAGTAAGCCTGTATCTGAGCACGCGCAAATTAAAACGGGGTGGGCGGCGATGCCGTTCACCCCGGTTTCTTATGATGGAAGGTGACAGAAGAAAGCACCTATGGCAACGACCGCCAACAAAGACTATTACGCAACGCTCGGCGTCAAAAAGACGGCCACGCCGGAGGAGATCCGCAAGGCTTTCCGCAAAGCTGCGCGCAAGTATCACCCCGATGTAAATCCCAACGACAAGCGCGCTGAAGAGAAATTCAAGGAAATCTCCGAGGCAAACGACATTCTCTCGGACGAGAAGAAGCGCAAAATTTACGACCAGGTTGGCTTTTACTCGGATCAAATAGACCCCGCGCAAGCCGAGGCCTATGCGCGGCAGCAGCGCTCCGGCGGCCAGCGTCCCGGCTACGCTTCCGGGCAGCCGCCCATTGATTTCGGGGGCTTCGACTTCTCTGGCTTCTCCGGCGACCCTGGCCAGCAGACGGGCGCGGGCAACTTCGGCTCGGGCAATTTCAAAGACATCTTTTCCGGTATCTTCGGCGGCGCGCAGCGCGCGCACCAGCAGCCGCGTGGTCCGCAGCCCGGCACCGATATTGAATACCAGGCGACCGTCGATTTCTGGACCGCCATCCGTGGAGGCCAAGCGCGCATACAGATCAATCGCCAGGAATCCTGCCCCACCTGCCACGGCCAGTCGAGCACCGGCGGTGCGCAGTGCTCTGAGTGCCATGGCACCGGGCAGGTAACGCAGATGGGCGGTCGCATGAAGTTCAACATCACCTGCCCGAGCTGCAAAGGAACCGGCCACACCTCGAACGACTGTGCCACTTGCCATGGCGAAGGGACCGTCACCCGCTCTGAGACGGTCGAATTCCGCATTAAGCCGGGCACGCGCGACGGCCAGCGCATCCGCCTGCAGGGCAAAGGGAATGCCGGCGTCAACGGCGGTCCCGCTGGCGATCTGTTTCTCATTGTGCGCACCGGGACCAATCCAGTGTTCACGCGCGTGGGCGACGACATTCAGCTCACTGTCCCCATTACCGTTGCCGAAGCCGCGCTCGGCGCCAAGGTTGAAGTGCCCACCATCGACGGCCGCGCGCAATTGAAGATTCCGCCCGGCACGCAGAGCGGGCAAAAGCTGCGCATGCGCGAGCGCGGCGTTGAGAGCGCTTCGCATCCCGGCCAGCGCGGCGATGAAATTGTCACGGTCGAGGTTGCCGTGCCGCACCTGAACGATGAGCGCAGCCGCGAGATCATGCGCGAGCTCGCTAAGCTGAACCCCGACGATCCGCGCAAGACGCTGTTTGACAAATTGTAAGATTCACTCGGAAGCAACGATAGGCCACAAATGGATCGGCCAGGCTAATAGAGGAAAAAACGATGGCCACAAAACGAAAATCCAAAGGCGCCTACATGATCTCGGCGGTCGCCGAGATGTATGAGATCCATCCCCAAACCCTCCGCCTCTATGAGCGAGAAGGCCTGCTCAAGCCCTCGCGCACTGAGGGCAACACGCGCCTCTATACCGATGAAGATCTGGAGCGCCTCGAATTCATCCTCAATCTCGCTCGCGACCTCGGAGTCAACATCGCAGGCATCGCGATCATTTTGCAGATGCGCGGGCGCATGGAAGAGATGAACCGCCAGATGCAGAGCTTCGTCGAGTACGTCCGCAGTGAAATGCTTACGCGCTTTCAGCAGGCCGCGCCGGGCTCGTCCGCCGCCATTGTTCCCATTCGCAAGCCGCAGGTGATCAAGCCGGTTGCGCAGCCTACTACGCGTACAGCACCACGCAAGCCGTAACGCAGCCGTTCCTTTCGTGTCTTCCATTTTCTGGCTAATTCGATTCCCTGGCTCCGCCCTCCCGGTCCCCATTTCTCACGCGCACCCCTTTTCCCTTTATGCTGTTACGAGCATGCCGTACGCCCTTCTCGCCCTCGCCGTCTTCGGCCTCATCACCTCCACGGTATTTGCCGGCATTGTGCTCTGGGCTGTTCCCGGCTACTCTGCGCGAGCGCCGGCTGGCCCTCGCCGCACTGGCATCGCGCCCTGGCTTCACGCCTCCGCTTTCAATCTTCAAGCCCTTGCACGGAGCCGAACCCGGCCTCGAAGCCTACCTCGAAAGCTTTTTTACGCAGGACTACCCCGCCTACGAAATTCTCTTCTGCTCCCGAGATGAAAATGACGCCGGCCTCGCAGCTGCCCGTCGCGTCGCCTCGCGTCACCCCAACATCCCCGTCAAATTCCTTTCCACCGGCGGCCAGCCCGATTACATCAACGACAAAGTCATCTCCATGGAAAAAATGGCCGCGGAGGCTGCGCACGAAATATTCGTCATCAGCGACAGCGACGTGCGCGTCTCGCCGAACTATCTGCGCGCTGTGGCCCTCCCATTCGCCGATCCGGGTGTTGGCGGCATGTGCTGTCTTTATCGCGGCGTTGCAGTAGAAGGCGGCCTCTGGGCGCGCCTTGAAGCGGTCGGCATGTCCGTCGAAATGTCGGCAGGCGTTCTAGCCGCGCGTTCGATGGAGGGAATGCAGTTCACTCTCGGTCCCACGATGGCCTTCCGCCGCGACACCATCCGTGAAATGGGCGGCTTCAGTGTTACCGCCGACTATTGCGCAGACGACTTTATTCTCGGCAACGAGACTCATAAGCTGGGCCAGAAAGTCATCCTCAGTCACCACGCCATCGACCACATGGTGCTGCACTCGAACTTCGTCGGCTCACTCAAGCACCAGGTTCGCTGGATGAAGTCCACGCGCTTCTCGCGCCCCAAGGGCCACTTCGGCACCGCGCTCACATTCAGCATGCCCTTCGGCTTGCTTGCGCTTGCTGCGGCGCTGTGGCTTGGCCACCCGATTTGGGGCGTCGGCTTTTTCGCCTGGAGTGTCGCCACGCGCCTCGCCCTTTCGATCGCCGTTGGCCGCTGCGTCGCCGGCGACACAAGCTGGTCAGGCTTGCTGGTGCTCTACCCGATCCGCGATTTCATGGGATTTTGTTTTTGGGTCGCCAGCTACGCGGGAAATCGAATTCTCTGGCGCGGCCGCGTATTCGAGTTGCTGCCCGGCGGAAAAATGCGCGAGGCTCGCTCATAGAACGCGCAAACTGCGAACAACAAACTTTGAACTGCGAAGAACTCCGTCTTACTCCACCGGCCTGTCCGTCCAAAGTGTCTTATCGGCCAGCGTCTGCACCTCATACAGCCGGCCAGCCAGCACCTTCTCCACGTTGTCCCGGTCCGGATCCTCGGCAAAGATCCACTTGCGCTCGCCGGTTCCCCAAACCGCCGCCAGCTTTGCGGGGCTCAGGTAAATGTCCGGCGCATCGGGATAGCACGATCCCCACAACAGCGTTGTTCCCTCGTTGTGCTGCCCGCAGCGAGGTATTACCAGCTTCGCCGGGCGTCCCGCGAAGTAGTCGTTTGTATAAAAGACCACTGACGACCCTGACGATTGCTCCCCGTAAATGATGAAGACATCGTTTCGTGTGCCGTCTTGCATAATCGTGTCGGCCATCTGCTTCGAGCTGAGCATCGGCTCAAAGCGCGCAAACGCAATGTGAGCCGCCACAAGAAACACTGTCATCGTGAGCGCCATGCTTACTGTGGCCGCGAAGTGCTTCTTCTTCAGCCGCAGCAGCCAGCCCGCGAGCGGCCCAATCAGCAGTGCGATCGCCGCCAGGGCTGCCGGCAGCCGCAGCGCCGCAAATGATTCGCCGGTCAAATCGAACAGGTGCGACATCGACAACGTGTAATCGCCCACGCCGCGATGCGCCAGCGCCGTGCCAATGTCGGCAACGAAAGGCAAGTTGCGCGAAGTCCATAATCCCCACGCCAATGCCCCTGCCACCGCAACGCCGGTCCCCGCAAATACCGCTTGCGCACCAGTTAGCCACGCCGTCGAGAGAGTGGGCCTGGCGCCCTTCGCGCCGTCGTTCTCTTCGATCCCCGCCACCACGCCCGCGATCAGCATGACCAGAGGCGGCCATACCGGAAACGTGTAGTACTCCTGATTGGTCGAGATTGAAAAAAACACGAGCGTCCATGCTGTGAACAGACTTAATAGCCAGATGGTCCGGGTACGAAACTTGATCCGCCGCACATAGCTGGCCACGTCCTCGCGCATGGCATGATCCAGGTAGAAATCCACCGTGTCGCCCGGCATCGTGGCGCAGATGTTTCAGCCAGCTGCGCCTTGTCTTCCATGCCAGCGCGCCCACGGCTCCCAGAAAAAGACTCCATGGAAAGATCCATATCAATTCGCCCAGCCAGTACCAGGCCGCCGGCATTTTGTTGTAGTCGTGCGGATAGCGCAGGTTAAAGAAGCGCAGTACGTGCTCGTTGACGAAGTATTGATAGAAGAATCCGTGGACATTGCCAATCGTCGGGTGATTGCCGATGGGATGCCCCTGATCGTGGTTGATGATGCCGCACGCAATGTGCCACGGCGCGGCAATGGCCAGGAACAGCAGCAATCCAGTAACGGGCTTTAGCGCCTTCCAGCGGCGCCACTGCCCGGTGAGCAGCAGATACGGAATTGCCGCTCCACCGAAGAATACCGGCGCAATCAAGCCTTTTGTCATCAGGGCCAGTGCCACGCCCGCCCACGCCCAATAAATCATCGCCGGCCGATTATCTTCGAGGCTCACAATTAGCGCGTACAGCGCAATCAGCAAAAACAGCGCGAGGATTGACTCGGGAATAATGAACCGCGTAAAGAGAAAACATCCCGCCGAAGTCAGAACACCCAGCCCGGCATAGAATCCCGCGCGCTCACCCCACGCGCGCCGCCCCCACAGCCACGCCAGCCACGTCAGCCCCAGCATGGCCAGCGCATTCGGCAGGTGCGTGGCAAAAGTATTCTGGCCAAAAATCTTGTACATCGCGGCAACTGCCCAATAGGGCAGCGGCGGTTTTTCAATGTAGCGAATGCCGTTGGTCTTCGCGGTGATCAGGTCGCCGCTTTCGGCCATGTGCTGCGCCGCCTGCGCGTGCGAGGCATCTACGTCATCCATCAGCGGAGGAGTGAACAACGAGGCGAAATAAATTGTGGCCCAGATGAGAGCGAAAACCAGCCAAACTGTGCGCGTAGGCAGCGCCTGCCGCGGCCGATCGATCGGATTCAAGTTTGGCGGATTCATGTTTGTCGGGTACATGTCTGCGCTATTCGCGATTCTGGCCATTGCGTTCAGAATACCAGTCGCATTCCTGCCGCGTTTCAAAGTGCAGGGCGCTTCACCACGCTGCAGTCTTGCTGCCGGATTCAAAGAGCGCGCGCTTTTATCAGTTTCAGTTACGGCGCGGAGGGGCTCGCCGCTCAATCGGAGAGTTCTTCAGGATGCTCGAAAGAATCGCCCTGAAGGTTCTAGTAAGTGACGGTCGCTGTCCACGAACCCGCAGGCGTGCACTCGCCCTGCGACTGCCCGTCTTTCACCCGCGTGCCGGTCAACTTGCCGCTCCGCATGCACCCTGGCCCGATGATCATCACGGTACCATCGTCCGACACCGCGATCTTCACGTCATCTCCCGCAGCGTTATGAAATGTCGGCATACTGTCCGTATCCGCCCCCGCTGAGGAATAAGTTTCTGCAGCGCCGCTCGAAAACGTCAAGCGCCATGTCTTCCCCGCTTTTGCAAGAAGTGCTTGCGCCTTGTTCGATCCTTCGGCCTCTTCGCGCGCTTTGAACTGCTGTTGTTCCGCATCGGTCAGTTCCACCGTTATCCAGGTAGATGCGCTTCCTTGAGGGGTGCGAACTTGCAGAGTGCATGTGTCGTCCTTGTCGTCCACAGTTCGCGTTCCTCTGATGTTCATTCGGATTTCACTGTCCGAGACAACGTTGTAAGTAACTATCTTGCAAATCTTTCCGGTCATGATCTGGGCTCCGGTCAAGTGCAGGCCAGGCAGCGTGACAACGGTGACCGCGTCGTTGGGAATCGACGAAGGGCTGGCGCCGCCTTCATGCAGGTCCGGTTTCGACGCCTTCGCGGATGAGCCACTCGTCTGGGCAAGTCCGGCACATGGACTCAGCAGAATAAACATCGCAGCCGCCGCCACAACACACCGGTTCATACGCCCCATCTCCAACATCGTCTTTGCTCCTCGAATATCAGCTTCCTCGCGCTGAAACGCTTTCAGCGCAGTATACGCACGTGGGGCGGCCCCCATCCAAATGGTTCATCGCCTCACGCACCGCTCTGTGGCAGTGTGTCCGCGGGTCCCGCAGCCGTCTATTGCCCTACCCGCTCCACGACGCATTAAGATTCATTAGGGGAGTACTCCTGTGCCGCTCTGGAAGGCCTTTCTCATTGCGTTCAGCGTGCTTTTGCCGCTGATCAACCCGCTCGGCTCCGCGTTGGTCTTTCTGGGGCTGGTGGGCGACGCGCCGCCAAACGTTCTTCGCTCCCTCGCGCGCCGCATCGCAATCAACAACATTGTCTTCCTCGGAATCTTTGAGCTGGCAGGCGCAACAATCCTCAGCTTCTTCGGCATATCTCTGCCCATTGTCCAGCTTTCCGGTGGCATGGTCGTCGCGGCAATGGGCTGGGGCGTGCTCAACGAGCGCAGCGCAGGCGCCAGCTCCCGCGACAAGGAGGAGGAGACCGGGCAGCGCGGCGAACCAGATATGAGTCATCTTGAAGAGAGCGCATTCTTTCCCTTCACTTTTCCGATCACATCAGGGCCGGGCACGCTGGTAGCATTGCTCACTGTCACCGCGCACATCTCGGATAAGAATCTTACTCACGACATTCTGGCGCACCTGGGAGTTTTCCTTGCGGTCGTTGTCCTGAGCGTGCTGGTTTATTTCTGCTACGCATACGCGCCTAAGATCACCAAGAAAATTCCGCCCTCCACGGCCCATGGAATCCTGCGGGTGGTCGCGTTCATTCTGCTCTGCATCGGCATCCAAATTGCGTGGAATGGGTTGTCATCGTTGATTGCGACTGTCATCAAGCCGTAGCCGAGGACTCTTCGAGTACGGTTTCTGCCTGCCGAAAGCGACGATGCCAGACTTGCCCTTTCGTGAGTGCGCGAAACTACAGCAGGTCCTTTGCTGCCATCCGGCGTCCCTCGACCTCCATGTACCTCTTCCGAATGGCAACCGAGTTCGCACCAACAACCAGCGTGCCGATGGCGCCAGGAAGCAGCAGGCTGTACCAAACGCCCCATGGTTGTCCTTGCGCGAGGGCCGCGAATCCCATGAGCAGCAGCACGACTGCTACCGCCCACAGGGTGTACCACGCCCTCAGAACGAAGTTTCTTGCGCGGCCGCGTGGCACAAGCCAAACCACGAGCCCCGCCATCAGTCCCGCGGCCAGTCCGTAAGCCGTGCCCGGAATCCATGCATAGTGATACGCGTCAAACCATGGCTCAATCATTGCTTCACCTCATCCCTTCTTCTGCGGCTGCGCGATGAGCTTTCCAAAGCTCTCGCGCCAGCGCGGCTGACATCTTTCCATCGGCAACCAGCACATTCAATTTGCGCTGGAATGAGTCTGCGGCTTTCGGGTCCTCAACGGCCTTCACCTTCCCGATGAGCCGGTCGAGCCGGGCACGCAGCGTCGGATATGACACTTCGTACTCATCGCATAGTGCTTTCAGCGACCCTGAGCTGAGGACAAATCGCTTGAGAAACTGCTGGTCTTCTTCGTCCAGCGCTTCCAGCCACGGCGGCATCGCGTCTTTCATAAAGTCAATATGCACCTAAATTTTGTTAAAGTCAATAAAATTTATTGCGCATTAAATAAAATTCAAACCGCTGGACCCATGCCAAAATCATTGTCTGCACATAAATGGGCGAGTTTTCGGAGCATAACAGACGTCAAAATTGGTCGGCCTTCGGATCCTTCGTGTTGCCTCTTGTGGAACCCACGGCACTTTCCATACACCGCATTCGTGTATCTTGGCGATGGGTCGAATCTTTTTACGGAGCGCGCCGAAATAATTCATGCCCACCTTTGCCGCTATCGACATCGGTTCCAACTCCTGCAGACTGAAGATCGCACGGGTGCACGCGCACCGGCTCAAGACTCTCGCTGAAGACCGCGAAGTCACGCGCCTGGGCGGCAGCGTCTTCGATACCGGACTCATCTCGCCTGAAGCCATGGCGGCCACGCTGCGCGCGCTCAAGCGTTTTCAGCGCGCGGTGCAGGCGCACGGAGTCGACCGCGTTCGCGTAGTGGCCACGTCGGCCATGCGCGACGCGCGCAACTCCGCGGCATTTCAAGCCTGGGTAAAAGCCGAGACCGGCTGGAATATGGAGATCATCTCCGGCCTTGAGGAAGGCCGGCTGATTCATCTCGGCGTGAGCGGCACCGAGCCCGGAGCCGGCGGCCGCGTTCTGCTGCTCGATCTCGGCGGCGGCAGTTGCGAGATCACATTCTCCGAGCACAAGCACATCAAAGACACGATCAGCCTGCCCTTAGGCGCGGTCCGCCTCACTGAGCAGTTTCTCTCGGACGATCCCGCTCCACGCGACGGCCTGAAGCGCATGCGGCAGTTGATTGCGCGCGAACTGCGCCGTGCCCATCGCAGAATCCAGCCGGGCCGCGCGCCGCTGGTCATTGCTACTTCCGGTACGGCTGCTGCGCTCTCCGCCGCCTATGCTCAGGGAACAAAGAACGGCAAACCCGGGACAAAGAAAGCAGGTAAGCTGGGCGCAAAATCCGGTGCGAAATTCGGTTCCGGTCGTGCCGCGAAATCCGGTTCTGATCGCGCCGCTCTTCTGGCCGGGATGGTGCCCGCCCGCGCCGTGCGAAAGCTGGCCGGCAAGCTGGCCAAAATGTCGCTCCCCCAGCGCGAAGCTGTGCCAGGCATCGGCCCGCGTCGCGCGGAGATTATTGTTGCCGGCGCCGAAGTTTACGCCGAGGTCTTTGAGAGCTTCGGCCTTAAGGGTTTTCGCTATTCGCCGCTGGGCCTGCGCGACGGCATTCTGGCGCAGATGCTTGCCGAGCAGGATGCCCGCGCCAAGGCTCACCGCGAGTTCGAGCACGAGCGCTGGGAGAGCGTGCTGGCCACTGCGCGGCGCTACGGCGTCGATCTTCGCCATGCTGAGCCGGTGCGCGCCCACACCGTGCAGCTATTTCGCGAGCTTAAGTCAATGCACGCCCTTGGGCCGGAGTACGAGAGCTGGTTGGCCGCCGCCGCCATGCTTCGCGATACCGGCAAATTTATTAACCACCAGGGCCATCACCGGCACGCGCAGTACATCATCTCGAGCTCAGAGATCTATGGCTACACCCAGTTGCACCGCACGCTGGTTTCCGCCATCGCTCGCTACCTGGGCAAGAGCCGCCCGCAGCCGGGCGATCGCGCCCTGCGCAACATTCCCGCGGACGAACACAAAAACGTGCAGCGCGCCGTGGTCTTGCTGCGGCTCGCCATCGCTTTGAATCAGGACCGCGCCTCCGATGTGCTGCGCGTCGGCGCACGGGTCTACCCCAAGCGGGTAATCCTCGAGTTGCGCCCGGGGCGCTCCGGCGCGGAACTGGAGTTGTGGTCATTGCGCAAGGAAGCTGGTTATTTTCGAGAGGTCTTCGGGCGTGAGCTCTTGGTCACGCTGGCATAAATCGCGCGAGCCGTGCGCGCATCCAGAAGCCACTGTAGCCGCGGCGGATGCTGGCTCACATCAACCCTGGCAATGGAGGCCTTTCTCATGCGGATGGCCGCGCCGCCGTTGCCGGTGATCAGCCGGCCGAGAAACTGAAAGATGTTCGGATTGTGCCCCACCGCCAGGACCGCATCGCGGTTGGCATACTTCACCAGCATGTTTTGGAAATCGGCGAAGCTCGCGTTCAATCCCAGACCCGGGCTGATCTCAACTTTCCCATCAAATCCCAACTCAGTGCCGACAAGCTGCGCGGTCTGCAATGCTCGTTTCAGCGGACTTGAAACGATCGTATCGATCGGCGCTTTCAGAGCGACAAGAACGCGCGCCATCAGCATGCACTGCTCCTTGCCTTCTTTCACAAGGCTCCGCTTGACGTCGAGAACGGGGTTCTCGCGAATCGTGCCGGCATTCGCGTGGCGCATCAGATAAAGGATCATGTGGTTGATTCGGTGGGATTTAAGCGGCCTTGCCGAACTCCTGCATCCTTATTTTAACAGA
Source organism: uncultured Acidobacteriaceae bacterium (assembly GCA_963763585.1). Lineage (GTDB taxonomy): Bacteria > Acidobacteriota > Terriglobia > Terriglobales > Acidobacteriaceae > Telmatobacter. The sequence goes on along the minus strand of CAVXPR010000035.1, from coordinate 66,673 downwards.
TTTGTAACATTCGATTGCGCGCGCATAGGCCGATGGCTTCGTCTCCGCGATCGATCATGGCTCTTCAAGTCCGTGCAAGAAAATCGATTTTCGGGGCCCTCGCTTTTACCGCACCTTCACGGTGGTTTGCGCTTGAATATCGCTCGACGAGTTCCCGACCATCACGCGAACCGGCTCGGCTTCCACGCGGAACCCAGGAAGTTTCTGGTCCCACCAAGCCAACGTCGAAGCCTTCAGCGGAATCTCCACCGTCTTTGTTTCGCTGGGTTGTATGGTCACGCGCTTAAATCCGTCCAGCTCTTCTTGCGGCCGCTCCACCTTCGAGGCCAGGTGTTTTACATACATCTGCACTACGGCGTCGCCTGCGCGAGTGCCGGTATTGGTCACATCCACGCTGACGGTGACTGTTCCGTCTTTCGCAAGTTCAGAAGAGCTCGTGCGCAGATTCGAGTATTTGAAAGTGGTGTAGCTCAAGCCAAAGCCGAAGGGATAAAGCGGCTCGCCTTTGAAGTACATGTAGGTGTAGCCATCGCGGATGTTGTAATCCATGCTCGGCGGAAGCTGATCGACCGATTTCGGCCAGGTTCTCACGAGATGGCCTCCGGGGTTGTACTCGCCGAAGAGCACCTTGGCGAGAGCGGTTCCTTCATCCTGCGACGAATGCGCCATGGTTATGATCGCGGGCACATTCGCCTCAGTCCAGTTGATTGCGAATGGGAAACTCGAGATCAGCAGTACGATGGTCTTGGGATTCTTAATGAGCACCTGCTTCACAAGCTGTTCCTGAGCCAGGTCAATGCTCTCGCGGTCGCGGCCCTCGCGGCCATCGCTTGGAACAGTGCAGGGAAGCGTAATGCCGCCGCCGTTACCCGGCGAGTTGTACCACGAATGCGCCTCGTCACCGCACGTGGGATCGTTGCCGATCACCACAACCGCAACGTCCGACTCGCTCGCCGCCTTCAGCGCATCGTCCTCTCCGGCCTGGGTGTCATAGGCAGCGTAGTTCACTTTGACATTTGGTCCGACCTTGTCCTTGATTCCCTGCAAGGGCGTTACAGCGTATGGTGGCGTGCCTCCGTACCAATCCCAATGGACAGAGTCGGCCAGCGGGCCAATGACGGCAATCGATTTGATCTTGTCTTTGTCGAGCGGCAGAATATTGCTCTCGTTCTTGAGCAACACGACGGACTCAAGCGCAAGCTTCCGCGAAACGTCGCGATCTTTGTCGGTATTCCATGGCTCCGGAGTGTCTTTAATTTTTGAATACGGCACCATCTCCGGCGGGTCGAGTAGTCCCAGCCGGATCGTGACGCGGAACTTGGGACGCAGCAACGCGTCGATCTCAGCCTCTGAGATCTCGCCGTCTTTCAGCGCGGTTTTCGTTTCATCTTTATACACATCGAGAAACTGGTTGATCCCGGCTTTCAGGCATGCGACCACCGCAGCCTTCTGGTCAGGAAAAAGATGGCGTGGATCTACCAGCAGCTTGACTGCTCCACCATCGCTCGAAATCACGTCGACGCCCCACTGGTCGCGGACGATGCTTTTTAAAATCGGATTGACGGCCATCGGCGTGCCGTTCCACGCGTTATAGGAGGCCATAACCCCCTTCGCGTTGCCATCCAAAAAGGCCATGCGGAATGGCACGGAGTAGTACTCCCAAAACAGCCGCTCGTCGAAATTTGAGGACGAGCCGTTGCGGTTGTTCTCATTCTCGTTGGCCAAAAAATGCTTGAGCAGCGCAGCGGCCTGCCAGTATTTTGGATCGTCGCCTTGTAGCCCCTTAGTGAACGCGACGGCCATTGTCCCGTTCAGAAACGGATCCTCGCCGTAGACCTCTTCGCTGCGGCCCCACCGCGGATCGCGACCAAGGTCCGATTGCGGCCCCCACAGCATCAGAATCTGGCGGTCGTACTTCGCCGTCTGCGTGATGAATCGCGCTTCGTAACCCTCCACGCCTGCTGCCTCGCGCACCAGATCCGGATCCCACGATGCACCCATCCCCGGCGGTTGCGGAAACTGCGTCGTAGTGATTGGCAGCCGCTTGCCTCGGGCCTCACGCTGCACCACTCCGTGAATGCCCTCCGAGATTCCGAAGTTCGTAACTCCCAGTCGCGGCACGCCGGTATTTGTGCCAAGGCAATTGATCTTTTCGTCGATGGTCATCAGCGAAAGCAGATTGTCGATCCGTTTTTCCATCGGCAGCGATGGATCATTGAACGGGTACGTTGGTTGCTGGGCGAGCGCCGTGGCGCCCCCGCACGTAAGCAGACAGATCACAATCGCGAGTGGGTTCATCTTCATGTGAGGATTCCTGACCTTTTGATCGTCGTGAAAATCAAAATCTAAATCAGCGTAATTCTACGCCTCCCCTTCCGGGCATTGACAGCACCACATCTCGCTCACCAGCAGTCCGAACAACCAGCATTGGCGTCGGGTGAGAGAGAATCCCGCGCTGCGCATGGCGCCATGATGGTCGGGCAAGCTGCGAATTTTGAGTCCGGTGAGCAACCCGAATGCCCGATAGAGCAGCCTGACCAGCGGACCAGCGATGGACCGGCCAAACCAACCGTTGGGAACCGCGAACTCAGAGACGATCCACATTGCGGAAGGCGAGACGGCGTCGCGCACCTTAGCCGCCAGAGCGCGGACCTCTTCGGTAGTAAGGCAATCGAGGAAAAAATGAGACACGACCAGGTCGTAAGGCGAATTTGCGGGCTGCCAGTCACGGGCATCGGCGCAATGAGCCGAGACGCGGCTCGCATTCCCGCCGGCTCGACGCTGCAAAGCGTCAAGCATTGCAGGGCTCGCGTCCACCGCGTCAATTCGGACTTGGGAATTCGTGCGAAGCAGTTCCGATGTGAATCGCCCGTCGCCATCGCCGAGAACAACTGCGCGCCGCGCCGGCACTAGATCAACAAGAAAAGTCTCGCGGCAACGCGAGAGAAGCGGACCGAAGGTGAAGAACTCCATCCACTGGTAAATCTTCGCAAGCCGGTCAAAATTGGGGGATTGGCCGTCCCTGGCGAACGGCGCGGCTTCAGTCGTGCCGGATCGAGTTGCCAAGGGCTCGGAATTGACAATCGTATTCATCGCAGAAAAAGCAGCAGTGGTGTCAACAGGACGAAATCCGCGCCGGCGCGCAGAGCGAGTGGCGTCATTCGCGTCCGTAAGCTGTCGAGCGTCGCCAGCAACAACGCGCTCAAGGCTCCGGCCGCGAGCAGCGCGGACGCGCGCGAGTGCGATCCGGCCGCGAGATACGCCAGCGCGAATCCGGCTGAAGCAAGCAGTACAGCCGCGCAAAAGTTTGTCGAATGGGCAGGGAAGAGTTTGAAAGCCCAGAAGCGTCTGACTCGCGTTCCGGCCTTACGATCGCTGTTCTCCCCCTCCCACATTGCAATAAAGCGGCAATTAAGCCACGCGAGCGCGGCGAAGTAGATTCCCTCAATCCAGAGCCAATTGAGCAGGACTTCCTGCGCTCCGGATGCGTGTAATCGTGACCATGCCGGCAGAATGCAGCCTGTAGTGAACAACACGGCAACCAGAAATTCCTTGCTGGCCACCCTCGGAAGCGAATGCCTCTTTCGCTCGAGCCAGGGCGCTGCGTGAACGCCCGAAAAATATGTCAGCGCAGCCGCGGCCAGAATGAAACCTCGCTCGCGCACGAACGAGGGAAGAAAAGTCAGTGCCAAAACTCCGGCTGAGCAAGCGGCAATCGCGGCCAGCGGAACGAACAAACGGCGATTGCGCCAATGGAAGTAATGACGCTCCCGCAGGGCCGGCTGCGTCGATGGGTCCGGGTTAGCCAGTACCCCGAACACTCGGGCATCGAGAATTCGATCGCCGACATACGCGCACCACGTTGCCAACGCCAAAACCAGAAGTACCCGGCCGGAAAGTTGAATCCGGGCCGCCCATGCAAATGCGAGCGACCAGGTCACGGCGACAGTGGGAGCATCCAGGCTGGCCAGGTGCCACAAAGTAAGGGCACGCGGGGCGTCAAAGAGCCGGCTTGAACTGGCCAGGCTTGAATTACCCAGAATTGAATTGGCCGGGTTTGAATTCTCGCTGCAACGGCGAGCGCCGACTTGAATCTGACTCTGAACCGGCTGTTCGAGTGAAAGCTGCATTGTCTCGATTTTAGGAGAGCCGGCAAGGCCGCCGGAATTGAGATTCCGCATCGCGCCGGCAGTCGCGCCCTACGGCCTATTCCTGCTTCTCCTCCTGCCCCTCCGGCATCCTGGCCCTCAGGCATTCAATTTTGCCCCGCGCCAGGAAAACAAATGGCAAAGACGCCTTCATCACGACCCTTACTAAAGTGTGTCCTAACCCGGTTTGAATCCGTGCTTTCAGGGTAAAGTGTTCCTTGGTGCGGGGTCGTATGATCGAAGCCATGAGTACAGCGGCTGTCAGCCGCGAGTGGGTTGGGCGCCTTGCCGACGGGAGATTTCCGCTCCTCCGATGGCTCGGCGGCTCTGAACCGAGTGGTGTGTTTCTCACTGAGCTCGAAGACCTTTCGGACCGAAGTGACCATGCTCCGCGAGCCGTCATTAAATTGGTGCCCGCGGAAGTTGAAGACGCCGAGGCACGCGCCGCCGCATGGGAAGCGGCAACGACCCTATCCCATCCCAATCTGATGAAGGTGTATACGCACGGTCGTCTGCGAAATCGACGATGTTCCTTGCCTCTACGTTGTCACCGAGTTCGCCGACGAGGTTCTTGCCGAGATTCTCTATCGACCGTCCGTTGACAACTAAAGAAACTGGCGACATGCTCGGCCCCGCCCTGGACGCGCTCTCTTATCTGCACGCCAACGGTCTTGTTCATGGCCGTCTCAACCCCTCAAACATCATGGCTGCCGGCGACAACCTCAAACTCACCACTTATAGCGTTTGTTCAGTCGGGCGCGGCCGTCACGTCCAGTTCAACGCGAACCGTCTGCGATGCGCCGGAAACTGAATATGGCCCGATTGGGCCAGCCTCGGACGTCTGGTCGCTTGGAGCAACGCTAGTCGAGGTGCTCACCAAATATCCGCCTCAATGGAATCGCACCAGAACCGCCGAACCGACGGTACCTGAATCGATGCCAGAGCCGTTTGCTTCTATCGCACGAAAGTGTCTGCGCTCCGATCCTGCTCGTCGCATTACGCTCGACGAAATCGCAGCGCGGCTCGATCCTGCCAAAGCTCCCTCGCGTCCCCAAGAGAAGCCGGCAACGGATTCGCATCATCGTCGTCGCATCGCGCTCCCGATCGCCATTGTGGCTCTCGTTCTGGCGGGAGTCGGAATCTGGTTCGCGCTGTCGCACCGAGCGCAGCCGCCCCAACTTCCCCTACGCCCGCTCAGCAAGCTCAGAATCTCCCGGCTGCAGCACCGGCACAGGCGCCAGCACCGGTGCCCGCTGCAACGCCGTCTCCGACCGCTACCCCGGACGAAACCGCAACCACAACTCCTGCGCAAGCCACGCCGCCGGCATCAACAACTGTTACGCCTCCGGCCTCAACAAAAGCTACGCTTCCGGCCCCCGGCCCAGCCCCAGTATCTGCAACCGTTCCGCCGCCTCAACCCGCCAATCAAACCTCAGAGGCCGCGCAGGCCACCCAGGCGACGGACAATCTCTCTCCCGCACCCGCAACCATAAACTCACGCCATCGTGAACCAGATCTTGCCCGACATTATTCCCAGCGCAATGAGGACAATCTCAGGAACCGTCAAAGTTTCGGTGCGGCTGGCGGTGGATGAAAACGGAATCGTCACCGACGCCACCCTTGCCTCGGCTGGGCCGAGCAATTATTTCGCGGGCAAATCGCTTGAAGCTGCCCGCCACTGGAAGTTCAAGCCTGCGCAGGTTGACGGCCACGCCGCGCCAAGCAACTGGACCTTGGAATTTCAATTCAGGCGGACTGGGATCAAAGTTGTTCCGCAACAGACGACGCCGTAAATTCCGCTCTTCAGTCGGCTGCTGTCGCGGCTTTCTCGGCGATTTTCGCGTCTCGTTTTGCCCCCGGAGCAGGAAGCGCATCCAAATCTGTCTTCCCCTCCGCCAACTGCATCAGAAATTCCTGAGCCGAAAACACAGGAGCATCTTTCACGAGCTTGCTGGCGCGGAGGTAGGTGCCATCCGATTGCTGCAGGCGGGCCTTCACCGTATCAGCCAGGTAAGCGGGCAGAATTTCATCGTGAATGCGCGCCAGCGCGGCGGGATCGCGCACCGGAAACACTACTTCACATCGCTCGAACAGATTTCGCGGCATCCAATCGGCCGAACCGATATACGCTTCGTCGCTGCCGCCGTTAGCAAACTGGTAGATGCGCGAGTGCTCCAGAAAGCGGCCAACGATCGACCGTACGCGAATCCGCTCCGAAAGTCCTTTCACTCCGGGCCGCAGGATGCACAGTCCGCGAATGATCAGGTCGATCTCCACGCCCGCCTGCGAAGCCTGGTAGAGCGCCTGAATGATTGAAGGCTCCAGCAGCGCGTTCATCTTGGCTACAATGTGCGCCGGTCTTCCGGCCTGCGCGTGCTCCTGCTCGCGGCGAATCAGGCCCAGAAAACTCTCCGCCATAGTCAGCGGCGCCACCAGCAGCGGGCTGTAGTCGTCGACCTCGGCGTGAGCCGTGAGGTAATTGAAGATCATATGCACGCGCTCGCCAATTTGCGGGTCGCTGGTCAGCAGACTCAGATCGGTATAGAAGCGCGCGGTGTCAGGGTTATAGTTCCCTGTGCCCAGGTGGCAGTAGCGGCGGGTGACGCCGTCTTCGTCGTGGCGCACCAGCATGGCCAGCTTGCAGTGCGTCTTCAGCCCAACGACGCCATGAAACACCTGCACTCCCGCGTCTTCCATGCTGCGCGCCCAGCGAATGTTCGAGGCTTCATCGAAGCGCGCCATCAGCTCCACCACTACCGTAGCTTCCTTGGTCGCGCCGGCTTCGGTCAGTGCCTGAAACATGGGCGAGTCATGGCTGGTGCGGTAGAGCGTTTGCTTCATGGTGACGACGGCCGGATCCTGCGCGCCCTGTTGAATGAAGTCGACCACAGGATCGTAAGCGTCGTAAGGGTGATGGAGCAGAATGTCGCGATGGCGAAGCTCGTCAAAGAGCCCGGTTGCCTTGCGGCTCAACAGCAGCGGTTTAGGCGTGAAGGGCTGAAACTTCAAGTCGGGCCGCTGCACGTCGCCATAAAAGAACATCAGGCGAGATAGATTCACGGGGCCTTCGCAGCGAAAGACCTGGTCCTCATCCAATTCGAAATTCACGCGCAGGCGCTCTACGATCTCTGGATCGGCTTCGCTTTCGATCTCCAGCCGCACTGCGTCGCCCTTGCGACGGTTGTGCAGCTCCACGCGAATGGTCTCGAGCAGCGACCGCGCCTCTTCCTCTTCGAAGTAGAGGTTCGAGTTGCGCGTCACGCGGAACGATGCTGAAGCAAGAACTTCGTAGCCGCGGTACATGCCGCCAAGATGCTGCTCGATCAGGTCTTGCAGCAGCAGATAGTCGTGGTGGCCATGGCTGCTGGGCAGGCGGACAAAGCGCGGCAGGGCGCGAGGCACCGTAACCACTCCCAGAACCTGCGGTCCGGAGCTGCGCCGCTTGGCGCGAAGCAGCAGCGCCAGGCAAAGCGCCTTGTTGAGCACGCGCGGAAACGGGTGCGCCGGATCGATCGAGATCGGCGTCAGCAGCGGATCGACCTCGCGCTGAAAGTAGCCGCGCGCAAACTCTAGAGCGTGCTCGCCAAGCTCATCCCAATCGAGCAGCCGGACGCCTTGTTTGCGCAGCTCCGGCAAGAGCTGCTTGTTCCAGCAGTGGTATTGCGCGGCCACAAATTTGTGGATCTCGGCAGTGAGGCCCGCAAGGGACTCGTCGGGGCGCAGGCCGTCATATCCGGGTTCGCGATAGCCGTCTTCAATGCGCTGCATCAGTCCGGCTTGCCGAACCTCAACGTATTCGTCCAGATTCGATCCCGTGATGGCCAGAAACTTCACGCGCTCGAGCAACGGATTGCCGGGGTCTTCGGCCTCTTCGAGCACACGCCGGTTGAACTGCATCCAGGAGTGGTCGCGCCCGTTGAAAAGCTTGATTTTTGGTGTACTTCTGGCCATTTTCGGTCCAATTCGCTGTGTTGGCAGTCTATCGCTTTCGGGCGATTCTCGGCACGGGGAGCCGTCTCCCACTCGAACACACCTACGGAACTGATACAGTACGAGGCCGCTCCGCCACGTTAAACAGAGAAGAATAGCGACGGAATCGCCGGTCCCGGAGCAGCTTTGACTCCGCCTCAAGCCCCTCAACCGTGCCGTTCAGTGCGGCGGCGCAATTAAAATGGTCTGACCATTTTGGCCATGGCCAGATCGCCCACTGGAGGCTATCCCATGAATCCCCCCATTTATCCCGTCAATCGTCGCGCGGTCTTACGTTCCGCCGGTGCGGCCGCTGCTTCTGTCGCCTTGAGGCGGTCCCTATTCGCTCTTTCCGCGCAACCAACGGAGCCCACGTCCACTCCGATCGCCAAAACGCGCTACGGCTCCATCAGCGGCACCCGTGAAGACGGCATCAACCTCTTTCGCGGAGTTCCCTACGGCGCCGACACCGCTCCTGTGCGCTTCCAGGCTCCGCTGCCTCCTGCGCATTGGGCCGGCGTGCGGGCGTGCGAGTCGTTCACAACACGCGCGCCGCAACTCACCGCGCTGCGTGGTCTCGATAGCCTGAATTCATCTCCAAGTCTGGGCTCGGCAGGCTCCTCGACCGCGGGCGCACCGCCTCGGATCGCTCCCGAAAGCGGCCTGCAAAGTGAAGATTGCCTTATCCCGTCAATCGCCGCGCTGTTTTACGTTCCGCTGGAGCGGCCGCTGCTTTCGGTCGCATTCAGGCGATCCCTCTTCGCACTCTCCTCGCAGCCAACAGATGCCTGCGTCCACGCCTGTTGCCAAAACGCGCTACGGCTCCATCAGCGGCACCCTTGAAGACGGCATCAACGTCTTTCGCGGAGTTCCCTATGGCGCCGACACCGCTCCCGTGCGCTTTCCAGGCTCCGCTGCCTCCTGCGCCTTGGACCGGCGTGCGGGCGTGCGAGTCGTTCACAACACGCGCGCCGCAACTCACCGCGCTGCGCGGCCTCGATAGCCTGAATTCATCTCCAAGTCTTGGCTCGGCTGGCTCCGCGACTGCGGGCGCACCGCCGCGGATCGCTCCCGAAAGCGGCGTGCAAAGTGAAGACTGCCTTCATCTCAACGTCTTTACTCCGGCCCTGCGCGACCATCGCAAGCGCCCGGTGCTCGTCTACTTTCACGGCGGCGCGTACAACAACGGCTCCGTCAACAGCTTGCTCTACGACGGCAAGCGCCTCTGTCATCGCGGCGATGTTGTCGTGGTCACCGTCAACCACCGGCTCAACGCTTTCGGTTTTCTATATCTCGGCGCAATCGATCCCAAACAGTATCCCGACTCCGGCAATGTGGGTATGCTCGACCTGGTTCTCGCGCTCGAGTGGGTGCGCGAGAATATCGCCGAGTTCGGCGGCGACCCGTCCCGCGTTCTGATCTTTGGCCAATCGGGTGGTGGCGCAAAATGCGCCACGCTCATGGCCATGCCGTCGGCACACGGCCTCTTCCATCGCGTGATGACCATGAGCGGCCAGCAGGTAAAGGGCGCTTCCATCGACATTGCTTCCAAGCGCACTGAAATCATGCTGGGCAAACTCGGCGTCACGCAGGCGAATCTAGCCGATCTCAAAACCATGCCGTGGGAGAAGATTCAGGCCGCCGCCGCCGCAACCAGCTCCGATTGGCTCCCTGTCGTCGACGGCGTGGTGCTATCGCGCGACCCATTCACTCCCGACGCGCCGCCGCTCTCCGCAAATGTGCCCATGATCCTCGGCAACGTGCACGATGAAACAGCTGTTCCCATTCCAAAGCTCGGCACGCTCACATGGGACGATGCGCCCGCCGCGCTACGTAATGCGGTCGCCATTTATCTCGGGCCTTACTCGGCTGAAGAAGTCATCGCCAAATATCGCACCATCTATCCCGATAAATCGCCCATCGATGTTGTAATTGCTGCCGCTACCGCATTTCGCGCGTGGCCCGGCCAGGTGCTTGAAGCTGAGCGCCGCGCGGGCAATCCAGCCAGTCAGCCGCACACATGGGTCTATCAGATGAACTGGCACCGCGACGCCCCCGGCGCGCGCGCCATGCACACCATCGACATTCCCTTCATGTTCGACAATCTTGCGGCGGCACCCGGTCAGATCGGGTCTTCACCCGAAGAACTCGCAGCGGCTCAACCCCTCGCCGACATCATGTCAGGAATGCTCATTCAATACGCTGCCACCGGCAATCCCAATCATTCGGGGCTTCCGATATGGCCGGCCTACGATCTGGACCAGCGCAGCACGATGATCTGGGACAGCGCGCCGCACATCGAGAAAGACCCGCGCGGTGATGAGCGCCGTTACGCTGCCGGATCACCTTATCGGCAGCCGGGAACGTATTGAGGCGTCCCGGCGGGCAAGTCCCCAGCTCTGGAAAATCTGCCATCCACTGCCGACGCGAGCGATGCGAACGGAAAGCCCCGCATTCGATACACTAGATTTAGAACCGCATCGCCCTTCAAACGCATCCATTCATTGTAGGATCGTCATTTTCGAGCGCACCCATTCGCAGTTCTTACTCAAGGTCCAAATTGCCAAACCAATCAATGAGAAGCCGAATCCGTTTTTGTGCCGTAGCCCTTGCAGCTGTCGCGTGTGTTTCGGGCCCGGCCGCGACTGCGCAGTCGTCCGGCGATTCCGGCGCCGACCGCGCCATCGCCGCCAACGTCAGCGGATTATCAGGGCAGCGTGACCAAAGGCGCGGCATCTGCGCAGACCATCGATTTATCGCTCGACGACGCAATCCAGCGCGGCTTGCAGTCCAACCTGGGAATTATTTTGAGCGGCACAAATACGGCCGGGGCCCGGGCCGCGCGCCTCAGCCAGTTGCAATCTCTGCTCCCGGGCATCGACTTTACCGCCAAGGAAGCCGCCCAGCAAACCGATCTTCCCGCCGAGGGGTTGCGTATTCCAGGCTTCCCCAAGATCATCGGGCCATTCGGTTACACCGACGTTCGCGCCTCGCTCACCTGGTCGCTGATTGACGTTCAATCCCTGCGCAATTATCTGGCTGCCCGGCATAACTTTGCCGCCGCGCAGTTGTCTGCCGAAGACGCGCGCGACATGGTGGTACTAACCGTCGGCAACGCCTACCTCCTGGTCCTTGCCGACCAGACCAACGTCAGCAGCGTTCAAGCTCAGGTAGATACGGCGAAAGTTTCACTCAATCAGGCCGTCGACAATCATCAAGCCGGCACAGCGCCGCTGCTTGACGAATTGCGCGCTCGCGTTGACTACCAATCTCTTGAACAGCAATTGATTACCGCGCAGAACTCGCTCGAAAAAGACAAGCTGGCCTTGGCGCGCACCATCGGTCTGCCACTGGCGCAGAGTTTTAATCTCACTGACACGGCGCCCTATGCGCCCTTTGACCAGCTAGATGCCAACGCACTCATCCAGCAAGCCAAGACCAATCGCAAAGATCTCGCCGCTCTGGTAGAGCAGACCGCCGCGGCCGCCGACCAGCGCAGAGCGGCCACGGCCGCGCGTTTCCCCACCGTCGAGACTGACGCTGACTACGGCGACATCGGCACCACGCTGGCGCATTCGCATGGCACCGTAGACGCCACAGCCTCGCTGAGCGTGCCGGTATTTAAGGAATTCGCCTTGCGCGGCCAGGCCGAGCAGGCGCAGGCGGAGCTCGACATCTCGAAGGCACAGTTGAGCGACAAAAACGCCCAGGTTGAATCTGATGTACGCGATGCGCTGCTCGACATCGCTTCCGCGCAAAAACAGGTCGAGGTCGCGCGATCCAGCATGGACCTCGCCGGCGAAGCTCTCAAAGAGGCGCAGGAGCGCTACGCTAACGGCGTCAGTGACAACCTTGCCGTAAGCCAGGCGCAGCAATCCGTGGCGCAGGCCGACAGCCAATATGTGGTCAGTCTTTACCGCGACAACGTGGCCAAGCTCAGCCTGGCTCGCGCGCTCGGTGACGGGCAGGACTACAAGAAATACTTAGGAGGGAAGTGAACGTGGCGGATCAAACCCCAGCAACAGCCCCAACACCGGAACCCAAAGAATCGGCAGAGACAGAAATAGCGCCGCCGCCGCAGTCCCGCCGCAGGGGCATCATTATTGTCGGCATATTAGTTGTTGCGCTCATCGCCCTCGGCGTCTGGTGGCATTCCACTTTCAGCGAGGATACTGACGACGCGCAGGTAAACGGCCACCTCATTCAGGTGAGCGCGCGTGTCTCCGGACAGGTCTTGAAAGTCGATGTGGAAGAGAACCAGTCTGTGAAGGCGGGCGACCCAATCGTCGAGCTCGACCCAAGCGACTACCAGGTGGCCGTCGAAAACGCTCAGGCTGCGTTGGCCAGCGCTCAGGCCAATGCTCTTGCGGCGCGCGTTAATGTGCCCATTATCACGGCGAATACGGGAAGCACTTTGAGTTCGGCAGGCCACGATGTGAGCGGCACGCAGGCAGGCGTTGCGCAGGCGGAAAAGCAGCTCGAGGCAGCGCATGCCCTGGTTGCGCAGGCTGAGGCGAACAACACCAAGGCGCAGGCAGATCTCGAGCGCTATAGGCCGCTGGTCGCAAGGGATGTAATCAGCAAGCAGCAGTTTGACGCCGCCGTTGCCGCAGCCGACTCCGCGAAAGCGCAGGTTGCCGATGCGATTGCGAATGAGCAGGCCGCCGCCGATGGCGTCCGCGTTGCACACGAGCGGGAATTGCAGGCGCAGGCGCAACTCACTTCTGCGGAAACGGCTCCCCAGCAGGTGGCCGCGCAGAACGCCAAGGCCAAGCAGGCAGACGCCCAGGTTCAGCAAGCTCAGGCGCAGCTCGATCAGGCCAAACTCAATCTGAGTTATTGCAAGATCGTCGCCCCGGCTGACGGCATCATCACCCGCAAGAGCGTTGAGGTCGATCAGAACTTGGCCGCGGGCCAGAATCTGCTCACTCTGGTCTCGCTGCAGGACCTTTGGATTACGGCGAACTTCAAGGAGACGCAGCTCAAACACATGCAGGCCGGCCAGTCCGTAAAAATTCACGCCGACTCATCGGGCAAAGACTACAGCGGCCGCGTCACGCAGATTGGTGGAGCGACTGGTTCGGTGCTTTCGCTCTTCCCCCCCGAGAACGCCACCGGCAATTACGTCAAAGTCGTTCAGCGCATTCCGGTGCGCATCGACTTCACCGATCTGGCTAATGAGGACCCGCACCATGAGCTACGGCCGGGGCTGTCGGTAGAGCCGAATGTGCGCGTGAAGTGACAACTCCTACAATTCGTAGGAATTGAGGAGTTGCCATCCCGAGCGAGCTCGCCGTAACGAGCGAGTCGAAAGCCTGCCCTGAGCGGAGATCACGAAGTGATCGAAGTCGAACGGGGATCTGCGGTTGCTCTCCGGCGTCAGTGCATGCTCTCCGGCGGTCCCAGGTAGCTCGGCAGCAACGGACCGTGACTCACTACGAGGCGCTCCAGCACCACTCCCGGATCAACCGCCCAAATCTCGAGCTCGTGGTATCCCGGCTTCTCAATCGTCAGCGGAACCGTAACCAGCCGCACGCCGTCGCTCACCGCCTGCTCCCAGTCCGTCTGCGAGTTGTGCTCTAGCTCGTCCACGACAGTTCGCGGGCCGCCGTCGACTGATACTGCGAATCGCAGTCCGCGCCCCGGCACAAAATTCAGCGTCGGCGCCAGCGTGGCCTGCAACTTAAAATCCCCGGCATCGTACAAGTAAACGCTGTAATCGAGCGACGCCTGCGAATCCGTATTGCTATCCGCCGTCACCGGAAACACGGTCATCGCTGACTTCGTCGCACCGTACCCCGGCAATTCTTCCCAATGCGTCGGGCCGATTGCGCTACTTCCAAAGGTATCCGCCGCTTCGATGGCAACATACCCGTCGCTCTCTACAAATCCCCGCGTTGCCCCGGGCGTTATCGGCAACCGCAGCGCGCGCAGGGTGTACGTCATCGGCCGTCCCTCGCCCGCGCTTACTTTCACCGTTCCCTCCGCGCTATCGGCATCCGCGGGCACTTTGCTCCAGTCGACATGCAACGTCACCTTCTGCTCCGCTTGCCCCAACCGTTCCACTGCTTTCGCTCGCCACAAGCCACGGCGCGCTCGTCTGCACCGTGTACTCCACGGACGTTTTGCCACGATCGAACAGCGTCAGCGTCCGCGTCTTGTTGGACACGGAATCAATCGTCCCCAGCGAAAATCCAAAGCGCCCTCCCGCTCGTGTAAACGTCGCGCCCTCGGCACTCACGCCAAGCGATCCCGCTTCCGGCACCTGAATCCAACTCACCGCGGGCATCACATTCGCGGGCGGATCGTTCCATGCCGTGTAACCGATGTGCGTCTGGTCCATCATGTGGTCCCACTTGCTGTCGAGCAGCTTGTGGTTATACTCGTCGCTCAGCGCCGCGTCTTTCGCGAACATTGCCCGCACTTCATCCGCCTCGTCATTCGCTCGCGGATTCCCAACCTTCGCATCCGCGGCATTGCGTCCCGCCGCAATATACATCTCCGTCAAATTCGCGCACGCATCCACCGGATATTGAATCAGCTCGAAATAACTAGCCCGCTCATTTTCCGGCAGCTCCGCCGCCAGCTTGTCCACGCGGTCGGCCAGCGTGCCCCACTCCTTTTCAACGCGATCAGCTTCGCCATAATTCGCCAAACTAAAAGTCGTCGCGTCGATCAGCTCCGGCTTCCGCCGCCCGTTGTATCGTGTGTAATCCTCCATCGCCGTCGCAATCTCGTCGGCATGCTCCGGCCCAAACTCTCGCGTCGCCCACAGCTTCGTAAACTCGTCCAGGTGGTCTTTGTCCCAGCGCTGAGGCGTCCGCGCGTAGTCCAGAAAGAACTCGATCGGAAACTCCATCGGCTTTCCGTCGCCGACATTCACTACCCATAGCCGGTCTGCACCGTACTTGAGCGCCAGGTTCATCTGTTCCTGGATTTTCGGAATAGGATTCGTGTTTAGCCACTTGTACGATCTCGGTCCGCCCACATAATCGAAGTGGTAGTAGATTCCCGCCCCGCCCGATCGCTTTCGCTCATCCGCCGTCGGCAGCCGCCGCAAATCGCCCCAGTTGTCGTCGCTCCACAGCAGCGTCACATCGTCCGGCACGCGCATTCCTTTTTCGTAGTAGCCCTGCACTTCCTTGTAGAGCGCCCACACCTGCGGAACCTTGCTCAGGTCCGGATTCACCGTCTGCTTCAAAATCTCTCTCTGGTCCGCGACAATCCGCTCCAGCAACTCCGTATTTGCGCTGGCACTCATCGGCGTATCGCCCTCGCCGCGCATTCCCAGCGTCACCACCTCTTCGTAGTTTTTGTCCCGCTCCATCCCCGCGCGCCAGAACTCGTCAATTTCTTTTTGGTTTGTCGTGTAATCCCACGCGCCATGGTGCCCCGCCGTCCACTCCTTCTCCGCGCGCATCATCGGCTCCTCGTGCGAGGTCCCCATCACAATCCCGTACTCATCCGCCAGCTTTGCGTTCAGCGGATCATCCGCTGCAAACGCGTTGTTCCACATCGCCGGCCACAAGAAATTCGCTTTCAACCGCAGCAGCAGCTCAAATACTTTTGTGTAGAACTCGTGATTCATCCCGCCAAACTTCTCTTTCGTCCATCCTGAAAGTGCCGGAGCCTCATCGTTGAAAAAAATCCCGCGATACTTGACCGCAGGCGCGGCCTGCACGTACCGCCCCGGCTGCACATACAACGCATCCGCATGCGCCACGCGTACATCGGCCCACCAATACCACGGCGAAACACCAATCTGTTCTGACAGATCGTATATCCCGAAGATCGTCCCGCGTTTATCCGCCCCGGCAATTACCAGCGCCCTCCGCACACCGGGCATCGGGTGCTCCACCACCGTTGTCACCTCGGCTTCCCACTGCCCTTGAATCCCCGTCACATCCAGCTTGTGTTTTCGCACCAACTCATCAATCATTGGACTTCTTCCGATCGTCCCGATGATGACAACATCAACGCTGGCTGGAATTTTGTTGGCTGATGTCGCGATCTTCAACACCTGCGCATCGTGCCCCGTCACCCGCCCCACATCCTGGCTCAAGTCGGCAACAGCTCGCACCACTCCGGGCCAATCCTGGTCGCTCACAACGAGCGTCGCCGTTTGCCCGCTTGCCGATAGCACAAAGGCTCCTTGCGAAGAGACATTGCTCACGTATTTTGGTTCGCCTAAAGCATTGGCCGTCTTTGCCTCCGCTAAGCCCAGCAAAAGAATTGTCGCCGCGGCAATTCTGAGTCGCACCATCGATTTTCTCCCCAACCAGACTACTCCGCCGATTCGCCCGGCTCGACCGATGCGAATCCATTTAGACTGAACTCGAGCGCTGCCATGCCCAAAGAACAATGAAAGACGCAATTCACGTTTCGAAAGAGAATTACCTCAAGGCCATTCTTGAGGCCGAGGCCGAAGGCCGCCAGGTAATTCCGGCCATGCTCGCGCACTGGCTTGAGGTTTCCGCGCCGGCCGTCACCATGGCGCTCAAGCGGCTCAAGCGCGACGGCTGCGTCAAGGTGGGCGACGATGGCATTGTGCGCCTGACTGCGGCAGGCCGCGAAATGGCGTACCGCACCGCGCTGCGACACCACCTCATCGAGCGCATGTTGAGCGAAGTGTTTGGCATGGAATGGCATGAGATTCACGAGGAGGCCGAGAGGCTGGAGCACGCGGTCTCGCCGGCCTTCGAGGCAAAGTTGAAAGAAAAGCTCGGCGAAGGCGGCGCATGCCCGCACGGGAACTCCGTTCTTCCACTCAACCCGGCCGAGAGGAAAAAGAGAGGCGAGATGCAGCTCTCCCAGGCCCCCGCTGGCAAGCGCTACACCGTCGTCAGCCTCCACGAGCGCGATCCCAAGCTGCTTGAGTTTCTGCACGCCGCCGGAATAGGGCCCGGCAAGAGCCTGCGCGTGATGAGCCAGAATTACGATCAAACCGTTTTGATTGATCTACCTACGGGGAATGCAATCCTGGGGCGGCCTGCTGCGGAAGCGGTCTGGCTGCGTTTGGATCGTTGAGCCAGGATCCAGAGAAGCCTAGGTCCAGAGCATTGATCGTAATTTAATCTAAAGGAATTCATTAACCACGCTTAACAACCTGTGGCATACTAAGGTTGAGGGTGCTCCCCGGCTCTCGCCCCGGAAAGCCATGTCTACAGAAGCCGTATCTCGAACCGTGGTTGCCGAGCCCTCCCTACCGGAGGTTCATTCGAGCGTCAGCGTCTCGCGCTCGCCGTACTACTGGCGCCGGCTGCTCGGCTTCCTCGGGCCGGGTTTTCTGATCTCCGTCGGCTACATGGACCCCGGAAATTGGGCCACCGACATTGCCGGCGGCGCTCGCTTCGGTTACACGCTGCTGTTCGTCATCATGTTGTCGAATCTGATGGCGATCCTGCTGCAGAGCCTTTCGCTCAAGCTCGGCGTGGCCACGGAGCGCGATCTGGCGCAGCTTTGCAACGAAAGCTACGGGCGCACGGCCAGTTTTATTTTGTGGATCATGGCTGAGATCGCCATTGCTGCCTGCGATCTGGCCGAGGTGATCGGATCGGCCATCGCTCTCGAACTGCTCTTCCACATTCCGCTCTTGTATGGCGTGCTGATCACCGGGCTCGACGTGCTGCTTATCCTGATGCTTCAGCGCTGGGGATTCCGCTACATTGAAGCTCTGGTGATCGCGCTGATCACCACCATCATTGCTCTCTTCGGCGCGCAGATGTTTCTTTCGCGCCCCGAGTACTGGCCGATCCTGCGCAATCTGGTTGTGCCGTCGCCCTCGATCGTGACCAACCCTGCCATGCTCTACATCGCCATCGGAATCCTGGGCGCGACGGTGATGCCGCACAATCTCTACCTGCACTCGTCCATCGTTCAGAGCCGCAATTACGAGCGCACGCCCAAGGGCAAGCGCGAGGCAGTCCACATGGCCAATGTCGACTCGGCTCTGGCACTGACCATCGCTCTCTTCGTTAACGCGGCGATTCTAATTGTGGCCGCGGCCGTCTTTTTTCGCAGCGGACACTTCGAGGTCGCCGCAATTCAGGACGCCTACAAGCTGCTGAGCCCACTGCTGGGAGTGACCGGGGCGAGCACCCTGTTTGCAATTGCACTGCTGGCCAGCGGACAGAACTCCTCAATTACCGGGACCCTGGCCGGCCAGGTGGTGATGGAGGGGTTCATCCACATTCGAGTCTCGCCATGGCTGCGGCGTCTGATCACCCGTTCGCTTGCGATTATTCCCACCATCATTGTTGTGGCTTTCATGGGTGAGCAGGGAACTGAGAAGCTGCTCATCCTGAGCCAGGTAATTCTTTCCTTCCAACTGAGCTTCGCTGTGATTCCCCTGGTCATTTTCACCGGCGACCGCGCGAAGATGGGCGAGTTTGCCAATGGCCGATGGGTACAGGGGCTGGCCTGGCTCACCGCGGCGGTAATCGTGGTGCTCAATGTATGGCTGCTGGTAGAGACGGCGATGGGACGGTGACGGCTATTCCCTTCAGCCGTCCGTCGAGCCGCGGCAGGTTTGTTGCAGTGGGCAGGAATTGGCCTGTAAAGCCAGGAGCCGCGAACCCAGATTCTGCGTTCTGGACTTGAGCTTTGGGCAATTTGGGACACCGCTCGCAGGCCGCATCCCGCTTTGGGTTGCCTCGCGAGTTATCACACAGAGTAGTTATTGCAGTCCCGGAATGGGGCATGGTCCAATGGTCAGTACTTCGTTCGGCTTGGTCTCCCAATTCAAAGGACCGGGACCTGCTCATGGGTGATGTAATCCAACTCGAGGCAAATGAAACTGCCACGTCTGCCGGCGCGCAAGCTCAAGCGGGTGTGGCGGATCGGGTTTACAAGATCGTAGCTCCGTCCGGTGGGACGAGCCACGAGGACCTCTACGGCTTCCGCGCTGCCTTCATTCAGCCCCCGCCAGTCGAGCAAAAGGAAGCGGACCCGAAAGCGGCAAAGTCCAAACGGGCGGCGGCATTGCTGCCGATCCTAGTGATTCTGGTATTCGCTGCGCTGGCTTTTCTCCTAATCCCCAAAATGATGAAGTCGAATGCCCCGCCTCAGTACATCGATCTGGGAACCCGCAGGTTCGATTCTGCAGGTTTGGGAGCGCGGCTTATCGCGCGATGGGAAGGAAGCACGGCATATGAGCTTTACATCGATCCGCTTGATCCCCAGCAGGCAGCGGGCTTTCAAGCCGTTGTGGTTAACCCGCCTCACCCAGTCTCGGTTGTAATCAGGCTTCTTGATTCCACAGGCGCCGTCGCATGCCAAAAGGAAGTTGTGCTTCCCACACCCGCGCCGATTACAGACTCTTCCAATACTTCCCAGGCACTGCTGCCAATGCAGACGGCCGGCGGAGACATGATCCAGAATATTGCGGGTCCGGATGGGCAAATTGCCGAGATTACCATCACCGGCGGCATGCCATGTTCCCTTAAGCAGTATCAGAGCCTTGCGACCTGGCAGTTCTTCACTAACTTTCCTGCGCTCGACGAACAGGACAACTGGCTGAAACACCAAAAGCTGACCGAAGCCGCAGCCAGCAAGAAGTCCCATCCCGAAGACGGCGGCTCGGGATTTTCCGCGCGCAGTCTGCACCTGGCCGCGGCGATTGAGGACGATGACGTGATCGTGGGGGAAAATCCACAGCGCGGAACCCTCGATACTGAGGGAGGCCGCGTGTTTATGGTCGGAGTAATCGGCCTGCGGAACCGCACGGCCGAATGGACGGTTTTTCCTGCCTCCGTGCACTTTCACTGCGACAAGAACGGCGCCTGTGTCCTGACTCGCGTGAATTCGCGCTCCTCCCTTCAAGCGCGCTTGATCAAGTAAGAGCGCGGCTCACCCTTCTCCACCGATTTCTTTCGTACACTTCTAGTACCATGGTTGCGATGCAAGTCTTATCCGCAGCCGAGATGCAGGCCTGCGATCGCGCCACCACGGAGCGATTTGGAATTCCATCGATTCAATTGATGCGGGCGGCCTCTTCAGCCGTCGCGGCCTTTGCGCGCCAGCAGTTTCCGCGCGCGCGCCGCGTGACGGTGCTGTGCGGAAGAGGCAACAACGGCGGCGATGGCATGATGGCGGCGCGGCTGCTCGCCGATGCCGGCCTCGAAGTGACCACACTGCTTTTGGGCGCTCCGGAAAGCCTGACAGGCGATGCCGCGGTTGCCTGGCGCGAATTGAGTAATCTGAAAAGTAGCCAGATCCATGTCGTCGCGAATGCCAAGGCGCTGGCCATACACAACGATGCGCTCAACGCCGACCTGATTGTAGACGCGGTATTGGGCACAGGGTTCAAGCCTCCGCTCAAAGGGCTGGCGCTGGAGGCGCTGGAGTGGCTGCGTGGCGGTCACGCGCCAATTCTTGCTCCTATTCTTTCTATTGACTTGCCCTCCGGCTGGCCTGCCGATGAAACAAGTGCGACGCTGGCGGGGCCTGTGTTTCCCGCTGACGCTGTCATCACTTTTACCGCGCCCAAGCCGGCGCATCTTTTTGGCCAGTTGACGCGGCGCTGGGATCAGCCGGTCGTGGTCACTCCCATCGGCTCGCCGGAGGCGGCGATGGTTTCCGCGCTGAAGCTGAAGTGGGCAGGCTCGTCGCTATCACTGGCACAGGCCCCGCGCGCAGCGGCGGCCAACAAGGGCAACTTCGGCCATGTGCTGGTAGTCGGCGGCACCTTTGGAAGCGCCGGAGGCAAAGCCGGCGCGCCGGCAATGGCTGCTCTCTTTGCGATGCGGGCAGGAGCAGGGCTGGTGACTGCGGCGGTTCCGGCTCCGGCGCTGGCTGTGGTGGCATCGTTCGCGCCGGAGTTGATGACGTTGCCCCTTGCGGTGACCGGAGCCGGCCAGATTGCGGCAAAGAATGGCGAGAAAAAACGGGTCACCGCGTTGATGGCAGGAAAGACGGTCCTTGCCGTCGGGCCGGGGCTGGGACAGGGCGCGGAGACTGCGAAGTTCTTGACGGGGTTGCTGAGTGCGACGAAGATTCCGGCGGTGATCGACGCGGATGCATTGAATATTCTGGCTACGAAGCCGGCGCTACTGAAGAAGTTGGCCAAAGGAAGAACACTGGTCTTGACGCCGCATCCGGGCGAGATGGCGCGACTCGCGGGAACCACCATAGCGAAGGTTCAAGCTAACCGTCTTGAGACGGCGCGCAACTTTGCCGAGCGCATGGGCGTGACACTGGTGCTCAAGGGCGCGCGTACGCTCATTGCGCATCCCGATGGCCGCGTAGCCGTCAACACTTCGGGGAATCCGGCCATGGCCAAAGGCGGCAGCGGTGACGTGCTCACCGGGCTGATTGCGGGCTTGCTGGCGCAGTACCCTCACGATCCAGCGCAAGCCGTGGAGGCTGCGGTTTATTTGCATGGACTGGCTGCGGATTTCGCGGTACGCGAAGGCGACGAGCACACGTTGCTGGCCACCGATTCTCTCGGGCAACTGGCGCGAGCGTATCAGTCTCGCGCCCATGATTTTGATGCTGACGGCAAAAACAGGTATGTTTGGTTGCAAGGGGCAGTGCATGTGGCGGACTAAGAGCGCACGTGGCTTTTCCCAACGAGGTTCGCGATGACCGAGGCCGCAACATTGGTGGAAGGCAAAATGTACGAATTCACCACGCAGAGCAGCGCGGATACGATTGCCGTCGGCCGCAAGCTCGCTGGTATTCTCAAGCCTCCGCAATTGCTTCTGTTGCGCGGCGATCTGGGAACCGGCAAAACGACGCTGGTAAAGGGCATTGCGCAGGCTCTGGATGCAGCCGAGCCTGAAGAGGTCACCAGTCCCACGTTTACGCTGATCCACGAATATGACGGCACGCGCGAGGGCAAGCCAGTCAAGCTCTACCACCTGGATGTCTATCGGCTGGAGAGCGAGCGCCAGTTGGAGACACTGGGCCTGGACGATCTGCTGACACCGGATTCGCTTGTCGTGGTGGAGTGGGGCGAAAAGTTCAAGAGCATTAAGAAGCGCGCAACCGGAGAGATCGCGATATCAACCGAGGGCGGCGACGCGCGCAAGATCACGGTGTCGCTGAAGGAATAGCGAGCCTCGGAGCAGCGCGAGGCGTTCGTATCGTGAATTCCTGCTTGGGTGTCGCGCAGTATTCCCTTTCTCTCGCGCAGCCTGATACAAATTCACCTGATACAAATTTATCTAGGAAACCATGAATCGCATTCCATTTGGAGAAGTGCAGGCGGCGCTCGCGGGCGCATTGCGCAAGCTGGGATTCGCCGGCGATCGGGCCGAGACTTGCGCAAGATTGTTTTGTGAGACGACCCGCGACGGAGTTTACTCACACGGCATCAATCGCTTTTCGCGATTCGTGGTCGCCATTCGCAATGGCAGCGTGAATCCCGCCGCCGAACCGGAAGTCAAAGCCCGATTGGGCGCTCTGGAGCGTTGGGATGGTCATAGAGGTCCGGGAAACCTGGCAGCCTTAGCCGCGATGGAGCGGGCGATTGCTCTGGGGCGCGAGCACGGTGTGGGATGCGTGGCGTTGGGCAATACAAATCACTGGATGCGCGGCGGAACCTATGGCTGGCAGGCCGCCGAAGCAGGATTGATCGGTATCTGCTGGACCAACACGATGCCGAACCTGCCGCCATGGGGCGGGGCGGAGCGCGTGATCGGGAACAATCCGCTGATTATTGCAGTGCCGCGCGCGGGCGGACCGGTGGTGCTCGATATGGCCATGTCGCAGTTTTCCTATGGCGCTCTTGAGAGCTATCGGAAGCGCGGCGAGATGCTTCCGGTTGATGGCGGGTTTGACGCCGAAGGCAACCTGACACGCGATCCCGGCGCAATAGAGAAATCGTGGCGGCCGCTGCCGGTTGGGTACTGGAAGGGATCGGGTCTCGCGGTGGTGCTGGACATGATCGCCGCCATGATGACACTGGGACGAGCGACGTACCAGATCTCCTCGGACCCGGTGCTTGAGACTGGGATCTCGCAGATGTTTCTCGCGCTCAACCCTCAGGCCTTTGGGCCCGCGCCAGAGGCTGAGAAAATCGCGGACGGCGTTGTCGCGTCGTTGCACAACTGCGCGCCTGCAAAGCCCGGCAGCAAGGTTCGCTATCCGGGTGAAGAGACTCTGCGCATTCGAGAGGAAAACACTCGGCTGGGCTTGCCGGTTGAGCCCGCTGTGTGGGCCGAGATACTGGCGGTCTAGCTGGCCGACGAGCGAGAATCTGAAGCGCTCAGAACCCCATGATGTTGTAGCCGCAGTCGACGTAAATTACTTCGCCGGTGACGGCGCTGGCCAGGTTGCTTGCCAGGTAGAGGGCAGTGCCGCCGACTTCAAGCTGATCGACGTTGCGGTGCAGGGGAGCGCGGTCGCTATGCGCTCTTGAGCATGTCGCCCAGTGCGCCCACGCCGCGCGCGGCAAGCGTCTTGATGGGGCCGGCGGAGATTGCGTTGACGCGAATATTCTTTGAGCCCAGCTCGAATGCGAGGTAGCGCACCGCTGATTCGAGCGATGCTTTGGCAAGAGCCATCACGTTGTAGTGGGGCACAACTTTTTCGGCGGCGTAGTAGGTAAGAGTGATGATGCTTCCGCCTTCGGTCATCAAGGGCACGGCGCCGCGGCTCACGGCAATCAGTGAGTAGACGCTTACGTCGTGCGCGATGCGAAAGCCCTCGCGGCTGGTGTTGATGAACTCGCCCTTCAAGTCCTCCGCGGGCGCGTAGGCGATAGCGTGCACCAGGATGTCGAGTTTGCCGTACTTGGCCTTAAGCGCCGCGAAGAGCGACTCGATTTCAAGATCGTTGGAGACGTCGCACTGGAAGCCACTGGCGCCGGAGAGATCGTTGATCAGGTCTTCGGCCTCGGCTTTCATGCGCTCGTTCTGGTAGCAGATGGCTAGAGTGGCGCCGGCCTCGTGAAGCTTCTGGGCGATGCCCCATGCGATGGAGCGCTTATTTGCCAGCCCGAAGACAACGGCTGTCTTACCTGCCAAATTGATCATGCTGTGCGAGATCCTCCAGTTTTCTTGTCCAAGGAGTGAAACGGCGGAGCCGTCGCCGGCGCGCTGCCGCAATTCAGAATAACAGAGCGATTTTCGTATCGACATGTGAAGCGTGGTTCAGCCGCCCAGCAGGTTTAGCCGCCAAGCCATAGTTACCGCCAGATCGATCAACTCAACCTGTCCAACGGGACGCCCGAGAAAACGCGGGCCCAGGCGTTCGAACTTCTCGACCGAGTCAGTGGCGAAGCAGCGAATTTCTGTTTCAGAAACAGCGCCGGCTGAGACCAAATCAGCGCCACTGTTGAGCTGTTGCGCGGCAGTCTGCGCCACGGACTCCGCTGAATCAATAACTTTGATGCCGGGCTGCACGGCCCTCTCAAAAAGTGGGCGCAAGAGCGGATAGTGTGTGCAGCCCAGGACGAGCGTGTCGGGATTTATGCCGCGAGCCGCGGCCTCGGCGCGAAGCTCGCCCAAATAAATATCAATGACGTTCGCCGTGATTGGATGATCGGTCCAGCCCTCTTCGACTAATGGAACGAGCAGTGGGCAGGCTTTCTCAATGGCGCGCAGGCCGTGAGCGATGCTGGCGGCAGTGTATGCGCGGCTGTGGACCGTGGCCTCAGTGGCGACCACCAGCACATCACCGGTGCCCGATGCGGCTCGCGCAGCGGCCGCACCTGGCTCGATGACGCCCAGCACGGGAACAGAAACGGCATCTTGAATTGCATCCAGCGCCAGTGCGCTGGCCGTGTTGCAGGCGATCACGAGGAACTCCGCGCCCTGCTCGTTAACCAGAAATTGCGCGCTCTGCGCGGCGTAACGGGCAATAGTCCGCCGCGACTTGGAGCCGTAGGGCAGACGCGCTGTGTCGCCAAGAAACGCAAAGCGCGCACCAGGAAGCCGCTCGACAAGCGCCCGAAGCACGGTCAAGCCGCCAAAGCCGGAATCGAATACGCCAATCGTTGGTGCCATGTGTTCCAGAGTAGCCTCTATGAGCTGGAGTTGCCTTTACGAGCCAGAGTAGCTTTTATAAATATGCCGCGTCCCGGAGTCCTGATTCAGTGACTGCGATGGCCGTATCAATGTCCAATCCTTTTGAGATATGCATTCAGCTCTTCACCCGCAGGCGGAGTTGCGCACGTTCCTGGCCGCTCAGACAGACAGACTCCCTGCCAGCACTGCGACTGCGTAAATCCTGAGGGAACGCCGGGTGAGCCTGCCGGCGCGATCAGAGCGTTAAAAGACGGGGCATCGTTCGCGAGCTGCGCAGCGCTTTCCATCGCAATGATCGGGACGTTGCGATGAAGATGCGTGTATCCTCCCGACTCCCACCATATCCTGCGGTAGATTCCAACTCCGCATACTTGGGGTTCGCGGCTCAGGCGATCGAATGCGCCGTCGCCCCAGCGGGTCTTGTACCAGTCCGCGCAGTGCGCCGCGAGCAGCGCCGATGAGACAAGGAAAAACGTAACACCGATGGCAACGACCCATCTGGGATTGTCGAGAAAACTCAATCCGTGCTTGATTTCCTGAAGCAGATCGACAATCCCCATTGCGGCAAGCGTGATGGCGGGCGCGAGAATCGGATAGATGAAGCGGATCTCCTTATGCGGAATCACGCTGTGCGAAACAACAATGATGGCGCAAAAGATCGCCAGGAAGGGGCTTCGCCGCGCGCCGTGAAACAGGAGCAGGACTGCGGGTCCGAGCAGGACCAGAAGAACCAGCGCATACCAGTACCAGGGCTGGACAATTGTTAATTCTTTGCCGGGCCCGCTGACCACGTTCTCCTTGTAGTAGAGGACGAACGATTGCCACGGATAGGACCATGTGATCCAGTCTGTAATGCCAAAGAGAAGCACAGGGAGCGATGCTCCGGCCGCCACTACAGGAATTCTTTCTCGCCAGCGCGGATAGCAAAAGTAGATCAGCGCGAAGACAATTGCAGGCAACAGTTGCATGCGAAGACAGGCTGCCAATGCGCAGAAGAGGCCGGCAAAGAATAACCGCTTTCTCTCGCCCAGCCTTTCGCCATAGACGCCAAGATAAAGCCCCGGCAGCAAGACGTGGGCTGCGACCACTTCATACAGCGCTTTGGGCGCAAAGTAAATGAAGCCGAAGTAGAAGCCGCACGCCACGGCCGCGATAATGGCCGCGGGAGTTCCGCTTGCTCGCTTTGCCCATGCGTACCCGAACCAGATTGCGACAAGCGAGATCAGAGAGAGTGCGATCGTAGCTCCCAGGAGGTATCCCGCCGATGCCGAGCCCGGCGATTTTGAAAACAGCAACGAAACCCAGGCAGTCGCGCGCATAACTCCGGCAAGGAAAGTAGGAAGAACCCAGGAGCGCATGCCGAGACGCCATTCCCAGGAGATAACGCCATAGCCATAAACCAGCCTGTGCGCCGGTTCGAGCGTCTGGAAAATTTCATCGGGGAAGAAAATGTTCGGCGAGCACACCGCGAGCCCAATGCGCAGCGCCAAAGCAGATCCGGCCAGCGCGGCCCAGGCGCAGATTTTCTTCGCGCGCGTCATGGCCGGCTACCTCCTGCTGCAACCGCGTTCTCGTTGGTCAGATAAGTGCGCGTCAAATCGGCGTGGCCGGCAAGAGTCGCTCGTGGCTGGCCATCGACCAGGAAACGCACTTCCTTCACTTGAGGCAGATTGGCGTTGAGCGTGGAGCAGATCGATAGCACGGTGAGCGACTCAGTCTCCAAGCCGGCAGGATGGCTGGCCACAAAGCTGCCCGTCAGGTTGACCACCGCAAGCTCGGGACCGTTTGGCGTCGCGCTCCCTTTGGAATCCGCGATGGGAACAAGAAAGACCTGGGCTAATCGAGCTCGCGCCGCCGGGCACAGGATGCGTTGCAATCGGAGTTGCGTAAAAATCGAGCAACTTCCCCAAAATGGCGCGCGCACGGGCCTCTGGATTCTGCGGCAGTGGCAACGTGAGGAGCCGTGGCTGCACGGTGTTGTCGGCATCGTTGGCCACCATCAGAGTGACTTGCTCCGCGGCAGCCACCTGTGGCGCCTGGGTCGGCGCCGAATTCTCACCATGCAGCAGGCGATCGTGAGAGCGGCGCAATTGATTCCAAAGCAAGACGCCCATGATGGCGGAGGCTGCGAGCAGAAAGATGAAGAGGACGGTCTGGTGGCGAGGGATCACTGCTGACCTCCCTCGGGCGCCTGCGATCGCCATTCGACGAGCGCCGCTGCGAGTGCATCCGCCACGCGCGCCTGATAGTCGGGATCGTCGAGGCGGGCCGACTCACTTGCATCGGGCGATCGATTCGGCGCGATCTCGATGGCCACCGCCGGACAGGTCATGCTGTCGATCCCGGGGAGTGCGGTGCGTCCCAAGGTGACTGGCACGGTAGCGTGAGACAGCGCCGAGTTGACCACACCGGCCAGAGACAGGCTGCGCAAGATCCACGACGCCTGGGCGGTCTTCCAGGCGAGAAAGCGGGCGTCCTGAACTGGCGCAAGTGAAGAGGCGAACAGATGTACCCCGGTGCCGCCCTCTGCTGCGTGCAGGCTCAGGCAGGCCTGAGCGTTGGCGTGGTCGGCAATCTCAGCGCGGCGATCAGGCTCGATCGCGTCGTCGGACTCGCGGGTCATCACCACGGTAAAACCGCGCGCCATCAGCAGTGAGCGCAGCCTCACGCTGAACGCCAGGATGTAGTCCTTCTCGGCCTCGCTACCCAGATGGGCGCCGGCGTCGTCGCCGCCGTGCGCAGCGTCAAGTACAACTACAAACCGCGAAGCGGAAGACTGGGCGTGCGCAAGGGCTACGGCACAAGCCGACATTGCGACAAAGGTGGCCGCAGCCCGAAATAATCTTTCAAGATTTTGATTTGTGGCGCTTTTTTTGCCGGCAAATAGTGGTGCCGGGAAAGCGGCGTGCAGCGCGAATGAAGCGGCGTGCAGCGCGAATAAAAATGATGCGCTCGAGTCCGACGGTTCCGGTCGTTTTGTCTTAATCGAGCGCATAGATAGCCAAGCCGCTGAGCAGCTTGGGAAAAAAGTCTGTGGACTTTTGAGGCATCACTTCGCCGGCGAATGCGACTTCCTTCAACTGCTCCATGGTCACGGGGTTGGTAAGGAAAGCAATATCGGCCTCGCCGCTGCGCACCAACTCCACCGCCTCCTGCGCGTCGCGGAGGTAGCGCAGGTTGGTTTGTTCGCGTACCTTTTCGGCGTCCAGGCCCAGAAGCTTCTCGAAAACGACGGAGTGCAGTTGAGTCAGGTCCAGCTGCCGCTGGCGCTCCGGCACGTCGGCCAATGCTGCGGCCATCGCGTCCGGCTTGGCGCGCAACAGGAATGCGCCGGCCACGGTAACGGCAACGAATGCGGTTCCTTTTTCGCGCTTTAGATCTTCAATGAATGCGGAAGCATCGAAAGGCGGCAAGGCTTGAACGGTGAAGTACGCCTCGGCCGCCTTGAAGAATGCTGTGGCGAAGAAGCCGTTGAGACCGTGCACGACGCGATGGGTGGGCAAAATCACCAGCTCGTCCGAATCCATGTTGACGAAGGTCATCATGACGGCGGCCTCGGGGAATTCCGGCTGCGGCAGCTGTTGCGTGCCTGAAGCATTTTTGCCATTGGCTGCGCTCTGGTGTTCTTTGGAGTACTTCAACGCCGTCTCATAGCGGTGGTGGCCGTCAGCGATGATGAGCTTCTTGTCGGCCATTGCTGTTACCAGCAAACGTACGGCCGCCGGATTATTCACGCGCCAGATCCTGTGCAGGACTCCGTATTCATCGGCGACTTCCGCATCGGCCGCGCCATTGCCTTCGTACAGAATCGTTTCCACGCTTCCGGCCGGGTCAGAGTAGAGCATGAAGATTTGGCCGAAGTGGGCCTGCGTGGCTTTAAGCAGGTTCAGCCGGTCGCTTTTGGGCTTTGACAGCGTTTGCTCGTGGCGGAAGACGACCTGGTCGGCGTATTCGTGCAGCTTGCCCAGGGCGATAAAGCCGCGCCGTTCCTTGACGATTTCAGTTCCGGGAACCGTAAAACGTTGGGCGTAGGCGAATATGCACGGCTCATTTTCTTGGATTAACACTCCCTGTTCGCGCCAGGCCCGAAAATCCTGCGCCGCTCGGGTATAGACGTTTTCACCCTTCTCCGCGTCAAATAGCTCAGGCAGTCCCAGGATGATACGAACCAGGTTAAAAGGGCTGCGCTGGTAGTACGCCTGCTGCATGGCCGGCGTGATCTTGTCATAGGGCTGCGTGACAACGTCTTCCAAGCGAACCGAAGAGGGGTTGTAGCGCCAGGCACGAAAGGGATAGATACGAGCCATGAGAAAGGTCTTGCTCCGCGTTAAATGTTGGAATTTTGGGCCCAGCTTGAGCCGTGGTGCCCGCCGGTGAACGTTGGAATGCCCAGCCCCGATTGTATCGCAGCGCATAACGCGGCCAGGCGGAGTGAATCCTCCAATATGCCACGCCGGAGTGACAATCTGTTGACAGCAAAGGCGCGCCGATAATGGTAATATCGCCTTCGATCTTCCGTGGTGCCGCATGAGGACTTGTCTCCAGCACGTGATTCCAAACCGGCGTTGCGGTGTCGTCTGGATTCGCAGATTCGCATACTGGTGTGCGCTGGTCGCTGTCTTTTGCCTAACGCGGGCGCGCGCCCAGGACGATCAACTCAATAAGGTGCACGTCGAGCCGCCTTCGACCCCCTCTTCTGCGCCGGCGAGCGAGCCAAAAGGGGCTGAGGCGGCTCCTGATAGCGGTACTGCATCGCTGCACATCCATCCCGGCTCGTTCATACGCATGAATGTGGATATGGTGCTGGTTCCGGTCACGATCACCGACCCCTTGAACAGGCTCGTCACGGGCCTGGAAAAGGAAGACTTCCAGGTTTACGAGAACAATGGCGAGCAACCGATCGTAACTTTCGCCTCAGAAGACGCGCCGGTCTCCATCGGCATTATCTTCGACCTTTCCGGCTCCATGTCATCCAAGCTGGTTCGCGCTCGCGAGGCGATTCTGCAGTTCATCAAGACTGCCAATCCTCAAGACGAATTTTTCGTCATCGGATTCAACGACCGGCCGGAGCTGATTGAGGACTTTACCAGCTCTGTTGAGGACATTCAGGCACGGCTGGCTACAGTCGAAGCGGGCCACCGCACTGCGCTGCTGGATGCGATCTATTACGGCATCGCCAAAATGAAGGATGCGCACCATGAGCGGAAGGCATTGCTGGTGGTTTCCGACGGCGGCGACAACCGTTCGCGTTACACCGAAGGTGAGGTGCGAGCTGGAGTGCGCGAAGCAGACGTGGAGATCTACTCGATTGGTATCTTCGATCCCTACGCGCCCACTCCTGAAGAGCGCACGGGCCCACAGTTGCTTGACGACATCAGTTCCGCAACGGGCGGCCGGCTGTTTCGTGTCGACGATGTGGACGAGATGAGCGACATTGCCGAAAAGATCTCTACCGAACTGCGCAACCAATACGTGATTGGCTACAAGCCAAAGGATCTGACTCGCGATGGCAAGTGGCGTAAAGTGAAAGTAAAGGTGAATCCGCCTCCGGGCCTGCCTCCACTCACGGTCTATGCTCGCACCGGCTACTATGCGCCTCTGCAATAACGCGATTCTGGCCGCTATTCTGGTCGCCGCCGGGGCTGCTTTGTCCGCGCCGCCGGGCGCCGCGCAGGCAACGCCAGCGCCACCGGTCAATACCCCCGCAACTACGCCCGCCGTCGACACCGATCCAGTCCGGTCGCCCGATGTTGTGACTCCGGCTCCCGCCTCGGACACGCTGAAAAAAGAGGGCCAAGGCTACCTGCTACACACTGACGTCGAGGAAGTGGTGCTCAACGCCACCGTGATCGAAGGAACCAGCCTGGTTGAGAACCTCACCAAGGATGATTTCGCCATCTACGAAGACGGAGTGAAGCAGACGCTGATCAGCTTTCAGCACACCGATCTGCCCGTCTCCATGGGCCTGGTTGTTGACAACTCTGGGTCGATGTACAAGAAGCGGCCTTCTGTGAACAAGTCCGCGCTCGACCTGGTTGAGGCCTCGAATCCGCAGGACGAGGCGTTCGTGGTGAACTTTTCAGATGAAGCGTTTATCGATAGCGACTTCACATCGAATATCAACAAGCTGCGCGATGGGCTTTCGCACATCGACTCGCGCGGCGGCACCGCGCTTTATGACGCGGTGGTGGCTTCGGCAGACAAGCTGGTCGCCGACGCCAAGCGGCCCAAGCAGGTGCTCATCCTGATTACCGACGGGGAAGATAACGCGTCAACCCTGAACCTGGAGCAGACAATTGCGCGCGTGCAACAACTCTCCGGCCCGGTCATTTACTCCGTTGGACTTCTTTTCGGAGACGAAATGAGCCGCGCGGAAGTGCGGCACGCCAGGCGTGCTTTGGAGATGCTCTCCCAGGAGACGGGGGGCATGGCGTTCTTCCCCAAGTCGATCGATCAGGTCGACCAGATTGCCGCCGAGGTGGCGCGCGACATCCGCAGCCAGTACACGCTGGGCTATCACTCGACGAAACCGACAACGGTACCCGGCTTTCGCAGGGTGGAGGTCACCGCCGAGGCGAAGGGGGCGGGCAAGCTCACCGTTCGCACCCGCACAGGCTACTTCCCGGTGGTGCGCACGGCGAAACAAGCAGCATCGATAGAGAAGTAGGGCGATCTGCCGGTTGCAGTCTGACGGCCTTTAATGCATTTCAGCGTGCGCATTTCGTCATCCGATGGATTCGCTGGCTTGTCCCAATGCTCCCCGCGATAATCTAATAGCTAAAAGCCAGGAGCTGATAGCAACTTCATGTCTCAATACAAGTATTCGACCCTCGCCGTTCACGCCGGACAGCACCCAGACCCCCTTACTGGTGCCGTGAATGTGCCCGTCTACCTTTCTTCGACCTTCGAACTCACCGGCATTGGCACTGATCGCGGCTGGGATTACTCGCGTGCCGGCAACCCCACGCGTGACCGGCTGGAGACGGCTTTGGCCGCGCTCGAGGGCGGAACAAGTGGGCATGCGTTTACCACGGGAATGGCAGCGATTTCGGCGCTAGTGGCGATGCTGCGCTCGGGCGATCATGTCGTATGTTCGCGCGATGTGTATGCAGGCACAGTTCGGCTTTTCGATCAGATCGTGAGCGGCTATGGTATTCAGATCGAGTATGTCGACACCAGCGACCTCGCGGCAGTGGAAGCGGCGATGAAGCCGAACACGAAACTCGTGCACATTGAAACGCCCAGCAACCCGCTGATGATACTGACGGACATTGCCGGTGTGGCGAAGATCGCGCACGCGCGCGGAGCCGAAGTGAGCGTGGACAATACCTTTCTTTCGCCAGCGTTGCAACGCCCGTTGGAACTGGGCGCGGACATCGTCATGCATTCGACCACGAAATATCTGAACGGCCACTCTGACGGACTCGGCGGCGCGCTGATCGGGTCGAAGCCGGAGCACAAGGAGCGTTTTCTGCTGATCCAGAAGGCGGCGGGCGGCGTCATGTCGCCCTTCGAATGCTTTCTCGTGTTGCGCGGCATCAAAACGCTGCCGCTTCGCATCAAGCAGCACGAAGAAAATGGCCGCGCAGTGGCGGAGTTTCTTTCGACGCATCAGAAGGTGAGCAAGCTGGCTTATCCGGGCTTGAAGACTCACTCCCAATACGATCTCGCGGTGAAGCAACAGGCAGGCTTCGGATCGATGATGAGCTTCGAGCTCAAATCGCGCGATGAGGCTGCGCGATTCCTGAAGGCGATCAAGATATTTCTCAACGCGGAATCGCTCGGCGGTGTCGAATCGCTGGCCTCGCATTCAGCCACCACCACGCACGGTTCAGTCAGCGAGGAAGTGCGCCGGTCGATGGGCATCAACGAAGGGCGAATCAGGCTCTCGATCGGCATTGAAGACAAGGAAGACCTGATCGCCGACCTCGACCAGGCGCTTGCCACGGTCTGAGGTCTGAGGTAGCGTTGTGTCCTTTGGACAGCCCATTCTCGCCATCGATACTTGCGGCCCGACTGGCTCGGTGGCTCTCGGCCGCCTGCCTGGCCGCGATCTGGAGATTCTCGGGCAAATAGAGCTTGCGTCGCGGACCTACTCGACGACGCTGTTGGCTGCAGTGGCCGAATTGCTGCGATCGGCCGGAATCGAACTCCGGGAACTCGGCGGGATTATTGCCGTCAATGGGCCCGGGAGCTTTACGGGCGTTCGCGTAGGCCTGAGCACAGTCAAAGGGCTGGTTGAAGGGACGGGGATTCCGGTGGTCGCGTTCTCGCGCCTTGAAGTGCTTTCGCGCAAATCAGGGGTACCGTCGTCGGCGCTCGATGCGCATCGAGGCGAGGCCTTTTTGAGATTGGAGCGCAAGGACTCTAAAGCGATCGAAGTTCTTGCCGGCGCCAGAGAACTTACGGCGATTCGTCCCGAGCCGCTTCGCGTGGCGGTGTGCGACGACGAAACAGCGGCTCTTTTGGCCGCTGCATGGCCGGGGACGCAACTTGTAGCAACGCCACCGCCGATGGCGGCAGACGTGCTCCGCATGGGAGAAGCGCGGCTGGCCTCTGGTATCTTCACTGACGCGGCCCTGCTTGACGGCCATTATCTGCGCCGGTCGGATGCGGAGATCTTTGGTACTGGTGCCGACCGGAATTCCCCGGCCGTGGCGACATAACTGCATGAAGCACCTCGCTGAAAACGTGCAGATTCGACGAATGACCGCTGCCGACGTCGCGAGAGCGCTGGAGATTTCTGCCAGTTTGCCTGAATTGCCGCACTGGCCTGAATCAGCTTATCTCGACGCATTGAATCCCGAATCGACACCCCGCCGCATCGTCCTGGTTGCCGCTGGGCTGGACTCGGCCGGTTCGAGCCACGTCGAGGGATTTACGGTGGCAAGCCTCTTGCCGTCGCAGGCAGAACTGGAATCGATCGCCGTGGCCGCCGGGAGCCAGCGACGCGGCCTTGGCCGCATGCTTCTCCACACTTTGTTGACTGAATTGCGCGTTGCGGGCGTGATTGAGATCACCCTTGAAGTGCGCGCATCGAACGACGCGGCTGCGGCGTTTTACCGTCGAGCGGGGTTTGCCCAAACGGGAATTCGCCGGGCCTACTACGCTGATCCTGTTGAGGATGCGGTGCTCATGAGGCTCGAACTGACATGAGCAGCGGCATGAGCCGTTGCCGCCGGCGCTCCCGCGTCGCGGGAGTCAGCGCCGGAGGCCTATGTTCGCGGCGATATTCACAGGACGAAGTGACTTTCGGTGGTTTTCTTACTTGCGGATTCACCCGGAACGGCGATATATGTAAATGTCCGATGTAAATCGGCGGCTGGGCACCGCCAATCCGAATCGCCGAACCGGAGGTGCTTGATGGACGAAGTACAAGGTTCCACGCTGAGCGGAGAGATCGATCGCCTGCACGCAGAACATCACCGCTACGCTCAGCGCCTGGAAGAGTTGCTTCAAAAGCCTTACCTTTCCGAAGACGAACAACTTGAAGAAGTGCGCTTGAAAAAGCTCAAGCTGCACGCTAAAGACCTGATCTTCGCGCTGGAACGCCGCGTTCTCGCAGTGGCTTAGGTCTTGAGATATTGGGCTTTTTAGGGCTCGCTCGCCCAGCGTAAGCTTTGGGCAGCGTGGGGTGTAATACCCTGTTCTGCGTTACCCTGACGCGGAGGTTTCATCTCCTCATTGACCGTATAATCGTTGAGAACTATGGTTCGCGACGGTTACATCTACGGGCTTAGCTTGCTGGCGGTTGCCGCATTGCTCAAGTGGCTTACAGGAAACTGGATTTGGGGCGTGGCGCCGATCCTTTTGGCGGCCTTTTTTCTGTGGTTCTTCCGAGATCCTCGACGCACGATTCCTGAGGGCGAGGGCTTGATCGTTTCTCCAGGCGACGGCGTAGTGACCGAAACAGCCTCCATCGCAACTCCGGAAGGCCCCCGCCAGCGGATCAGCATCTTTCTGAATGTCTTTAACGTTCATGTGAATCGCGCGCCGATTGGCGGCGTCTTGAGCCGTGTGCGCTATCAGAAGGGCAAATTTCTCAACGCCATGAACCCAGCCTCCGCGGAGCGCAACGAGCAGAACACGGTGACCGTTCGCGGCCATGGCGCGGACGCGGGATTCGAAGTCACGTTCAAGCAGATTGCCGGGCTTCTAGCGCGGCGCATCGTATTTCGCTGCAATGAAGGCCAATCTGTTGAGCGCGGGCAGCGAGTGGGACTCATCAAGTTTGGCTCCAGGGTCGATGTGGTGATTCCAGCCAATGCGGCGCTTCGCGTGAAGGTGGGAGAACGTGTCAAGGGCGGGGCGAGCATTCTGGCGTCGATGCCCCGCGGAGAGAGCTTGTGAACTCTTTCGTTCCAATTAAGACAACGGGCAAACCCCATCCGCGTCTTAGGCGGGGCATGTATCTGCTGCCATCGTTCTTCACTGCCGGCAGCTTGGGCGCCGGATACTTCTCCGTCACGCAGACCATTGCAGCCCTGGATGGCAGCGGACAGGCGCACATGCATCTGGATTGGGCAGCAATCGCCATTCTTTTTGCAATTCCCTTCGACGCGCTCGATGGCCGCATCGCGCGCATGACCAATACCGCGAGTGACTTCGGCAGGGAACTGGATTCCCTGGCCGATGTAATCACGTTTGGCATGGCACCCAGTTTGCTCGCGTTCGTTTGGGGATTCCATTTTCTTCCCGACTCGATGAATGCGCAGTTGCGGCAGCACCTGATGCAGGCCGGCGCGTTCATCTGTTTTCTTTTTCTTTTGGGCGGCGCTTCGCGGCTGGCGCGCTTCAACATCAGCCCCGACGCGCAGCCGCGAAACCCGGGTCGTCCGGACCGAAAATACTTCGTGGGCATGCCGATTCCAGCGGCTGCAGGCCTGCTGGCCGCTTCGGTTCATTTCTTCAACGCCTATCCC
Organism: uncultured Acidobacteriaceae bacterium; assembly: GCA_963763585.1. Taxonomy (GTDB): domain Bacteria; phylum Acidobacteriota; class Terriglobia; order Terriglobales; family Acidobacteriaceae; genus Telmatobacter. The sequence continues at coordinate 30,664 of CAVXPR010000035.1, read as the reverse complement.
GTCGAGGAGTGGTGGGTCGCCGTGCCCTGGCTGATTCTCGTTGGCCTCACTGCGTTCCTGATGGTCAGTACCTGGCGCTTCTGGTCCGCTAAAGAAATTAATTTTTCCCGCCGCCATCCCTTCCAGTTGCTGGTGCTGCTGGCGGTCGTCGCCTACATTGTGCTGCGGTACTCCAATGTCGTCATGTTTCCGCTTGCATTGGCCTACATGTTCTCCGGGATTTGGGCGCGCGCGGCATACGGCTGGTCGAGGCGGCGGCGCAGAAGGCCGCTCGATCCACCTGCCCCCTCGCCGGTGGCAGCAGAGCCCGGCTCATCCAGACCGTAGTCGAACTTCAAAGCAAGCTAAAGGATGCCTGTGTACAAGATTGCCATTGCCGGTGCTTCGAGCCTTGTGGGCCGCGAGTTGAAGGAAGTCCTTTCCGAATCGCCCCTGGCTTCGGCCACCTTTTCACTGTTCGACGAGGCAGACGCGCACGGCCAGTTGGACCAGGTGGGTGACGAGGTCACATTCATCAAGCCCATCGACACCGATTCGTTCGATCATACGGACTTTACATTTTTTTGCGGCAGCGAGAGCCTCACGCGGCGGCATTGGCAGCAGGCCTTGCGCGCCGGATCGACCGTGCTGGATCTCACGGCGGCTTTGGATCGGGAGGCTGGCGTCGTGGTCCGGGCGCCATGGCTGGGCGCGGAAGCGTCAGCCGTCGATCTATTCACGCCGGCAGTGGTGCCTGCACACCCCGCCGTTGTCGCGCTTGCGCTGCTACTCCAGCGGTTGCAGCAGGCTGCTCCGCTGCGTTTCGCCGCGGCCACGGTGATGGAGCCGGCTAGCGAATTTGGCCGAGCGGCTATGGACGAGCTGCACCAGCAAACCGTCAGCCTGCTCAGCTTCCAGTCCATGCCGAGAGCAATTTACGACGCCCAGGTGGCATACAACCTGCTCGGCGGCATGGGAGAAAGCTCCAAGGTGAGCCTTTCCGATGTAGAAGCGCGCATTCGCCGTCACTACGAGGCGCTGACCGCTGGTCGCGGCCCGTCGTTGGCTCTTCAGGTAATTCATGCGCCGGTCTTTCACGGTCACACATTCTCAATTGCGGTGGAGTTGGAGCGGCCGGTGGAGATTGTGGCCCTCGAGGAAGCGCTGACCGGCGAGCACATCGAGTTGGTGCTCGAAGATACAGATTCACCGTCGAATCTGTCCGCGACGGGTCAAAACGACATCCTGGTGCGGCTACGGCCAGAACCGCTGGGCCGCAACTCCAATCAAGCCTCGCGATTCTGGCTGTGGGCCGCGACCGACAATCTGCGCTTGAATTCCCAGAATGCTGTTCTGTGTGCGCTCGATCTCCGGCGCATAAGGCCGCAGGGCAAGGTGCAGTAAGACGAGAATAAAAGTAAGAAAATAGCCAAATCATCTTACAAATTGTTGATGTTTTTCTTTTAAGGCTCGTCTTACCTATGATAGAATGTAAGTCATGGGGCAGTCCAAGGAAGAAGAACTCTTCGCGATTGTGAGCACAAAAGGCCAAATGGTGATTCCCGCAGCCATCAGGGAATCCTTGGGGATTGGGCCAGGAACTCGTGTCGCTATCCGCCTGGAAGGCGAGGAAGTCGTTTTGAGGCCCCAGACATTGACCGCAAAGGTGAGCATCATCGAAAAAATGCACGGATGCACCCAAGGTGGTTCGTCGGGGACGGATTTGCTTTTGGAAGACAGGCGTCTTGAGCGCGAGCGGGAGTTACGGGAAGAGGGCTGGTAGGGCTATCACATGACGGTGTATGTTCTGGACTCTTCCGCATTGATCCGCTACCTCGACAGGGAAGCTGGTGGTGACCACGTGAAAAAAATCCTAATATCCTGCGTCACAGGACAGGCTGATCTACAAGTCTCCGCCGTGCAGTGGGGTGAGGTTGCCGGGAACTTGCGGAAGCGATTCGGTGCCCGGGAAGAAGAACGCATCCTGAGCAGCCTCTTGCCCAGCGAGGCCGAAATTGTTCCGGCAAGCGGCGAGCGGGCGGTGCATGCCGCTGAATTACGGGTCGATCTCAGAATGGCATATGCTGACGCCTTTGCATTGGATCTCGCGATGAGCTCGCCCGATCACATCTTTGTCACCGCCGATTATGGCTTCAAGTCTGTTGACAATCTGGCACAGATCGAATTTCTTCCCGCAAAATGACTTGGCTGCAGCGGTCGTCTATCCCGCGCCCTCAGCCGCCCCCGCTCCTCTGCCACAACTGCACAATGTAGCTGTCGGTCATGCCGGCAATGTAATCGGCGACGGTTCGGGCCAGCCCCTCGGCGGGAATTTGCGCTTGGTGGTCCAGCGGCATCAACTTTGGATCGGACATTAAAGTGGCGAATAGTTCGAAAACCACGCCGTGCGCCCGCTCATGTTCCTGTTCCTGGGCGGGCGTGTTGTATAGGTTCGCGTAGAGAAACTCCTTGACGGCGACGCGTTCAGATTCCATATGCGCACTTAGGACCACGAGCCTTTGCGGGGCGCTTCGAATCTCGTCAAGAGTTGTAGCGCCAAGCGCGCTCACGCGGCTGCGAACTTCCTCAATCAGGTCGGTGACCCATGCGTTTAGAACACGCCGCAGGGCCTCGGAAACCGTTACGCGCGGCGGAGCATTGGGAAAGCTCGCCAACGCTTCATTGTGAAAGCTGCGGAAGAGCGGCGCCGCAGTGCGAACCTCATCGAGCGCAAGGACGCCGGAATCCAGCCCGTCGTCCAGATCAGCCGTGAGATAAGCTATCTCGTCCGCCAAATCGATAAGCTGGGCCTCAAGCGGCGGAAATCGATCGAGGAAATACTCGACGAGCTCGGGATGGTCCTTAGCGGAATAGTCGCGCGAGTGTTTCACGATGCCTTCGCGGACTGCCAGGGTAAGATTGAGCCCGCGAAACGCCGGATAACGCTCCTCAAACCAGGTCACGATGCGCAGCGCGTGAAGGTTGTGATCGAAGTTCAGGCCGTGGACGTGGAGGGCGCGATCGAGGGCTTTCTCGCCGGCGTGGCCAAAGGGCGGATGCCCGATATCGTGGGCAAGAGCCAGCGCTTCGGCAAGTTCCACATTCAATCCCAAAGCTGCGGCCAAGGTGCGTGAGATTTGTGCGACCTCTAGAGTGTGGGTGAGACGACTGCGGAAATGGTCGGACAGCCCTTCGGCGGGCAGGCGCGTGAAGACCTGTGTCTTACCGGCCAAGCGGCGAAATGCACGCGAGTGGAGAACACGCGCGGCGTCGCGCGCAAATGGCGTGCGATAGGCGTGCGGCGGCTCGGGATGGAGTCTGCGCGTCAGCGTGCTGTCAGCACCACCGACGGCGATTCCAGCGGGCAATGTAGTGTCTGATTCGATTCTGAGTACAGTCATCCGACGCAGCCCTCTCTGCGCGACCGCGAAGCTCGCTCCTCAGGTCTGGTTATACCGCAAATAAGGGAAGGGCGGGCCTGGAATGAAGGCTGCGTCAGCGTAGTCGTCCCGTCCGAAGTGTTGATGGATTTGCGTAGCAAGGCTTCAGGATCGCCGGCTCGAACAATCCCAGTTCGCTCCGAGGAGTAGACTTCCGCACCAAGCTCCGCGCCAAAGTTGTTTCTTGGTTTATTCCGGCTTGGCCTGACCCGCTGAACTGTCTTCTTTGGCGAGCCTGACGCGGGCGCCTTCGAGCTTCTTCTGGACCCTCTCTACGTCGCCGGGCTCGATATCGGAGGCAGACGACTTGGCGAATTCGTCCAGCGAAAGTTGCCACTGCGCCGCGGCCAGCCGGATTCGCCCGGTCTTTTCGTAAAGATCGCCCAGATGCATGTGCACAGTTGGATCGCTCTGATCGCGATTCACAGCCTGCCGAAGGTTGTCCTCGGCCAGTTCGTATTCGCCTATCTTGAAGTAGACCCAGCCCAGCGAATCGAGATATGCGCCGTTCATTGGCTCAAGGTCGACAGCCTTGCGAATCATCTTGAGCGCGTCAGGCAGCTTGATCCCCTTATCGGCCCACATGTAACCGAGATAGTTGAGCGTCATGGTATTTTCCGGATCCAAATTCAGCGCCTGTCGGAAAAACCCCTCGGCCTGGTCATCGTGCTTCTGGCGCTCAGCCCACTCGCCCCGGAGGAAGAACAGGTAAGTGCGGTCTTCCTTCTTGGTCGCCAGCGGCTCGACCTGGTCCAGCGCATCTTCGGCATCCTTCCAGCGTTTCAGGCGGACGTCCATCTGGGCGATGGCAACCCAAACAACGCGCTGCTGATCTGTCGTAGCCCCGTCAAGCAGACTCTTGGCCATTGCCAGGCCCTCATCGGGATGATTCTGGTCGGCCAGTTCTCCGGCCAGCATCAGCTTCAGATCGCGGTCCTTGGGATCGGCGGCCACAGCCTTGCGCGAAACGTCAATAGCCTTTTCATATTCGTGGGCATTATGGTACGCGTCCACTTGCCCTCCGTAGCCGCGCGAAGCGAAGCTTCCGCCCATATCGATCATCTTCTGGTAAGCGGCGAGTGCAAGATCGGTTTTGTTCTCCTCGAGGTAAACCGCGCCCAGGTGCTCCAGAAAGAAACTGCGTTTGTCTTTCTCATCTTCGGTGTAAGCGCCATTGGCGTGCGAGGTAGCGTCGACCATCTCCTGATAAGTCTGAACGGCGTCGTCGAAGCGGCCCAATATGTCGAGAAGCTGGCCCTCATCAAAGCCTGCTTCCAACGATGTCGGATCGATTTTACGGGCCTTGCGAATGCTGGCCAGCGCATCCTCATACTTGCCCTGGCGGCGCAGAATCTCGCCGATGTGAATCAGCGCTTCAGTGTTTTCCGGGTCGGCCTCAGAAAGCGTCTGATACTGCTTGAGTGCCTCGTCAAGCTGGTCGTCGCTAAGCAGCGCTGCGGCCAGCGAATCCAGGGTCTGAAGGTCGCCAGGTTGCAGATCGTCTGCGCGCTTATAGGCGGCGATGGCATCCTTCGGCTGTTTCATCTGGTCGTAGAGCGCGCCCAGAGTGAACTCCATCTTGGGCGTTCGTCCATCCTCGGGAACGGCCTCAATTGCTTTCACAGCATGCTGCATATCCCCGCTCTCGGCATACAGCCGGGCCAGGTTCAGCACTACCTCTTCTGACTCGGGTTCAATGGCCTGTGCAGTTTTAAACTCAGCCTCCGCCTTTTCCGGCTGGTGCTTAACGGTGTAAAGCTGCCCGAGCACCATGTGGTCTTCCACGCTCCTTGGTTGCAGGGCGACAATCTTTGCGAATTCCGCAATGGCCTGGTCAAGGACGGTGGCGGAGTTCGCTGCCGGCGCTCCTCCGTTTTGACCCTCGCCGAGTTGCCGCAGGTAAATGCGGCCCAGCAGCCGGTGCGCGGCAATATCGTCGGGATGAGATTTCAGAGTTGTGCGCGCCGCAATCTCCGCATCGTGCACGCGGTCAGCGCGAAAATAAAGATCTGCCAAATCGTCACTCAGCTCGGCTGAGTCTGGATCAGCATTGAGCGCAAGCTTGTATTGCTCAATCGCCTGATTCATTTCATCCGTGTGGCCTTCTGAGACAGCGTCATCCTCGTACACGCTGGCGAGTGCCAGATGAAAGTACGCTTGAGCGCGGCTCGTCTCTCCGGCAACTGCGGGGTCTGGCACCGCACTAGCCGCATTCGCACCTGAATCGGCACTCGCCGTCTCCACCGGGGCAACCTGGGCAGGGGCAACATTCGGCTGGGACTGCCGGTCATTCGCCGGGCCTGTCGAGGTGCTGTTTGCAGGAGAATTTTGGGCGCAGATTGGTGCCAGGGGCAGCACGATAAGTGCAGCTGCGGCGATCCAGTGCGCGGAGGCCAATTTTCGAAGGTCTTTTGTCATCATTGAGGGAATTCCATCATCTCTCAGCCGCAAAGCTCACATTCAAGAAAACGCGGCACAGGCCGCGCATTTCGAACGCGCGTGCCTACTGTTACAGACGATTTTACCCGTCATTAGTCGCAAAAGCGCGGCAGATTGCGGGAATTTGCCGACACTAAAGTGGGACCCGCGAGAAGCCAATGACTTCACGGGAAATCTAAGGGTGTCTGCCGCGTTACGCATTTGGTTCCGGTCAGTGCCGGAAGTGCCTGATCCCGGTGAAGACCATCGCAATGCCCAGTTTGTCGGCTGCGGCAACTACTTTGTCGTCGTTCACTGAGCCGCCCGGCTGAATCACAGCGGAGGCGCCTGCCTGGGCAACAGCTTCAAGGCCGTCAGGGAAGGGAAAAAACGCGTCGGATGCTGCGACGCACCCTTGGAGCGGGAGCGCGGCTTTCATGGCGCCGAATTTCGCCGCGTCAACGCGGCTCATTTGTCCTGCGCCCACGCCCACTGTCTGGCCGTCGCGCGCGTAGACGATGGCATTCGATTTGACGTGCTTGCATACGCGCCAGGCAAAAAGCAGACTGCGTAACTCGTCGGCTGAGGGCGGACGCCAAGTGACGACCTTCAACTCCGATTCCGTCACGCGGCCAGTATCGGCGTCCTGTAGCAGCAGCCCTCCCGAAACTTGCTTCACCACTGGCCGTGGCTCGGCGGGGCGAACTTCCACAAGTCGCAGGTTCTTTTTCGCGGCGAAACGCTCCCGTGCTTCGCGCGAGAAACCCGGTGCGGCGATCGCCTCAACAAACAATTTGGCGATCTCTTCGGCCGCAGCCCCGTCGACTTCGCGGTTGATGCCGATGACGCCGCCGAAGGCCGAGACCGGATCAGCGGCCAAGGCTTTTTGATAAGCCTCGAGAATTGTCGCGCCTGTAGCCGCGCCGCAGGGATTCGTGTGCTTGACGATGATGACCGCGGGCTCTTCAAACTCCTGCGCCAGCTCCCAGCAAGCATCCAGATCGACGAGGTTGTTGAAGCTCAGTTCCTTGCCCTGCAACTGCGTTGCGCCCGCAATGCCCCGGCCGGAGCCATCAGCGTAGAGCGCCGCGCGTTGATGGGGATTTTCGCCGTAGCGCAATGCCTGCGCCAGGGGAAGGTTAATGCGCAGCGTGGCGGGGAGTTGCGTTTCATCCGGCGAGGCAGGGAGGTCGACGGCAGGAGCATCAGCGATCTGATCCAGCGTATTCGCGATTGCCGAATCGTAGGCAGCGGTCAGTGCGAATGCCTGTTTCGCCAACCGCCAGCGCGTTGCGCGCGCAAGGCCGCCGCCGTTACTCTTCAACTCTTCAATCAGCGCCGGGTAGTCCGCCGCGCGGGTCACGATTGCGACATCCTCGAAATTCTTCGCCGCGGAACGCACCATGGACGGCCCGCCGATGTCGATGTTTTCGATGAGATGGCCGAAGGCAACCCCCGTCTGAGCTGCGGTTTTCTCGAATGCGTAGAGATTCACCACTACCATGTCGATGGGCTGAATGCCGTGCGCGGCCACCGCGGCTTCGTGTTCCGCGTTGCCGCGAATGTAGAGCAGGCCCCCGTGCACGCGCGGGTGCAGCGTCTTCACGCGGCCGTCAAGCATCTCGGGGAAATCGGTCAGTTCGCTGATGTCCTTGACGGCGAGGCCGGCTTCACGCAGAACCTTTGCAGTGCCGCCGGTCGAAATCAGCTCGACGCCAAAGCTCGAGAGCGCCTGAGCAAATTCGACGAGTCCGATCTTGTCCGTAACGCTCAACAATGCGCGACGAATGGGCTTCGCGCCATTTCCACTTGCTATGCTTTCCGAACTCAAGCTTCACTCCTTATCATGCTTTTTGTCCCAAAATTTCCGCGGGCTTGTATTGCTGTCCCAATATGTAGCCGTGCGCGGAGCAAATTCCAGACTACATGGCCAGACTATATCGAATGTCCGGGGCCAGATTGTGGGTAGATGAGCTAGCTCGCCCAGCCCGCTTGGATGCTGCATCCCTCATGCGGAATCTTCACCGCTCCTTAACTCGAGAATGCTTTACAGTGGAGATATGGGAAGTTATCCCTCGACGCCCCAGCCGGAGATTCTTCCTCCTGCTAACGAGTACGCTCCGCCGCCGCCGCGCCGGCGTCGTCCTGCGTGGGCGGAAGCGCCAGCCACTTATTTACTCCTGGGAATCAACTGCGGCGTATTTATTGTCATGGTGGCGCGCGGCATCAGCATTCTGGATGCCCACTACCGACCAGCTGATGGTCTGGGGCGCCGATAATGCCGGCAATGTACTTCTCGGCGGCGAATGGTGGCGCATCGTCACTGCGATGTTCGTGCACGTGGGCATTCTCCACCTGGCCACAAACATGTGGTGCCTGTGGAATCTGGGGCTGCTGGCCGAGCCCCTGATGGGATTCGTTCGGATTGTTCGCGGTCTACATCCTTACCGGCGCAGCGGGCAATCTGCTTTCCACTCTTTTACAACTGGGTTTAAATTCCACGACTCGGGGAGCATTTTTCCGGCTGGCGCGGGAGCGTCAGGCGCCGTCTTTGGCATTGCCGGAGCGCTCATCGTGCTGCTGAGGTCGAAACTGTTGCCTGTGCCGCCAGAAGAAGTTCGAAAGTTGCGCAAGTCCGTCATCTACTTTGCTGCGATCAATCTGGTAATTGGTCTCTCCATCAACTTTGGCAGTGGGTTCACTGGCGTCGCAGTCGACAATTCGGCGCACATAGGCGGCTTTCTGTGCGGACTCCTTTTCGCCGCTCCAATGGTGCCGCGCATCGGCTCGCGGCGAAGCGAATTTCAGTTCAGACTACGGCTGAGCGTCGCGATGGTAGTGCTGGTACTTGTCTTGTTTGGCTTTTTCCTCGCGCAGCTGCCGCCGCGAAGTTAAGGTCAAAGCAATCAACGCGTCGCCGTCGCGGAAAACTTCTTCACCATAGCCAGAAGCAGCTTGCGATCGCTCTCATTCAGATTTGTGGAGTAGCGGCGAAGCTGGGTGAGGAAGCGCAACTCGTCGTCGGTGAGATTCTGCGTGTTCATTTGGCGAGCGAGCGTGTCGCTGGCGAAGAACTGCGCAATTGGCAGGTCGAGCGCGTGAGCAATCTTGGCCAGCGTATCCAGCGAGGGCACAGTATGACCGTTCTCCACACGGGAGAGATAGCAGCGCAGAAGCCCAGTCTTCTTTTCGATATCTCCCTGCGATAATCCTTTTTGCAGGCGGTAAGCGCGAATCGTGGTGCCGATCTTAATGCTCATTTTTTGATCCCTGTCTGTTGTCTGCCGGCGTTTACTAGCGCGGTAGCAATCAATGAACTATTAGCTTGATAGTTAACATGGGGCAGCGGGGGAGCGCAAGTGCAAAACGCTCCTTCGCGATCAAGTGATCAACCACACATGCGTTCGCACCGCATGAGCTCGCGCCGGCGCATCCGTAAACCTTTACGCGGGAAGGCCCGTCAGACTGAGTACTGGCAAGAGAGGCTGGGCAGCGCAATGCGGCAGGCAGCAATCATGCGTGCGGGAGCGGCTGGGTATGTCTTCGCCGTTTGTCTCGCGGCATGGCCGCAGGCTCCCGCGTCGCAAACTCCGGCAAATCTGGCTCCGCCCGCGCTGGCCGCTCCCGCCAGGCCTGAAACCGCGGCAGGCGGCACGCTGCATGGCGTAGTTAAGAGCGGAACCATCCCCCTACCCGGCGTCACCGTCATCGCGCAAAACACGCTCACTGGGAAGCGCTACTCCACGACGACCGACATTACCGGCTCGTGGCAGTTGAACATCCCGCAAAATGGCCGCTATGTTATCCGCACCCAGTTCGCCGCATTCGCGCAGGGCTCGCAGGAGGCCATCCTCAATGCCGCCGGCCACGACCAGTTAGTGAACTTCGAATTAATTCTGGCTTCGCGGCAGGCGGTACTCGACCAGCAACAGGCCAACCAGCAAGGCAATGTTTCAGCGGCCGTTCGCCAGATGGCCGGAAACTCGCCTGAAAATCTAAGCCTGACAACTGCGCTGACCGCAGACACCGACACCGGAGCCGGAACGGCGGGAGCCAGCGGGGCTGCATTGCCATCGATCGCCGGTAACTCTGATTTCAGTGACGAGTCGGTGGCGATTTCGGGGCAGGCGGGGCAGGTGAGCGCGATGGCAGGACTCGATCCGGACCGGGTGCGCGATGCGGCGCAGTCGGGCCAGGCACTGGGTCAGGCACAGGGCGGGTTGAATGGCCAAGGCGGCGACGCCGGCCAGGGTGGCCTATTTGGCGGATATGGCAGCGGTGGCGGATTTGGCGGAGCCTTCGGCGGCAACGGTGGTGGATTCGGCGCGGGCGGCGGAGGTTTTGGCGGAAGAGGCGGTGGTGCAGGAGGCGGCGGACGCGGAAACTTCCGCAACTTCAATCCCGGCCAGCCACATGGGGCGATCGCTTGGAACGGTACGACCTCGTACTTCAACGCGCAGCCATTTGCGTTGCTGGGCCAGGAACAGAACCAACCCGTCAACGGGACCAATCACTTTACGCTCTCGTTCATGAGCGCGCCATATATTCCGCATCTGACCAAGCCGAGCGGCAAGGACACAGTTTTTCTGACGCTCGGCGGCACGCGCTCGTCCAATCCGGAGGATTTTTACGCCACTGTCCCAACTGACGCCGAGCGCACTGGCGATTTTTCCGCCGCCGGATTGCCGCCGATCTACGATCCCGTCACCGGCCAGCAATTCATCTACAACGGCACGCCCAATGTCATTCCGCCCACGGGAGCCGCGGGGCAATCGATCTCGCCACAGTCAACGGCGCTCTTGAGCTACTTTCCTGAGCCGAATCTCGCAGCCGGTAGCACAATCAACGGCTACAACTACCACCTGCTGACCACTGCGCAGTCAAACAGCACGCAGGCCGGCGTTCGTTATAACCGCAGCCTCGGCGCGAACGCTACGCAGCCCGGCGGCCGCGGTGGATCGGGCAGCGGCAGACGCGGCGGATCGCAGACTCAAGGCCTCCGCCAGAGCATCAATCTCAACTACAACTGGTCTCACTCAGCCTCGGATTTGGTGAATCTCATTCCGGACTTGGGCGGCAAGAGCGCGTCGAGTTCTTACTCTCTGCAGGCCGGCTACACCGTCGGCTACCATCGCTTCACCAGCATCTCGAATGTCAATTGGAATCGCAGCGACAGCCACACCACGAATTTCTTTACCGACACCACCAACAATCCCGCGGCAGCCGCAGACATAACGGTCCCCAACAACGTGCCGCTCAACTACGGCATCCCCGATATTTCGCTCAGCAACGGCATCCAGGGCCTGAGTGAGACGCAGCCGAGCTTCTCCATCTCGCAGACCATCGCCTTCAGCGAGGTCCTGAGCTGGATTCACGGCAAGCACAACGTGCGTTTCGGCGGTGACTACAGGCGCGTGCACCGCGACTTTTTGGCCGGATCGAATGCCACCGGGAACTTCTCTTTCACAGGCTTGTTTACTCAGGATCCAGCGCAAGATCCAACCACTGGTTCGTCCATCGCGGATTTTCTGCTCGGATTGCCGCAATCCACAACGCTCAACTCGTCAGAGGCAAAGAGCTATCTGCGCGACAACGTATTGGACGCCTACGCCACAGACGATTGGCGGTTGCTGCCTTCGTTGACGCTCAATCTTGGCGTCCGCTGGGAATTTTTTGCGCCCTATACCGAGAAATACAACCACCTGGCCGACGTGGCCACAAATCCTGATGACGCATTCAGCAGCGAAACCGAGCAGTCAGCCGGAATGAACGGCCTGCCAAATTCGCTCGTCTTCCCGTGGCATAAAGCGTTCCAGCCGCGTGTGGGCCTGGCCTGGCGCGTGCCGAAGATCAAGCAGACCGTGGTGCGTGCCGGATTTGGATCGAATTACAACGTTGGCGAGTACGCGACGTTTGCGACCAACATGGCGCACCAGCCGCCCTTTACTGATGAGCAGACCAATCAGGAGGCCGTGGGCAACACGGCCTCATCCGCGTGCGCGCAGGCCGCGCCGATGACCTGCTTCACACTGGCCAGCGGATTTCCTGCACCAGCTATCGTCGGAAACTATGCACTCAATCCGTATTACGGATTGCCCTACGTGATGGCGTGGAATCTCGACATCCAGAAGACGCTGCCCTGGGGCATCGTGATGAATGTCGGCTACAACGGGTCGCGATCGAATCATCTTGACGTCGAGAGCGCGCCTCGCGCGGTGCCGAACAGCCCTGCCACCGATCCGTCCAACCCAGTGACGAATCTGCCAATCCAGTTCAAATACGACGACGCGGCGGCGTTTTTCAAAATGAACGCAGGAACAGTGCGGGTGAACAAACGGCTAACCAAGGGCATCTCCATGGGGGCCAACTATCAGTACGGCCATTCGATCGACGATGCCTCTTCGCTCAATGGCACGTCAGCATCGGTCATCCAGAATTGGCAGAATCTTGCCGGTCAGGAAGGTCATTCGGTCCTCGACATTCGCCATCAGGTAAGCGGGACGTATTTGTTCGAGCTGCCCTTTGGGCCAGATAAATCTTGGGTCACCTCCGGCGTCGGCTCGCATATTCTTGAAGGCTTTTCCGTTTCCGGCAGCTTTAACTTCGCCACGGGATCGTGGCTCTCGCCCGGATTCGAGCCAACGTCGCAGAGCGTTGAATGCGGAAATACAAGCGGTCTGCGGCCGAATCTGACGGGTCAGTCGGTGACCGCCGGCGGCGGTCACTTGCGGCAGTGGTTCAACACCGCGGCCTATTCAGAGCCGAGCAATACGCCGGGATTCTGCGACTACTTTGGCAACGCTGCGCGCAATTCGATTGAAGGCCCAGGCACAGTCACGAATAATATGTCGCTTTCAAAAACCATGAACATGGGCGAGACACGCAGCATGGAGATTCGCGCCACCATCAACAACGTCTTCAACACGGTTCAGTACTCAGGCGTGAACACGACCGAAGGCTCGCCAACATTCGGCGAAGTGACTTCGGTGGGTGCGATGCGTTCATTCCAGTTTTTAGCAAGATTCAGATTTTGAAGGGCGGCAAGTGCGCGGGCCGGCAGGCTGATCAATGTACGGAAGGAAGTTTATGACGGGTGTGCTGCGGAGGTTGGGTGCGGTGGTCGGGTTGCTGGCGCTTCTGGCGCCGGGAGTGCCGCCGATCCCTGCGCAAACCTCGGGTCCAGTCTCCGGCACTCCAGCCTCGGAAAATCGAGCCACGGATCATCCGCCGGCAATCCAAATCTCGTCCACGCCGCAGGGTGGTTTTACGCTCAAGGCCAACGCCGAACTCGTTTTAACCAACGTGATAGCGCGCGACGCCAAGACCGGCGAGCCGATTAGAGGCCTGAAGCAAAGCGACTTCAAGATTTTCGAGAATGGAAAAGAACAGCAGATCGACAGCTTTGACTTTGAGAGCGTGGACATGGCCACGCCCCTCAAGGAGGCCACGGTAAGTGGCCTGGCCGCCGGCCCTATCGGATCGAAGGCTGTTGTCGTTGCAAAACCGGAGGAACTGCGCAACCACCGGCTGATCGTGATGTTCTTCGACCTGACCTCGATGCAGCCCGAGGATCTCGAGCGCAGTGTCGAGGCGGCGCAGGCCTTTCTCAAAACAAAAATGCAGTCGGCCGATCTTGTGGCCCTGGTCTCGCTGGGCGACACGCTCAACGTCGATCAGGATTTCACCGCCGACAAAAACGCGCTCATCAGCGAGGTTGGCGCCTACAACGGAACTGAGGGGCAGGGATTTGCCCAGGGCGCGACCGCCAACACGAATCAGGCGGAGGACACGACCGCCTATACGCCAGACGAGAGTGAATACAACGACCTAAACACCGATCGAGAGCTTTTCGCGTTGCGCAGCATCTCGCAATCCCTCGCAAAGATCAATGAGAAAAAGTCACTGCTCTATTTCTCCGGCGGAATCTCGCGCGACGGAATCGAAAACGAAGCATCGTTGCGCTCGGCCATCAACGCAGCAGTGCGCGCCGACCTGGCCATCTACAGCGTTGACACGCGAGGCTTGCAGGCCGTGACGCCGCTGGGCGACGCCTCCACCGGCAGTTTGCGCGGACAGGGCGGGTTTAATGGCGGCGCGCTCACGGCCAACATGAACGCGAACTTCCAGAGTCAGGAAGTGATGGCCACTCTGTCCAACGACACGGGCGGCAAGGCCTTTCTTGATTCCAACGACTTTGCGCCGGCTTTTGCGCAGGTGCAGAAAGATAATTCGGCCTACTACGCCATCGGTTTTCACTCGACAAATCCCGCGCGCGATGGCAAATATCGCAAGCTAACGGTTAAGATCGACCGGCCCGGCGTCAAGCTCGACTACCGGCCCGGATACTACGCCCCCGCGGATTTCAGGCATTCCGGCAATGAGGACCGTGAGCAGGAGCTCCAGGATCAGCTTGCCAGCGATCTGCCGGCCACCGACATGGCGGTCTACATGAACGCCATGTACTTCCGTCTTGATGAAAATCGTTTCTTCATGCCCGTTTCACTCGTCGTACCTGGCTCGCAGATCCCGTTTGTAAAGGGCGGCGACAAAGACAAAGCCACGCTGGACATTATCGGAGCGGTGCTCGACCAAACTCAGCGGCCAGTGGGACGCATTCGCGATACGGTCAAACTTAATCTTGACCCATCGTTTCAGGCGAGGCAGAAAAATATCCAGTACACCACCAGCTTTAATTTGCCGCCGGGCAAGTATCAACTCAAGTTCGTAGTACGCGAAAACCAGACTGGGCGCATGGGCTCGTTCATCGCCGACGTTACGCTGCCCGATCTCAAGAAGGCTCCGCTGAAGATGAGCTCCATCGTGCTGGCCTCGCAGCGCCAGCCGAGCAAGAAAGACGATCCGCTGGTGCGTGACGGGGAGGAATACGTGCCCAATATCAGCCACGTCTTTCGCCAGGACCAGCACATGTATCTGCTTTATGAGATCTACGATCCGGCGCACGAAAAAGCGGCTGAAGGAGCGCCGAAGGACGCCAAATCCGCGATCGATCTGCTTAGCAGCCTGGAACTGATTCAGGGATCAACCAAGGTGTACGAAACACCCATCGTGCAGGCGAAGTCGATCAATGTCGAAGGGCGCGATGCGGTCTCAATTGAACTCGACGTGCCATTGAGCGGGCTCAAACCCGGTCCGTATGTTTGCCAGTTAAACGTGATTGACGACGCGGCGGGCAGCTTCGCTTTTCCGCGCTTTGCCGTCCTGGTGCGAGAACCGGCAGCTGCGCCGGCGGCTCCGCCAGCTGCAACGACGCCTCCTGCGCAACCATCGTCAAGCGGCGGCTCGGAATAAGATCTGCGGGAGGTCAAGTCGCCGCGGGCGGCCGCCCCTCCCTTTGCCGCTGCGGAAGGGAGCAGGCAGCCGCCACGCGCGCCGTCAAGCCCGCTTCAGAATCCGAAGAATGACCACCAGGATCACCGCGCCGCCAACGGCGATGAGCGTGCTGTAGAGGAATCCGCCCTGTGCATCCAGCCCAAGATGCCTCGCAATAAAGCCGCCGATCAACGCGCCGGCGATGCCCAGCAGAATGTCCACGATAAACCCATAGCCGGAACCCTTCATGATCTTGCCCGTCAGCCAGCCTGCAACCAGGCCGACCAGAATCCACATAAAAATTCCCATATTTCTCTCCTTCGCTTTCCTGAAGTTGTCTTCTTGAAGTTGATTTCGTGAATTAGTTTCGTTTCGGCAGCACTAGGGAAACTGGGGAAACCTTCACAGCGCAAAGGTTAGGCCGCCCGGAGTCGCAAGTCTGGAGTTATAGCACTGCCGGGGTGCGCCCAGCCAGCGAGAAATTTCGCGCGGTTGACGGTTAGTTGTGCCTCACTCCGATTTCATCGGGTCAGGCGCCGTGGCAGGCTTCTCCGGATAAGGGCAGTGCCGGCACCCTGAACCGCAGCAGGAACCGCGCTTCAGGTGGTACGCGGCAGTGAATACGAGATACGGCCCGTCGAAGTAATAGTCTTCGGCGGCGAGTCCCTGTGGCGGCGGCGCGGTAGCGGGAGGGTCCTGATCCACGTTTGTATTCTCTCGTGAACGGGTGGCAATTCGTAACCTGGCGATCGGGCACGCCCAGTAAAATGAACGCATGGCACTCAATGCGCCCCAATCCGCAATCGACCGCGCTCGCAAGATCAAGATCATTCTTTTTGACGTCGACGGCGTGTGGACCGATGGCACCATCTGGCTTGTGCCAGGTGTTGCGCAAACCGGAGTTTTGGATGAGCTTCGCGGAAAAGACAACATCGGGTACGGAGTTCAGTCCACAACGATGGTGGAGGCCAAAGGGTACAGCGCGCACGATGGAACGGCGATTTCGCTGGCGCGGCTCGGCGGCATGAAGTGCGGAGTGATTACTAAGCGCATCAGCGAGACGGTAGCCACACGCGCCCGCGATCTGAAGCTCGAATTCGTCTACCAGGGATGCGCCTTCAAGATGAAGGCGATCCGCGAGATTGTCGCAAAAGAAGGCGTGGCGCTCGAGGAGATTTGCTACGTGGGCGACGACGTGATCGACCTGCCTGCAATGCGCGAGGTAGGGTTTGCGGTCGCGGTCGCAAACGCGCGCGAACGCGTGAAAGCCGAGGCGCACTATGTAACGCCAAACGGTGGCGGCTACGGTGGGGCGCGCGACGCGGTCGAGTTCATTCTGGACGCCAAGGGTGTGCTCGACCAATGCATCGAGGCCTACATCGACGAGCGAAATCCGATTTCGCCGTCGATGGATATCGGTCGCGGCGGCGATCTCAAGTAGTCTCGTCTTTGCCTACGGAAAATCAACCTGACCATGGAAAACAACCTCAAACGCGCAGTTGTCCTTTTGAGCGGAGGTCTCGACTCGGCGACTGTACTCGCCATCGCTAAGAGCGAGGGCTACGAGCTCTATGCGCTCTCGTTTTCCTACGGCCAGCGCCATGCATGGGAGTTGGAGGCAGCGAAACGTGTTGCCGCGTCGATCGGCGTCGAGGAGCACCGCACCGTGGCCATTGACCTGCGCGCCTTTGGTGGCTCTGCGCTCACTGCCAATATCGAAGTTCCGAAGGGCCGCACAACCCAGGAGATGACCGGAAGCATCCCAATTACATACGTACCCGCGCGCAACACCATCTTTCTTGCCTACGCGCTGGCCTGGGCCGAGGTGTTGGGCGCGAACGATATCTATTTGGGTGTGAATGCGCTCGACTATTCGGGCTACCCCGATTGCCGTCCTGAATACATCTCTGCCTTCGAAAAAATGGCCAACCTGGCGACCAAGGCCGGTGTGGAGGGCAGTCAGATGCTCAAAATTCATACGCCGCTCATCGCGCTTTCCAAAGCGGAGATCATTCGCCTGGGGCGCGGCCTGGGCGTCGATTACGGTTTGACCAGCAGTTGCTACGATCCCACCCCCTTGGGCGTGCCTTGTGGCCAATGCGATTCTTGTCTGCTGAGACAAAAGGGCTTCAGCGAAAATGGGATCGAAGATCCGCTGCTTGAAAACAGCCGGTAGCTTCTAGCCTCTGGCTTTTTGGGGGTGGAAGTTGACGACCTTGCTAATTGCGAGATGAGCTGGAAGCTAGGAGCTAGCAGCTAGAAGCTGCACTTATGAGTTACGCAGTCAAAGAAATCTTCTACACCCTGCAAGGCGAGGGCGCGCATACGGGCCGCCCTGCGGTTTTTTGCCGATTTGCCGGATGCAACCTCTGGTCGGGACGCGAGCAGGACCGTTCTTCCGCGGTTTGCAAGTTCTGCGATACAGATTTTGCCGATACCAACGGCCGTGGCGGCGGCCACTTTGCCTCTGCAGAAGCGCTGGCGGCGACCATCGAACGGAATTGGCCTGCGAACGCCGAGGGCTCGAACCGATTTGTCGTTTGCACCGGCGGCGAGCCACTGCTGCAACTCGACAAGGAGATGATCGATGCGCTGCACGCCTGCAGTTTCGAGATTGCCGTTGAGACGAACGGAACCATCGCCGCTCCTGACGGCCTCGATTGGATTTGCGTCAGTCCTAAGGCCGGCGCGGGACTCAAGCAATTGAGTGGCGACGAGCTGAAGTTGATCTATCCGCAGGCGGGCGCCGAACCGGAGCAATTTGAGGAGCTGCCGTTCCGGCATTTCTTCCTGCAACCCATGGATGGTCCTGACCGTGAGCTGAACACGACCCTTGCACTGGCCTATTGCCTCGATCATCCGCGCTGGCGGCTGAGCCTGCAAACGCACAAGCTGCTGGGTATTCCTTGAAATCGCCCCGAAAAGGCCGCAGGCTCGCCTTCGCAATCTGACTCAACGGCATCGTGTTGAATTCATCAACAAAATTTCCATGACCCCAAAATCCTCGTCACGGAAGATTGGGAACACTTCATGGTGGCTCGGTGTCTAAGAGTAGTGGGTAGTATCGGGCCCAAAGATGGCACGATCGGCTAGCCAGCGGCTTGGAACGAAAGCAAGTCGCTTCAAATGATCGGTTTAGCCTTTAACCCTTTTCGCGGTGTGATGGGTGCATGTGCACGGGATGACTGATTTGCGGTAACGTGGGAGGATACGAAATTGCAAACGGACCTCACCATGGGCAATCTTGCAAGCGCGTTCACGCTTCAATCCGATGAAGCCGCTCTCGTTGAGGAATTGCGAGCCGGCTCCGAGGAAGCGTTTGCCTGGCTAATCACGCGCTACCATCAGCCAATCTACTCGTTGCTGGCGCGCACGGTGCGCAACTCCGCTGACGCTGCCGATCTTACCCAGGAAGTATTCGTGAAGGTCTTCCGCGGAATTCGCGGTTTTCACGGTGATTCTTCGTTGCGCACGTGGATCTACCGCATCGCGTTGCGTGAAGCGTCGAACCAGCGTCGCTGGTGGATCCGTCATCAACAACGGGAAATTGCCATGGAGCAGGAGATGGCACAGGGAGAGAGCGGCCGGCCGGTGCAGTTGAAGGACATGCTTGTCGATCCCGCGGAGTCGCCCTACGAAATTGCCCTGCACGAAGAGAATCGCGCGCGGGTGGAACTCGCCCTGCGCCAGGTGCCGGAGCCTTTCCGCACGACGCTTATCCTTCGCGATATTGAAGGATTCGTCTATGAGGAAGTAGCGGCCATGCAAGGCATCAATTTGGGAACGGTGAAGTCGCGGCTAGTTCGCGGGCGCGCCTTTTTGAAGGCATCGCTGACGGCATCGCGGTCTGAAGCGCCGGCAGGATTGAAGATGTCCTTGAGAGAGGAGGCGCGATGAACAGCTGCAACGAAGTGCGGGATGGATTGACGGAGTATTTAGACAGCCGCTTGACCGGACGAGTGATGCAGGAGATCGACGCACATCTCAAGGTGTGCCGCGATTGTGCACGGGAGTGGGAGTCGATGCGCCAATTGCAGGCTTCGCTTGCCGAACTGGGACCTGCGCCCGAGCCGGCAGATCTGCCTTTGCGGATTCGCGTCGCGGTAAGCCAGGAAAGGGCACGCGGCCGCCGCAGTATCTTTACTGCCTGGGAACTGGCGTGGAAGAACACTGTGGGACCATTCGTTCTTCAAGCAGGCGCGGGATTCGCCAGCGCGGTCCTGCTCTTGGGAACCATCGTCCTGCTGGTTACCGTGTTTGCGCAGCCGGAGACCGCTCAGGCAACGCCCGACGAACCTCTGGGCGATGCCACTGCTCCTCGTCTGCTCTATTTCTCGAACGCTCAGGGCAACAATGAGGCCAGCGCCATCTCCAGCCCGGTCGTCGTCGAGGCGTATGTCAACAAAGCGGGTGAAGTCTACGACTATCGCATCGTTTCCGGCCCCACCGACGACGCAACCCGCTCGCACGTAGAGAACCTGCTCCTGTTCAGCCGCTTTGAGCCGGCCCGCTTCTATGGCCAGCCCGTCCGTGGCCTCGCGGTGCTGTCATTCTCCGGCGTCTCGGTGCGGGGATAAGTCGGCTCGCGGCTCGAATTGAACTCGCCCTTCCGTTTGACCCTGCTGCTGCGTCTAACTAGACTTGCATGCAGGGTTTCCTCATGACACGCCAATTTCAGTCTTCCGTTTTCATTCCTGTCGCGATTCTATGTTTGTTGGCCGGAGTGTCCCCCTGGTCCGCTCGAGCTCAATCCTCCAGCAGCTCATCTTCCAGCCAAAACTCCGCTTCGGGGCCGATGTACGCGCGGGAAAAAGCGCCTTCGCTCATCGATCCCGCCGGGCCGACCATCTCGCTTATCCCATCCGAGCAGGTGTTCATCATGTCGGCAGCGCTCAACACCTGCGGATACGACGAGGGTCTGGAACAGAGTGGGCCCATTCGCAAGCACCTGCGGGACGAGATCAATCAGGCCCTCGCCCAAAGCGAGGATGCGCGCACCAAGCGCGACGCGCTTTGCCTGTACATTGCTCAGCACCGCATGACCGGTTCGGAACGCGACATCTCGCAGTACATCTCGCTGGCCCTTTACCTGACGCCGCCCCCGGAGCTTGAAGTCACAGCGGACCTCACTGAGATGCCTCCGGATTCCACACAGGTGGTGGAGGTTCTGCCCGCGCTTCGCGCGTTTGCTGCCGCGGTTGACCTTCACGGCATCTGGCTGACCTCGCATCGTGCCTACGACGAGGAAATTGACAAGCTGCACGATCCGATCTCGCAGATGATCGTCAACGCGAATCTATACCTCAAGATGCCGGCCTCGACCTATGACGGCCGCAGGTTCATCGTAGTCGTCGAGCCACAGCTCTCTCCGTCCGTTGTCAACGCGCGTATCTACGGCACCGACTATGTGGTGGTGGTTTCCCCGGTTGATGGAAAGATTCCCATGGCTGACGTTCGCCACACCTACCTGCACTACGTGATCGACCCGTTACTTTACGAAAGGTCCAATGCCATTGACCGCGAGCAGCCTATTCTCAAGGAAATTCGCGACGCGCCTCTTGATTTCCGCTTCCGCTCCGACACTGTTTCTCTGACCATTGAATGCCTGATCAAGGCCATTGAAGCGCGCACCATGGATACGGGAATTCCTGAGTATAAAATTCCGGCGAATGTGGACCGCTCGCAGTTGCCGCTCTACGAGCATCAGCGCGAACTCTACCAGCAGAAAGTGGATGCGGCGAAATTGGCAGTCGTCGCGCACGATATGCGGCAGGGATATGTCCTTACGCAATACTTTTATGAGCAACTTTTGCAATTTGAAAGGGATCCCGCCAGCCTGAAAGACACCATCGGCGAAATGGTCTATGGGATGGACGTGGATCAGCAGGTGCACCTTTCGCGCCAGATCGAATTCGACAAAGTGGGAGACGAAGACGTCTTGCAGCACAGCAAACCGCACGCTCTGACGGGACTCGACCTCGCCGAGGCCAAGCTCGCCACTGGAGATATTCCCGCTGCAACTGCGATCGCGCAAAAGGCGCTCGCCGGCCAAACTGACACCGTTGCCTCCACGGCCGATGCGGCCCGAGCCCATTTCATCCTGGCCCGCGTAGATCTGATGACGGGCCATCCTGACGAAGCGATTGATGACTTCCAGAAAACCCTTGCCACCAGCAAGGAACAGAGGCTGCTGGCCTGGTCGCATATCTACCTTGGCCGCATGCTGGACCTGGAATGCAAGCGCGACGAGGCCTTGGCTGAATACAACGAGGCTTTGACTGTTCGCGACGGTCAAGTTGATACGCGCCTGGCCGCCGAGCGGGGCGTGAAAGCGGCCTACGTGCAGCGGGGCCATGAGCATGATTGCGATGACGATTCAGGTGATGATGCACCCGGTGCCTCACCTCAGCAACCAAGTCGCAGTGGGCAGCCTGCTCCCGGGAAACCCGCCGGCGCAGGGACCGCCAAGCCTGAATCACCAACGCAAGGCAGCGTACCGAGGCCGCAGTAGTTTTCAACTGACGCCTCCCGCGATATCCCGAAGTTGAAGGGTGCGGCGAATCTCCCAAGTTGTCTGGTCTATTTTCGGCGCCTCGAGCGGCGCACGAATTGCGTCTAAAGTTGTGAATAGCGCTTAACAGAGGGGCAGGAGTGAAAGCAGAGATCAATGAGCTTGAAGCGGCACTGGGGCACAAGTTTTCCAGCCCAGAGCTGCTGGTGCGCGCGCTCACGCACCGCTCACTAGCCCACCAGCTTGCGCAGGCGGAGACCGGCAAGAAATCTGCTCCTGCCGACAATGAGCGTCTCGAATATCTCGGCGACGCTGTTCTGGGTCTTGTGGTGGCCGAAGCGCTGTTCGCCCTGCATCCGGAGTGGCGCGAAGGCGAACTGACGCGAATTCGTTCCGGGTTGGTGAGCCGCCAACATATGGCAAGAGTTGCGGAGGAGATTGACCTGGGCAAGTATCTGCGTCTGAGCCGCGGTGAGGAGAGCAGCGGCCTGCGCCGCAGAAGCACCGTGCTCTCGAATACCATGGAAGCTGTGATGGGCGCGCTCTTTCTCGATGGAGGTCTTGAGCCAGTTCGGTCCTTCGTCCGCGGCAAAGTAATGGGCGAAGCTGCCGAACGGCTCGCGGTTGAATTGCGTTCTGGAGAAGCGCTGGGCAACTACAAGTCAGCGCTGCAGGAGCGGCTCCAGGCAGCTGGTGCTGGAGCGCCGGTCTATCTGGTAAAAAGCGAGAGCGGTCCCGATCATCACAAGCGCTTTTTGGTTGAAGTGCGGCAGAAAGGCGAAGCCGGGCAGAAAGGGAAGGCGCTCGCTCGTGGAATGGGACGCACTAAAAAAGACGCTGAGCAGGATGCAGCCCGTCGAGCGCTCGACCTCTTGTCCAATGGATTCAGCTCGCCTTCATCTGGCAAAGTCGGCAGCCGGCGAAGCTCCCGTAATGGCATTCCGGCTGACGCTGACACTGAGCAGCAAGGCGCGCAATGAGCACTCCCGTTCGAGCGCCTGGTCCGTTTCTACGACGGTGGGTGCATATCCATCCCCACCTGCCGACGCTTCCGCATGCGCTGGCGTCACTGTTGCAAACAATCGTTGTGGCGCTGTTCGTGCTCACCTTTGTGCTTCAACCATTTCTCATTCCCTCTGGAAGCATGGAGCGCACGCTGCTTGTTGGAGACTTCCTGCTCTGCAATAAACAGATCTATGCCCCCGTAGGCCGCTTCAGCAACTGGCTCCTGCCTTATCAGCCTGTTCAGCGCGGCGACATCATCGTCTTCCACCACTCCCAGCCGCCAATGCTGATCAAGAGAGTGGTAGGCGTTCCCGGTGACCGCCTGCGCATCTCCAGCGGCCGCGTAATCGTGAACGGTGTGGCACTCAACGAGCCATATGCGGCCTTTGAATCTGCGCCGAACAGCTCCGCTCGCGATAACTTTCCCGGCGATATTTTGAGCGATCCGGATTTTCGAATGCAGGTCGATCCCGATTGGTGGCGCCAGGTGGAAAGCCTGACTCGGGACGGTGAGCTTGTGGTGCCGCAAGGAGAGTATTTCGTATTGGGTGACAACCGAAATCGCAGCAATGACTCCCGCTTCTGGGGTTTTGTGCCGACTCAGGCGATCATCGCGCGTCCACTGGTGATCTATTTTTCGGTTTCACGTCCTTACTCTACTGATGTGCAGCAGATCGCCCAAATCGCTCCGCAGCCAGTCGCCGAAGCGCGACAGCCCACGGATGATAGACTCGGACACGAACGCGATCTGGCCGAACGTATCGCGGGATTTGCCCGCTGGCGGCGCATCTTCCACGTCGTACATTGATTTGTTTTTGCAACGGCTTCAAGACGCCTGACTACTTCCGCAAAGAGCAGCAGAATGACGAAAAATAGAGCGCGAACACCAAAAGAGCCGGCCCAGAAATCACAGGAATCGGATTCCGAGCCTGTAAAAGTGGAAGAGACTCCCTTTGAAGCCCTGGCGAGCATTTGCTCGGTCCTGGTGGTTGGGCTGTTCATACTCACTTTCATCGCGCAGAACTTCGTCATCCCCTCCGGATCGATGGAAAATACGCTGCTTGTCGGCGATCACCTGGTTGTTGACCGCATCAATCTGGCCCCGCCCGCCAAATGGATGCCGCTGGTTCACTACCGCGAGCCCAGGCGCGGCGACATTGTCGTCTTCTACAAGCCGGTCTTCCAACCCGGCCTCGATGCGATGGATGCCGATGGCAAGCCGCAATACACCATTCTCGTCAAGCGCCTCATCGGTCTGCCCGGCGACCACATCCATCTGCGCAACGGCATCGTGATCCTGAATGGGGTAGCGCAAGCACAGCCGTACACCGATCCCATCACGCCGGAAAACCATACTGACTTTCTCGACGAGTTTCCGGCCGAGCCCCCATACCCTCAGCCCGGCGGCGCCACCGAGAGTTGGGCAGTCGATTTCCCCAATCATGTCGTCGATGGCGATCTGGTGGTTCCGCCCGGGATGTACTTCATGATGGGCGATAACCGGCATGACAGCCTTGACTCGCGTTTCTGGGGATTTGTGCCGCGCGAAAACATTATGGGTCGCACACTTTTCAATTATTGGTCGTTTGTAACTCCCGATTCCGTCTACGACCAAACAGGAATTGGCCCGCGCGTGGCCTGGATGGGCCACGTTGTGCTGCATTTCTTCACTGGGACACGCTGGAGCCGCACCTTCCACGTGACACGGTAAGCAAGCAATTAGAATTTATAGACAATGACAGAACGCGACGGAGGCAATGGTCGAATCCGCCGATGGTTGCGGATGGCGCTCGCAACAATTGCGATCCTTGTGCTTGTGCTCGTCGTGCCCCCGCTCATAAGCGTGAGTCGCTTTAAGAGCCAGATCACGGAACTTATCTCGCGATCACTGGGCAGGCCGGTGCGCCTTTCATCGGTGCAAGCGCAGATTCTGCCATGGCCCGGATTTGAAATCTCGGATCTGAGCGTTGCGGAGGATCCGGCTTACGGCGTCGAACCTGTGCTCCATGCCAGCAAGGTCACCGCGTCCATCCGGCTGCTCGCACTGTTTGGCGGCCGCGTGGAGATCGGCAAGATCAGCGTCGACGAGGCCAGCCTCAACCTGGTGCGCGCCGGGCCCGGCCGTTGGAACCTCGACTCAATTCTTCGCACCGCCGCCGCGCAATCTCAATCCTCATCGGGGACTCGGCGGCCCGCGCCGTTGCCCTATCTTGAAGCCACCAACTCTCGAATCAATTTCAAGAACGGTGCGGAAAAGCTCCCTTTTTCGCTGGTCAATGCTGATCTCTCGCTGTGGCAGGAGAGTCCCGGCGAATGGCGCATTCGCCTGCGCGGACAGCCGGCCCGGACCGACGTGAGCCTGTACCTTGAAGAAACCGGTGTGGTGCGCGTGGAGGCCAGCATGAGGCGTGCTCCCGCTCTCAGCCAAATGCCTCTGCATCTGGATGTCGATTGGCAGGAGGCACAGCTTGGCCAGCTTGCCCGTCTCATAACGGGCTCCGATCCTGGTTGGCGCGGAGACCTGACCGGCGAGTTGCATCTCGACGGTACGCCCGATGCGGCGCAGGTCGCAATGCGCCTGCGAGCCACTGGCGTGCATCGCGCCGAATTCACCCCCGCGGCGCCGCTCGATTTTGACGCGCGTTGCAACCTGATCTACCACTACGCGGAGCAGAGTGTCGAGAACATGGACTGTAACTCGCCCCTCGGCGAAGGCCGCGTTCACGTCACCGGAGAAAAACCGGGCGAAGATGCGCCGCCGCGCTTCTCTGTTGAACTCGATCATGTACCCGTAACTGCTGGCCTTGACGTTCTGCGTGCTCTCCGCAGTGGTCTCGCGCCGGATCTTGAAGCCAAAGGCACGGTAAGTGGAAAAATCGTCTACGACACTCGCACTCTAGCGAACACCGCGCCCGCCAAGCCGATTGCGAAAGCCGGGTTCAAGAAGATTCATGCGGCGATTGCTGGCGCTGGTCAAGCTGGCCTCGCCGGCCCTCCCGGTCCTCTAACCGGCAGCTTTACCGTCGAGGGCCTCGTCCTCAACGGCGAAGGTCTCAGCCGACCCGTTCAGGCTCCGAAGTTTACGCTGGCGCCTGTGGCCATCGTCTCCCCAGCGCCTCAGTCTTCGGCGACGGAGCCGCCCCCGGCAGTGAGAAACCCTGCGCAAGCGCTGGCCGGCTCTATTGCTATCCCAGCGGGCGGAGCCGTTCCGCTCATCCTTAATGTGCGTTTCGCACTCACGGGCTACGAGATTGGCATTCGGGGACCGGCGAGTTATGCGCGCGCCAGTGAGCTCGCCCACGCGGCAGGAATTCCGGCGTCAGACGCGCTCGCGACCCTTGCAGGCGATCCCATCGCGATAGACCTGACCGCTGAAGGACCGTGGATGCCGGCCGAGGAGATTCCTATCGCGAGTATTGCTTCCGCCGAAGCTGCACCGGTTAGCGCCCCGAAGTCTTCGTCTCCAACACCAATAACAGCGCCGGCAAGTGCGCCAGCGATCGGCGCAGTACCCGAACCTCCAATCCGCGATTCCCTGACCGGAACGGTGAACATTCGCAACGCAAACTGGAAGGCCGATTATCTGGCTGGCCACGTTGTCGTGAATCAGGCCACGCTTCATATTGAGAATGGCAATCTTCGCTGGGACCCCGTGGACCTTACGTACGGCCCTCTCAAAGCAACAGCAAGCCTGACTCTGCCATCGACCTGCGCACCGGAACAAACTCCGCCAACGCCGTGCCCGCCTCAGTTCCAACTGCACTTCGCCGATCTGGACGCTGCCGCACTACAGAGCGCGCTGCTCGGCGCACGGGAAAAGGGAACTCTGCTGTCCGATCTCATCGACCGCGTCCATCCCTCATCGGCGCCTCCCTGGCCTCAGCTTGAGGGAACCGTGACTGCCGACTCGCTCATTCTCGGACCGGTCACGCTTCAAGGAGTCTCGACGTCTCTGCGAATCGATGCCCACCAGCGCTAAAATATCGAGCCTCAATGCAAGCATCTTCGATGGCACGGTACATCTCACGGGGGCACTCACCAAGCCAGCGACAGATCGGGATAAGCTGGCGTATTCGTTTAACGGAGACTTCCAAAAGCTCAGCGCAACAGATGTGGGCCGATTATTGGGCCTGCGATGGACTGGCGAGGCTTTGAGCGGCAGCGGCAACCTCGATCTGTCGGGCTACACCGGCGATGACCTGTCCGCATCGGCTAAAGGGAAACTGCATTTCGAGTTCCGGCGCGGGACTATCGCTGTTGCGAAGCCTGCAACTGCTGGCGCTTCATCCAAGCCCCCGCTAATTCCAGATGCACTGACCCGCTTCGATCGCTGGACGGCCGACGCTACTATCGCCAACGGAAATATCCAGCTCGGCCAGAACCAGATCATCTCTGGCTCCCGCAAGCGATCCGTCGAGGCCACGATCACGTTCGGTGACCCACCCAAGCTCACCTTCCCCGCGACTAAGTAAACGCGCGCGGAGGGAAGCCGCTAAATTCCGTCGAGTCCGGCACCCCGGCCAATCGCCAGTGGATACCGACCAATCCCCGGCGGATGCCGTCCAAACTAAGATCGACTCATGGCCTCATCAAGCTCGCCTTCACCCATTCGAATTCATTGCAAAGCAATTCTTTTTGACATGGACGGAATTCTCATTTCGTCCATTGGTTCGGTCGAGCGCAGTTGGACAAAATGGGCCCTTCTGCGCGGCGTCGATCCCGCGCTGGCGCGGGAAACCGCGCATGGCCGTCGCGCCGTGGAGACGATCGCCAAGCTGCGGCCTGACCTCGATAACGCGGCCGAGTTAACGGTGATCGAAGACCTTGAAGTTGCCGACAACGAAGGGCTGACAGTACTTCCCGGCGTGCTGAACCTGCTTGCGGCGTTGCCTGCGGATCGATGGACCGTGGTGACAAGCGCCACGGACCGCTTGGCGCGGATTCGCATGGCTGCCGCCGGCATTCCGGTGCCTGAAAAACTTGTGACGGCAGACCGGGTCAAGCGCGGCAAGCCTGATCCTGAGCCGTTTTTGGCTGGAGCTGCGTTGCTTGGCGTGGCGCCGGCGGAGTGCGTTGTCTTTGAGGACTCGCCCTCGGGAGTCTTGGCCGGCCGCGATGCAGGCTGCACGGTTGTGGCGACTACATTTTCCCATTCCGCGGAGTCGCTAAATGCAGCGCATTACCTGGTGCGCGACTTGACCGGCATTCGCATAGAGAGATCAGGCGACGGGATTGTGATTCAATTGACGCCACTTCCCACAGTCGCGGCGAAAAGCTAGAAGCCAAGAGCCGCTCTACTCGTTCGCCTCAATCTTCCGCCCATGCATATCTTGAATTGGGCGCGTGTTCACCTTGAAGAGAGCGGTAAAGGCGCGCATCTGGTCGCGACTCATGCTTAAGTCCTGCTCAAACACATACCAGCGGACATCCTCGGTACATGGCGGAGCGACCTCTGAACCTTGGTAGGTCCAATAGCCGCGGTCCTCGGGTAAAAGCCCGCCCGGACTAACCATATCGGTGACCTTCTCTGTCGCGCCCGGCTTTGTGGGCAGATGCGGCCAAAGCGACGCCAGCATTGCATTGGGAAAGCTCCGGTCCTGGTTGAGGCGAACAGCGACCATCGCCGTCTTGCCGTCCTCGCTGCGGAAGACCATGTCCACTTCCATATCGCTGAGCTTGCCTTTAACCGCGTGCTCGCTCGGATGGTGGAAATCAAGCTCGATGAGGCGATAGTGCACTCCACCGGCAGCCATCATGCTGCCGGGATCTACTTGAGCGACGATGCCTCGCCCTGTGTTTTCGAGTGTCATCGGGCCGGCAATGAAGTGGAATTCGAGGGGCTCAAGCGCCTTGCTTAGGCGCGCTCCGCGGATGTCGATTGGCGACTGCTCGTGGCCCTTTGCGCAGGCTTCATACGCTGGATCGAGCTTTCCCCAGACCAGCGGACCGGTTTTCCCTTCGTAAGCCCATTTAGCTCCGTCTTGCGCGGCGGAGGCAGTTGCGATGCTGAACATTACAGCAACAACGAAAGAAAGTCGCATGGGTATCTCCGCTCAGACCAGGGCTAAAGCGCCTCGGAGAATTCTAAGGCATTGGTCCGGGCATCGGCGCGGGCATCGGTACGGACCTCGTTACGGGCATCGACGCGAGGATCGATGCGGCAACCTAAAAAGCAATGGGACCTGCAAGCAGCAGGTCCCATCATCGAACGTGTCCGATCGGCTATTTACCGATACGTTGTTACCGTGATTTGGCAGCGGCCGTCAGTCCAGCCTGTTCGGCCAATTGGGCAGCTTTGCCGGTACCTTCCCAGGTGAACTCCGGTTCCGTGCGGCCAAAGTGCCCGTACGCCGCTGTTTTTTGATAGATCGGGCGGCGCAGGTTAAGGTGCTCGATGATTGCCTTGGGCGTGAGGGAATAGTTCTTGCGGATGAGCTCGGTGATCTTCGCCTCGCTCAGCTTGCCCGTGCCAAAGGTCTCGACCAGCACGCTCACCGGCTCAGCCACGCCGATGGCATATGCCAGCTGTACCTCTGCGCGGCTGGCCAGCCCGGCAGCGACAATGTTCTTGGCGATGTGGCGGGCCATGTAGGCTGCTGACCGGTCGACTTTGGTCGGGTCCTTGCCGCTGAATGCGCCGCCGCCGTGGCGGCCCATGCCGCCGTACGTGTCCACAATAATCTTGCGTCCGGTCAGGCCGGTGTCGCCCATGGGACCGCCGATAACGAAGCGGCCAGTGGGATTGATGTGGTACTTGGTGTGCTCATCGAGCCATTTA
This sequence comes from uncultured Acidobacteriaceae bacterium, assembly GCA_963763585.1. Taxonomy (GTDB): domain Bacteria; phylum Acidobacteriota; class Terriglobia; order Terriglobales; family Acidobacteriaceae; genus Telmatobacter. Next base: position 1,203 of record CAVXPR010000035.1, on the reverse strand, counting down.
GGGGGAAGAACCGCCTGGATCACGTGCTTGAGGACGTCTGCGTGCAGCTCCTCATTGCTCACAGCCTCAGAATGTTGGCTGCTGATGACCACGGCATCAATGCGCGCCGGCTTGCCGTTTTCGTCGTATTCCACCGTCACCTGGCTCTTGCCGTCTGGGCGAAGATAGGGCAGTTTGCCGCTCTTGCGCACCGCGCTTAATTGGCGGCAGAGCTTGTGCGCCAGCGAGATCGCCGCCGGCATCAGCTCTGGAGTTTCGTCGGACGCGTAGCCGAACATCATGCCCTGATCGCCGGCGCCGCCGGTGTCAACACCTTGTGCAATGTCCCCCGATTGCTTGTTGATGCTCGAAATCACCGCGCAAGTGTTGGAGTCGAAGCCGTAAAGCGCGTTGTCGTAGCCGATGGAAGCAATCACCCCGCGAACCAGGCTTTGGAAATCGACGTAGGCCTTGGTGGTGATCTCGCCCGCGATGACGACCAGGCCCGTGGCTGTCAGGGTTTCTGCCGCGACGCGGCTGTATGGATCCTGCTCCAGGCAGGCATCGAGAATGGCGTCGGAGACCTGGTCGGCTATCTTGTCCGGATGGCCTTCGGTGACAGATTCAGAGGTAAACAAGAAACGATCGCTCAACTTTAAAACTCCTTCCCATTTCGGGATTGAACTTGATGGCTGTTGCTGGGCGGCCAAGCAGGGTTGCTGCACTCAAATAGCCGCGAAAACCCTCTCATAACAGAGTCGATTATCCAGCCCTTGCATTCGCCTTTGACTGCACCTTTAGGCACAGACCTTACTGCACATCCTAATTATGGTAATTGTCTCGGGCCGTCGACGGCAAAGACATGCAGCGTACGGCAAGCAATGTCGAGTGAGCAGGGATTTCCGTCCAGTGAACGGAGAGTGACAAGGCTCGGGACCGCTGCCTCGTCCTATTGCGCATGAAGCGTACCACCCCAACCTTTCTCGAGGGCCTCCCGAAAGGCGTTGAAGCTGGACAAGTTGATTAGCTCTGGGTTGATCATGCCGCTGCTGACGAGTTCGGCCTGTCGCTCCGCGGTCGGTTCGTAGCCAAGTTTTTGCGCTAGCCGCGCTTTCAGGCTATTGGGGCTGGCGTCGTTTCCTGGCTCATCTTCCAGCCAACCGCAGTCCGTTCTCTTATCCTCACGTTTGAGGAGGCCGCACAGCATCCACGCTTCGGACTTTG